>CAMAVA010000005.1 GCA_945861515.1 Brevundimonas vancanneytii | reverse complement strand
GAACACGGACGGATGTCGGGGCATTGACGGAATCGATCCCGGCCAGGGTGACGTTGCGCAGGATGAAGGGGAAGACCGAGCCCGGCAGGTCCACGCCCTGGGCCAGGCCACAGGCGGCGACTGCGCCGCGATAGTCGGTCTGGGCCAGGACATTGGCCAGGGTGTGGCTGCCGACGCTGTCCACGGCCCCGACCCAGCGGGGCGCGGCGATGGGCGGGCCGGCCTCCGACAGGCTGCTGCGATCGATGATCTCGGCGGCGCCCAGACCTTTCAGATAGTCGGCTTCTTCCGGACGGCCGGTCGAGGCGATGACCCGATAGCCCAGTCCGGCCAGGATCATGATCGCCACGGAGCCAACCCCGCCATTGGCGCCGGTCACCAGGACCGCGCCCCGATCGGGGGTCACGCCGTTATGTTCAAGCGCCAGGATGCTCAGCATGGCGGTGTAGCCCGCCGTGCCGATGGCCATGGCGTCATGGGTGCTGATGTTCGGCGGCAGCTTGATCAGCCAGTCGCCGCTGACCCGCGCCTTCTGGGCGTATCCGCCATGATGGGTCTGGCTGAGGCCCCAGCCATTCAGCACCACCCGTTCGCCCGGGGCAAACCCGGCATGCTCCGACGCGGTCACGGTTCCCGCCAGGTCGATCCCGGGGATCAGGGGCCAGGTCTGGATCACGCCCGGACGGCCGGCCATGGCCAGGCCGTCCTTGTAGTTCACGGTCGAATAGTCGACGTCGATGCAGACATCGCCGGCCATCAGCTGGTCTTCGCCCATCTCCACCAGGTCGACGGAGACATTGCGTTCGATCCGGGTTGCGAGCAGGGCCTTGAAGGTCATGGCGGGTCCATTGGCTGTTTGATCGCCCGTCTATGGGACAAAACTTCCGGCCGCGCCATGCCGCAATCAGGCCTGCCAGGCGGCGACTTTCGGGCCAATCAAATCCGCCACTTGCCTGACCCTGCGGCGCCGGGACTGAACTGTCCTCCAACATTTCAGGCCGCCAAGGGCCAGTAAAAAATCACAGGGAGAAACAGCATGAAGATCGACAGTAAGGTCTCCGCCGTCGTCACCGGCGGCGCCTCGGGCCTGGGGGCCGCCACGGTCAAGGCGCTGCGCGACCTGGGCGTCAAGGTCGCCATCTTCGACCTCAATCCGGAAACCGGCGCCCGCAAGGCCGAGGAAACGGGCGCCCTGTTCTGCGAGGTCAATGTCATGAGCGAGGAGTCGGTCGAGGCCGGCTTTGCCAAGGCCCGGGCGGCCCATGGCCAGGAGCGGATTCTGGTCAACTGCGCCGGCGGCGGCCGGGGCGGCAAGACCATCGCCCGGGATCGCCAGACCGGCGAGATCAAGCAGTTCGTCGTCTCCGACTTCGAATGGGTGCTGGGCTTAAACACCGTCGGCACCTTCCGCTGCATAGTCAAGAGCGCCGCCGGCATGGCGACGCTGGAGCCCGACGAGCGGGGCGAGCGGGGCGCCATCGTCAATACCGGCTCGGTCGCCGCCGAGGACGGCCAGGTCGGGCAGGTGGCCTATTCCGCCGCCAAGGCCGCCATCAAGGGCATGACCCTGACCATCGCCCGGGACCTGGCCAATGAAGGCATCCGCATCAACACCATCCTGCCCGGCATCATGGCCACCCCGCCCATGCTGAACGTCCGGGTCCGGGCCCCGGCCATCTTCGAAAGCCTGTCCAACTCCGTGCCCTTCCCCCGCCGCCTGGGCGACCCGGAGGAGTATGCCGACCTGGCCCTCACCATGCTGCGCAACGGCTATTTCAACGGCGAAACCGTCCGCCTCGACGGCGCCATCCGCATGCCGCCGCGATAGTAAATCTCAGGACCCTGCCCCCTTTGGGGCAGGGCGATCCTCGCGCACTGATGATGAAGGGCATCACCTCCAGCTCGTCATCCGGTCAGCCGAGCAATCGGGCTGACAGAGGGATTGGAGACCCCTTTGTATCTGGCTTGCGGCCCTGGGGGAGCATCACTTCTGCGCCGCCTTCGTCTTGATGGCCGCTAGAAGTGCGCGTCCGAATCGGGAGCTTTCTCAGAGGCTGAAGAGTTTGACCGTATCCGGATCGGCGTCGAACCGACATTCTTCAGCTATCCATCCGGGCACTTCATGCTTCTCCAACAGTTCGGAAACCACGTCACGGCGACAATAGCTGCACGGTGTGCATGTGTAGACCAGAAGGAGCATTTCTCGGCGCTCTTCGGTGGGAACTTCATTGTTCTCGAGAATGTCCAATACTGCCATGCCCAGGTCGTGCGCCTGATACTTTTCGGATGGCGCGCGGAACAGGGGTTCAATCCTCGCAAGGTCGCCGGCAACGTAGTTTGATCGAAGCAGACCAACGCCGCTTCCGTCACCCGCTTCCAGACGCTGCAGCGCCATGTTCCGCACAAAGGGGGATTTGATCCGGCTCATGGCCCTCATGGCGGCCCAGGCAATTTGAGAGTCCGTGCGGGCAGTCCAACGTTCAAGCAATTGTGGTTCCTTGGGGAACCGTCGATAGGAGAACAATCTCAAGTAAGGCAGCACGGGGTCGTCGTCTCTACAAGCCACCAGGTCGTCCGCGAGGATTCCCCAATGATCATCGGTGAGCGCCCACATCCGAATTCCGGAGGGGCGTTTGCCAAGACGAAGGGTGGCGCGAATTTCCGGGAAGTCGTATTCCACGACTGGCAGCGCAGGCGTTTTCTGCTCCGCCTCTCGGGCGTCGAGGAACGACATCAGCTGGGCAAGTGACGGATGTTGGGCGCGCAGAACGAGGAGCGTCTGATCGACCTCCGGGCCGTCACGCTCCCGCAGCGCCTCGATCAGGTCTTCCCCTAGCCAGCCGTCTTCCGGGAGGTTCGCGCACAGCCGCTCTGCGCAGTCCAGTAACGCCGGAAACCCATCAAGCCGGACCAGTGCATCCATGCAATCCAGCTGATCTTCTGCGGACAAGCCGGCGAAGACGCGTTGCAGCGCAGAAGCATCCAGATCATCATGGGCGCAGGCCAGTCGCGACAGGACTGCGAAAATTTGCGGTGTATTCAGGTCATCATCTGGCGTTGACTCAAGAATTTTGATCAGGGCGTGAAACAAATCAGTGCGAAGTCCCGCCTCGCCGATCAATCTCGCCAGGTATGCGCTGCGCTCACTTTCACTCTGCGGATCGTAGGCCAGGTTACGAAGGCAGCCGTTCAGGAGCGCTTCCCGGATCGATTCATTTCCGCCGACCCGCCGGAGGATAATCATGGCCCGACCGGAGCCCTTGGCCAGAGCCAACCGGAACGCCTCATGATCTTCGTTCACAAGCGCATTCCCTACGCCCGTCGGGACTGTTTGAGCGAAGCCAGCATTTCCCGTCGCAGAATTGCGTTCAGGCGTCCTTGATATCCCTTGCCCTGTGACTTGAGCCATTCCAGCACGTCGGAGTCTACACGGGCCGTGATTTGCTGCTTTACAGGCCGGTAGAAGCGACCCCGGACACCAGCGCTCCAGGCGTCGTCGGACAGTTCCGGAATGTCGCTTGTGTCGATAGACTCGTCTGGCAGCGATGCCAGGTCGGCCAAATGCCGAAGCTGAGCTTCCGACTCCGTCTGCGGAGATTCCGGAGTGGAATTAGCCTTCTTGGTTTTCATAGCGTCGCTTCTCTCTTGGGGTGGCCCGCCTGGCTGAGATAATTCGGATGATCTCGACCGATCCGCCGTCTGCCTGTTCCTCCGTGAATGTGTGCGCTACCACCAGGATCACAAAGCCCTGCACTGCGCCGACTGTTTGCCAGCGCAGTTCGCCATCCTCGACGCGATCCTGCACCGATACATGCAGAGGATCCCGAAAGACCTGCCGGGCCTCTTCAAAACTTACACCATCGTGCTTGCGCTGATTTGAGCGGTTCTTGGCTTCGTCCCACTCAAACCGAATGTCGATCATGAGAACACTATAATTATAAATTTATAACTACACAAGATGGGCGCCTTTCCGCCACCTGGCGCAGGCGACATCCCCCCGGAACCGGACCGTCAGCCCTGGGGGAGCATTATTTCGCCGGCGCCTTCGCCTTGATGGCCGCCAGCAGGGTCCGGATGCGCTTGGCGTTGGCGCCAAGGTCGCTCATCCCGACGCGGGAGGTGGAGCGGATGTCGAGGATCGAGGACCTGCCGTCGGCGCCGGGGCGGACCCGGATGGCGACATCGTCCTTGAACCCGAACCAGAAGGATTCCGCCGTGGCCTCGACCTGGCCTGTCGCCGGGCTTGTTGTGGCAACCTTTAGGCCCATGTCCGTCGCCACCTTGGCGGCCAGCTCTGTGGCGGCCGGCACGGCGAGGGGCAGGGTCAGGGAGGCGAGGTCGGGGTTGGCCGCCTGTCCGGCCTGGCCCACCGACTGGCCCTTCAGCATCGCCACCGGTTCGGTCATCGAGGTCACCGGGTTGCCGCCGGCTACAGCGGCGCGGGCGGCGAGGACGGCGGGCGAAAACTGCGGCGGGTCCTGGATGTTTGTGGCGATGTCATGGATCGGCGGAATGGTCTTGGCCTGGTTCATGACGCTGGCCACGAACCCCAGCGCCAGAACCGGAACCAGCAGCGAAGCCAGGGCCGTGCGCCAGCCGTGCCGGGGCTTGACCAGCAGGGACAGAAGCAGCCCGACAAAGGTGATCAGCAGGACCGCAAGCAGAACGAGGGCGCCCAGCTGGAACACCAGCAGACCAAAGCCGATCCGCCAGTCCACCAGACCGAACTTGGTGAGGAGCGCTGCAAGGACGAAATAGGCCGGCAGGAGGAGCGCCAGGATCGACGCGACCCGCACCCAGCCATCACGAAACTTGATCATCCTGTCTTCCCCGCCATTCCTGCGCGGCTGGCCGCCTTGGAGCCTTGCCGCTTTCCATCGGCTACCCTGCGCTGAATTGTCAGTGCTTCGCCAGTCCCCAATCGGCAAAACCATGCCCGCCAGGGCCCGTCTGGACCGACAGAGCGGCATTTTTGCCTCGACTTCCCCAGTGTCAGGGGCGGACAGTCCACCGCAGAAAACAGGGTCCTGCCCAACCCGCGTCGCTCAGCGGCCGCGGCTCAGGCCAGGACCCCGGGCGACGTCCCCGAATTCCAAGGCGTCCAAGACATGACAGGCCGGGCCTCGACGCCCGGGCCCTGAACCGGACCAGGAGGACGCCCATGTACGACTACCTCATTCGCGGCGGGACCGTTTTCGACGGCAGCGGCTCGGCCGGCCAGCGGCTGGACGTGGCGGTGCAGGACGGCGTGATCGTCGCCGTGTCCGAGACGATCGACGGCGAGGCCCGGGAGGTCATCGACGCCGCTGGCGCCATCGTCACCCCGGCCTGGGTCGACATCCACACCCATTATGACGGCCAGGTGACCTGGGACTCCGAGATGAACCCCTCGGCCAGCCACGGGGTCGGCACCATTGTCATGGGCAATTGCGGGGTCGGTTTCGCGCCGGTGCCGAAGGGCGGCGAGGTGCATCTGATCGAACTGATGGAGGGGGTCGAGGACATCCCCGGCACGGCTCTTTACGAAGGCATGCCCTGGGGCGCCTGGGAGACCTATCCCCAGTATCTCGACTATCTGGCCGGGCGTCAGTACGCCCTGAATGTCAGCTCGATGATCGCCCATGGCGCGGTGCGCAACTATGTCATGGCCGAGCGCGGCCGGGACAATGCAGAGGCCACGTCTGAAGACATCTCCGCCATGGCGGGCATTGTCGAAGAGGCCCTGAAGGCCGGGGCGGTGGGCTTTTCGACCTCGCGCATCATGGGCCACCGGTCGATCCATGGCGATCCGGTGCCCGGCACCTTTGCCGATGAACCCGAACTGCTGGGCCTCGCCCAGGCCATGAAGCGGGCCGGATCGGGCGTCTTCCAGATCATTCCGTCCAGCACCCTTGGCGAGGGCGGGGCGGTGGCTGAACATTCCCCCCTGAAGTCCGAGGTCGGGCTGATCTCTCGCCTCAGCCAGGAAAGCGGCCGGCCGGCCACCTTCACCCTGTTCGAGACCGCTGATGCGCCGGACCGCTGGCGCGAGGTGATCGCCCTGGTCAAGGAAGGCAACGCCGCCGGCGCCAGGGTCTTTCCGCAGGTCGGCAGCCGGCCGACCGGCCTGGTGTTCGGGATCGACTCCTACAACCCCTTCATGGCCAAGCCGTCCTTCGTCGCCCTGAAGGACCTGCCGAAGGCGGAGCGCCTGGCCATCCTGCGCCAGCCGGAGACCAAGGCCAGGATCCTGGCCGAAGGGAACATCCCGCCGGAATTCCCCGGCAAGATGGAAGGCGTCATCGTCACCGCCAACCTGCCCATGGAGATGTGCTTCGCCCTGGAGGCCGGCTCCGACTACGAGCCGACAGCCGACCAGAGCTTTGCCGCCCTGGCCCAGTCCAGCGGCCATCCGGACGGGACCTCCTATCTCTATGACTATCTGACGGCCGGGGATGGCGACCGGTTTGCCGTGGTCTTCTTCACCAATTTCGCGGGCTATAGCCTGGATCCTGTGCGGGAAATGCAGGTCGATGACAGCACCGTGGTCGGCCTGTCCGATGGCGGCGCGCATGTCGGTCTCATCTTCGATGCGGTCAACCCGACCTATCAGCTCACCTACTGGGCCCGGGACCGCAAGCGCGGCGACACCATTCCCCTGGCCCAGGTCATTCACAAGCAGACCCGCCGCAACGCCGAACTGTTCGGCTTCCTGGATCGGGGCCTGATCGCCCCGGGCATGAAGGCCGACATCAATGTCATCGACTTTGAAAACCTGGCCATGGGCGAGATGGCCCTGCACCACGACCTGCCCGCCGGCGGCGCCCGACTTCTGCAATCGGCCAGCGGCTACATCGCCACCCTGATCAATGGCCAGATCACCCGGCGAAACGGCGTCGACACGGGCGCCCGCCCGGGCCGTCTATTGCGGGGCGGGGTCGCAGCATGACCTGGGCGATCCTGAAGGCGGCAGATCTATCGATCTGATCTGCGGCCAGGGGTCCGGGCGACAGGCGGCCCCTGCAGTTTACGCACCATTAACCACGTCGGTCGCTCTCTATGGGCCAGTCTGCATGCGAAGGACGCGGAGGCCTGACCATGATTTCGGCGGACCTTTCAGGGACAGAAGACTCAACCGTCGTCGATGATTTCATCGCGCGGGGCGTTCATCGGTTTCTCGAGCCCGTGGATCCTCAAGCCTGCGCCGCGCTTCTGGCGGATCTGAAAGCGGACCGTGCCTGGGGGGGCGATCTGTTTCTGGAGGAGGCGGCGTTCGACGCCGATCCCCAGTATCGCGGGGTCAATCCACGCCCAGGGCGCAACCTGCTGGAGCGGTTCGCGGACCGGCTGGGTTTTGTCGAACAAGCGCCGCAGATCGTCGCGGGGCTGACCGCGGTCCTGGGGCCGGGCTATCGCATCCTTGATCGCAAGGTGGTCTGCGGCGTTCCGGACAGCGCCATGCCGGCCTGGCTGAAGGCGCGGATCGCCGGCAATCCGGTCAACAATCTGGGGCCCTATGTGCAGCCCCTTTACTGCGATGTGACCTATTTCTATGGGATCGACTTCCATCAGGACCTGATCGATTTCAAAGGTCGCGAGGCCGACTTCCTGACCCTCTATGTCTATCTTTCCCGGGTCGGGCCGGACGATGCGCCCCTCTATCTGCTGGAGGGCAGTCACCGGCTGGGCGCTGCTGTCTTCCCGCATGACCTGGGCCGCAGGGACGCGGATCACTGGCGCTATCGCAGCGGCGACCGGGAGATGGACTGTCGCCAGGTCCTCCTGCTGGGCGAGGCCGGCTCGGTCTCCATGTGGCATGCCTGCACCCTGCACGGGACCCAGCCGGATGCGACCGATCAGGAGCGGATATCCCTGCGCTATCTGTTCGAGCGGGCGCCCGGCGCCCGGGGCGGGCTGGACCGGATCAACGCCGGCCTGCTCGGGCCCCTCAGGCTGGATGACACCCGCATCGATCTGGATGCGGAAGGCGCCGCCCGCATAAAGGCCAACAGCGTCAACCAGGCCTGAGGACCTACAGGGATGGTTAACCGGATGTGACTAGCCTTTGCGACATGGACTCTCCCGGCGCAGCAATCGAGGCAGGCCTGCATTCGACCCTTGCGGACGGGAATGACGCCCTGCTGCGCCTCGAAAAGGGCCTGATTCCGGCGGCGCTTGTCGACGAAGCCGTCGCCACCCTGGTCGACATGATGGCCCCGGGTTCCGCCCCCGGCGCCGATCTTGACCAGGTTGTCGACGCGCTTCGACTTGGCGACCGCGCGCGGCTGGGCGAGGTCTATGACGCCTTCCGCGAGACCCTCATCTTCCAGCGGCTGGTCACGGCCGAGGCGCTGGTCGCCACCGCGCAAGGGATGATCGGCGCCACGCGGGTCCACGCGCCGCTGCAGCATGCCGTGTTCCGCATGGACCTGGCCGGCGAGGCCTGGCGCGGTTTCGGCTGGCACCAGGATTTTCCCTACAACGTCCTCAGCGACCGGTTCGTCACGGCCTGGCTGCCCCTGACGCCCGCCGGGCCGCACAATGGCTCCATCCAGGCCGCCCCCGACATGTCAGACCGCCTCTATCCGGTGGACATCCGGTTCAAGCGCAATGGCGAGGGCCGGCGTCTGGCCACCCGCGATGCCTTCATCGCCGAACATCTGCAGGCCGGCTTTGACGCCGTGGCCCGCACCCTGATCCTCGATCCCGGCGACGTGGCCCTGTTTCACAACCGCCTGGTCCACCGCTCCGGCTTCAACCCCGGCCCGCGCCATCGTTTCTCGCTTCAGATCCGGTTTGGCGACCTGCTGGCGCCGGAGATGCTCTCGCGCGGCTGGCGCAACCGTCGGGCCGATGGTTTCGAGACCTTCAAATCCCTTTATCCCGACCTGATCCATTCCGAGGAACAGCCATGATCCCCGCCGACGAGACCCTGCGCGAACTCCTCCGGACCCATATCGATGATCACGACCTGATCGCCAATCTCGGCAGTTTCGGCCGACGCATGCATTTCATGAAGGCCTTTGCCCATTACGAGGTCTTCAAGCTGGTCGAGGACCTGCCGGGCGATATCGTCGAATGCGGCGTCTACAAGGGCGCTTCCCTGCTCAGTTTCGCCCGCTTCCTCGAAACCTTCTGTCCTGGCGACCGCACCCGCAAGGTGCTGGGCTTTGACCATTTCAGGGGCCTGGCCGACCGCACCGAGAAGGATGGCCTGGACGACCGGGTCGGCAACACCGCCGAAGGCTGGAATCCCGGCGCCTTCCGCGACACCCTGTTTGCTCTGGTCGATGCCTTCAATCGCGACGCCTTTGTCCAGGTGCGCCCCCGGATCGAGCTGGTCGATGGCGATGTCTGCCAGACGGCGGCGCAGTATGTGGCCGAGAACCCCGGACTTCGCCTGTCGCTGCTGCACCTGGACATGGACCTGTACGAGCCGACCCTGGCGGCCCTCAAGGCCTTCTGGCCCAGGCTGCTGACCGGCGGCGTGGTGCTGTTCGACGAGTTCGCCATCCGCGAATGGCCGGGCGAGACCGAGGCCGTCGAGACCTTCTTCGAGGGCCGGCCGCCGCGCATCCGCAAGTTTGGCTGGGCCTCGGCTCCGGGCGGCTATCTGATCAAGACCTGACCGGCCGGCGCGCGTTCTGGCCGCTACTTTCCGGTGAAGACCGGCGCCCGCTTTTCCAGGAAGCTGGCCACGCCCTCGCGATGGTCTTCCGTCTTCATGAGGGCGCGGATGGTCTCGATGGCCCAGGCGCCCAGTTCGCGCGGATCGCCGGCGGCGCTGCGACGCAGGCCTTCCTTCATGTAGCGCAGGGCGAGTGGCGGGTTGACCGCGATCCGGGCGGCCATGGCCATGGCCCGCTCCATCAGGGCCTCGTGGGGCGTCATCTCCGTGACCAGGCCGATCTTCAGGGCCTCTGCCGCATCGATGACATCGCCGGTGAACAACAGCTCGGCCGCCTTGGCCGGGCCGACGATGGAGGGCAGGCGGTAGAACCCGCCGACATCGCAGACCAGGCCGCGCTTGATGAACAGCTCGGCGAACTTCGCCTTTTCGCTGGCGATCCGGATGTCGGCATAGAGGGCCAGTTCCATGCCCCACCCGACGGCCGCGCCATTGATGGCGGCGATCATCGGCTTGTCGCATTCCAGGGCCGCCATCGCCGCCGGGGTCGGCTGGTGCCGCACCACCGGGGGCGGGGCGACGGCGGGCTTGGGCCCGGCCATGATCTCGCGGACGTCGTCGCCGGAACAGAAGGCCGGATCCACGCCGGTCACCACCACACAGCGTGCCTCCGGGTCCTTGACCACCCGCCGCAGGGCCCGTTCCAGCCGGTCATAGGCGTCGAAATTCAGGGCGTTGCGCTGCTGCGGCCGGTTCAGGGTGATGACCGCCACATGGTCCTGCACCCGATAGGTGACGCTCTCTTCGCCGCTGTCCTGCATCGCTTCCAACGCCATGTTGAGAGCCCTTCTGTCTGGAGCCTTGGTCTGTCATGCCGATGATGAGCCGCCCGTCAGACGGGGGCAAGCCAGACGCCAGGGAAGGGGGCGTGGAGACTGAACCGCCTCAGCCCCCCGTCGCCGGCGCCGAGAAGTCGAACTGTTCGGGGCGCTGCTGGCCGCCGCCGAAGGTCCAGGTCAGGCCGATGAACGCGGCCCGGCCGCCAAACACCTGGTCCGTGCTGTCCGAGAAGCTGGCCGTGCCGATCCGGGTGGTGGAGCCGAAATCATCCAGCAGGTCGCGGACCGTGACATTGACCGACCAGGCGCTGTTCAGTTTCCGCCGATAGCCGAAATTGACCAGGGTGGACTGCTCCCGCGTGCCCTGGGCCAGTCGCTGCGTGCCGCCCCAGACGCCCGACAGCTGGACAAAGTCCTGCTGGGTCGGCTGCCAGTTCAGGGTCAGGCGGCCCGAGACGCTCTCGCCCTCGCTGTCGACGGCGCCGGGCAGGCCGGCGGCGTCGATGGTCTGGCGGAACAGGTTGATGCTGGCATTGTAGCGCAATGTCGGAACCAGAGCCCCGTTGGCCACCAGTTCCAGCCCGGTGGAGCTGTTGGCGCCCAGGTTCTGGGGCCGGGTCAGGAATACCCCGCCGCCCAGATCGGTCGTGACCGGCGTGAAGGCGTCCTGGGTGTCCCGGTAGTAAAGGGTCGCCTGGTAGAAGGTCTGCTGGATCCTGCGCTGCCAGATCAGCTCATAGGCGTCGGTCTGCTGTGGCAAGAGGCCCGGATTGCCGGACCGCAGGTTCAGATTGTCCTCGTAGCTCAGAAAAGGGTTCAGCTCCCGGCCGCCGGGCCGCTGGATCCGGCGGCCATAGCTGGCCCGCAGGGTCTGGGTGTCGGTCATCTGATAGGAGGCGCTGAAGGTCGGATAGGCCCGGAAATAGTCCTGGGATGTGCGGATGCCGGTGGTCTTCTGGTCCAGCTCGAGATTGGCCTGTTCCAGGCGCAGGCCAAGCTGGGCGCTGATCTTCTCGCCGAATGGCCGCTCATAGGTTCCATAGAGGGCGTAGACCGTCTGTTCGAAGGCGAACCGGTTGGAAACCCGGGGATCCAGGGCGAGGGTAGAGGCCGTCGGACCGCGCGCGAACGCGTTGTCCTGTTCCTGATCCTGACTCTGGCGCTCGAAGCCCAGACGCAGCTTGGCGCCGTCCTTCATGGGCCGCACATAGGCGCTGGTGAAACCGATCTGGTCGGACCGGTTCTGGTTGTCCAGCCGCTCATAAAAGGGCGCCGCCGCCGGGATCAGCTGGTCGACAAAGGTGTTCAGGTCGATGCCGAACCTGTTGCGATCATAGCGCAGCTCATTGGACCATTCATGGCCCTGACCCTCGAAGCGCCGGACGACCCGGGCCGTGGCGCCGGAAAACTGCCCCTTGAAGCCGCCTTCAGAGGCGCGGCGATAACCGGAGGCCAGGCCGCCGCCGACGGCGTCCGACTCGAACAGGTCCAGGGTGTCGGCGGCGCTGTCGACGTCGGTATGGCGCATCTCGCCGGTCAGCTGGGTCCTGGCGTCGAGGTTATGTTCGACCGACAGGCGCACAAAGGCGCTGTCGGAATCGCCTTCGGTCGTCTGGGTCTGGCGCCCCTCGAGAAACTGGCCGGAGCCGGGGTCGAGACGCTCGCGCACCCGGTCGAGGTCCTGAAGGAAGCGGTCGTGACGCAGTCCAATGTCGCCGGAGACCGTGGTGGGGCCATTGGCATGGGTCAGGCTGGCGCCGAAGTTGTACCGGCCCGTGTCCCCCAGATTGGCGCGCAGGGAGCCGTTGGTGGTCTGGCCCGCCCTTACGGTCTTTGGCTTGGAGATCAGGTTGATCACCCCGCCGGAACCCTCGGGGCTGAGCGCCGCCGCGGGATTGGTCAGGACCTCGATCCGGGCGAAGCCGGTGGCCGGAACCTGCTGGATCAGCTGGCCCCGGCTGGGGCCGTTGAACTGGCCGGCGGGGCGACCGTCGATCAGGATGGTGACGTTGGAATCGCCGCGCAGGCTGACATTGCCGTCCGGGTCGACCTCGACCGACGGAATGTTGCGCAGGGCGTCGGCCAGGGTGCCGGTATTGGCCTGCAGGTCATCGGCCAGGCTGTAGCTGGTCCCCTCGCTGGTGGTCCGAACCTCATTGGGGCGAGCGGTGACGACCACGCCCTCAACCTCGGCGTCCTTGCTTGCAGGCTTGGCGGCGGCTGGCGCGGGAGACGAGGCAGGGGCAGGGGCAGGCGTCTGGGCCTGGGCCGCCCCGGACACGGAGGCTATGGCGACGCCGGCAAGCAGAACCAAACGAACTGACATCATGACTTGCACCCTTGGCGCCGGCGCAAATCCGTCCTGCACGGTTTCGCCCGCCCGGGGATATAGGCGGCTGGCGCCGTGCGGACAGTTACAACTTGGTCATGCGGGGCCCGGTGAGGCCAGGGCGGCCAGCAGCAGCTTGATCATGTCGCCGGCCAGGGCGCGGGTGTCGTCGATGGCCAGGCGGTCAAAATTGATCGGCAGGGCCAGGGCGCCATGCAGTCCGGCCCAGGCCAGCTGGGCCAGCCGGCCGGGATCTCCGGGGGCCAGGGCGCCGCTGGCCTGTCCATCCGCAACGGCGGCGACCAGCAGGGCGGCGAACGCGGCGCTGTCCAGGGGCTCCCGCTCCGGCCTCGGCAAGGTCTCCGGACGCACGAACAGGAAGGCCCCGCGAAACAGTTCCGGCCGATCCAGGGCCACATCGACATAGGTCCCGAGCAGGGCCCGCAGCCGATCGACGGGGTCTGGATGGTCCGCCGCGATCTGTTCCAGCTGCCGATTGATCTGCTCAACGGGCTCCCGCCACAAAGACTGCATCAGTCCCTGCAGGCTGCCGAAATGGGAATAGAGGGCGCCGACCGACATGCCCGCCCGGTTGGCGATGGCGCGGGCGGTAACGCCCGTCGCTCCCTTTTCGGCATAGAGGCCGGCGGCGGCCTTCTGGAGGCGCCGCCTTGCGGCCTGTTTATGTTCTTCTGTGGCCGGCTTTCGGGGCATCCGACCTTTATGCGGCCAGACCCTCGCGGTTCAAGTTCATTCGTGAGCGCAGCACGGACAGGGGGGTGTCCAGCTCGTCTTCCCAGCGTTCGAAGTTCAGGTTCCGGGCCGAGCGGCCATAGGACCAGCCATCGACGAAGGCGTCCATGAACTCGATGATCGAGCCTGGCCTCAGGAAGGCGACATGGGCGGTGGTCACCGCAACCCGCATGGCGTGATAGGGAAAGCGCAGCTGGGCCAGATAGAAGGCGGCCAGGGCCAGTTCGCCCCGGTTGGTCGCTTCATAGCCGGTCAGGACATGCAGGAAGTCGTGGATCTGGAATCCGCGCACCATCATGTAGCTGAGGTCGGGGGGCAGGCGGTCCAGCTTGCCGGACTTCTGCAGATCTTCATTGAACAGGCGATAGTTGCGGCCGAGGTTCTGTTCCAGGCCGTTGTCCAGGATGAACCGGCGATAGGCATGGCCCAGGGTGCCCGACGAACACTGCGCCAGCCGTTCCAGGGAAAGGGGCTCGGAAATGTAGCCCTGGCGGATGAAGGGCCCTGCCTCGGGAATCGACGCCAGCTCGCGGCTATAGGCCTCGATCGCCCCGGCGGGCGCCTTCTCCCACCAGTCGTGGAACAGGTAGTAGATCCCGTAGTCCAGGGGTGTGTTGACGGACTTGAGGAATTTTTCGGCGAACTCGTGATCGATGGTCGGCGCTTCGGCCATGGCCTGTCTCCCTGCTGGCGAGGGGGCTGTAGCAGGTCCAGAAAATAAAATGAACAGGTTCATTTAATTTTCTGCATTTTGCGATGCGCCGGTCAGCATCGGGCGGGAGAAGAGGTGCGGATAACCTGTCCCGACAATCGGCGCCCCGCCGCCTCAGAACGCTGACGCTCTGGGCAATCCCTCCGCAACCGCATCAATTCGCCGTGGCGCGAGACCCGGGGCGGGGGGATGGTGTAGCAGTCAGGGCGAGACGGCCTGAGGGCCGCCGGGGCGGAGACTTAGGCGTTGATTACGGTCGCACTGCATCACAAGACCCGGTACCGCTATGACCGTCCCGTCACCCTGGGGCCCCAGGTGGTGCGGCTGCGGCCCGCCGCCCATACCCGGACCCGGGTGCAGAGCTATGCCCTGAAGATTGCGCCGGCCGGACACTTCATCAACTGGCAGCAGGACCCTTTCGGCAACTGGCTGGCCCGGCTGGTGTTTCCGGAAGCCGTGCGGGAGTTCAGCGTCGAGGTGAACCTGACCGCCGAGATGTCGGTGATCAATCCCTTCGACTTCTTCGTCGAGCCCTTGGCCGAGGCCCTGCCATTCGCCTATCCGCCGGAACTGGCGCGGGAACTGACCCCCTATCTGTCGGTCGAGGACGACAGCCCGGCGCTGGAGGCCTATGTCGCGGCCCTGCCGCCCACTGCGCCCAGCACCGTCAATTTCCTGGTCGACCTGAACGCCCGTCTGCAGCGGGAAATCCGCTATCTGGTGCGGATGGACCCGGGGGTCCAGATCCCGGAACAGACTCTTGCGCTCGCGTCCGGCTCCTGCCGCGACAGCGCCTGGCTGCTGGTCCAGATCGTCCGCAAGCTGGGCCTGGCCGCCCGGTTCGTGTCCGGCTACCTGATCCAGCTGAAGGCCGACATCGGGTCACTGGACGGGCCGTCCGGCACGGCGGTCGACTTCTGCGACCTGCATGCCTGGGCCGAGGTCTATATCCCGGGAGCCGGCTGGATCGGCTTTGACGCCACATCCGGCCTGCTGACCGGTGAGGGCCATATCCCCCTGTCGGCCGCGCCGCATCACAGTTCCGCCGCCCCGATCACCGGCATGGCCAGCCCGGCCGAGGTCGATTTCAGCTTCGAGATGTCGGTCAAGCGCATCATCGAGCCGGTGCGGATCACCATGCCTTTCGAGGCCGAGCGCTGGACGGCGCTGGATGCGCTGGGCGAGAAGGTCGACCGGGACCTTCAGGCCCAGGACCTGCGGCTGACCATGGGCGGCGAGCCGACCTTCTGTTCCATCGACGACTTCGAGTCCGCCGAATGGAACACCGACGCCGTGGGCCCCACCAAGCGGGGCCTGGCCGACGGCCTGATCCGAAGGCTGCGGGACCGGTTTGCGCCGGGCGGCCTGCTGCATCACGGCCAGGGCAAATGGTATCCGGGGGAGGTGCTGCCGCGCTGGGCCTTCGCCCTCTTCTGGCGGGTGGACGGAGATCCGGTCTGGTCCGACATTTCCACCATTGCCGGGGAGGCTCCGGCCCGGGGGGCCGTGGTCGATGACCTGAAGACCTGGCGGTTCGCCCGCCGGTTTGCCGAGACCCTTGGCCTGGATCCCGGCTGCGCCATGCCGGCGCTGGAAGACCCGCTTCACTGGATCGGCGAAGAGGGCAAGCTGCCGGACAATTTCGACGCCGAGTCCCTGTCCACCGATGCGCCGGAAGACCGCGCCCAGCTACTGAAGGTATTTGACGGCCGGTTTGCCCGGATCCGGGGCTATGTCCTGCCCATCCGCCGCTGGCGCGAGGGCGAGGACAGCGGCTGGATGACCGAGGCCTGGCGGCTGAAGCGGGGCCGGCTGTTCCTTGTGCCCGGCTCGTCCCCGGCCGGCTATCGCCTGCCCTTGAGCAGTCTGCCCGACCTGTCGCCTGAGGACTTCCCGACCCTGCAGGTTCGAGACCCGTTCGAGCCGCGTGACGCGCTCCCGCCTCACAGGGCCTTCCGGGACCGGGCGGCAGCCAGCCTTGGCGCTGGCGAGGCGGCCACAAAGACCGGCCGGACCGGCCATGTCCGCACCGCCATCATCTTCGAGCCGCGGGACGGGGTGCTGCATGTCTTCATGCCGCCCACCGAGTCGGCCGAGGACTATCTGGAACTGGTCGCCCAGATCGAGGCCGTGGCCGGCGAGATGAAGCAGAGCCTGAGGTTCGAAGGCTATCTGCCGCCCCAGGACCCGCGCATCGACATCATCAAGGTGACCCCGGACCCCGGGGTCATCGAGGTCAATATCCAGCCGGCCCGCAGCTGGCGCCATGCCGTGGAGATCACCACCGGCGTCTATGAAGAGGCCCGCAAGACCCGGCTGGGCGCCGACAAGTTCATGATCGATGGCCGCCACACCGGCACCGGCGGCGGCAATCATGTGGTGGTGGGCGGCGCCAGTTCCGAGGATTCGCCCTTCCTGCGCAGGCCGGACCTGCTGAAGAGCCTGCTGATCTACTGGCAGGGGCATCCGTCCCTGTCCTATCTGTTCTCGGGCCTGTTTGTCGGTCCGACCAGCCAGGCGCCGAGGGTCGACGAAGCCCGCCATGACGGCCTCTACGAACTGGAGATCGCGCTGGCCGAGGTGCCGGCGCCGGGGGCCGATGCGCCGCCCCCCGCCCCCTGGCTGGTCGACCGGCTGTTCCGCAACCTGCTGGCCGATGTGACGGGCAATACCCACCGCACCGAGATCTGCATCGACAAGCTCTATTCGCCGGATGGACCCACGGGCCGGCTGGGGCTGCTGGAATTCCGCGGCTTCGAAATGCCGCCGGATGCGCGGATGAGCCTTGCCCAGCAATTGCTTCTCCGCGCCCTGATCGCCTGGTTCGCCCGCCAGCCGCAGGACGGCGCCCTGGTCCGCTGGGGCACCACCCTGCATGACCGTTTCATGCTGCCGCATTTCGTCTGGGCCGATTTCCTTGGCGTCCTGGATGACCTGAAGGGCGCCGGCTACGAGCTCGACCCCCTGTGGTTCGAGGCGCAGCGGGAGTTCCGCTTCCCGGGCTATGGCCGGGTCGAGCATGGCGGCGTGTCCGTGGAGATCCGCCACGCCCTGGAGCCCTGGCATGTCATGGCCGAGCAGAGCGTCGGCGGCGGCACGGCCCGGTTTGTCGACGCCTCGGTGGAACGGCTGCAGATCCTGGCCAACGGCCTGACGGCCGAACGGCATGTCATCACCTGCAACGGCCGCGCCCTGCCCATGACCCCGACCGGGGTGGCGGGTGAGGCGGTCGCCGGGGTGCGGTACAAGGCCTGGAAGCCGCATAGCGGCCTGCATCCGACCATTGCGCCGCATGGCCCCCTGACCTTCGACATCGTTGATCGCTGGAACGGCCGGTCGCTTGGCGGCTGCGTCTACCATGTCAGCCATCCGGGCGGGCGCAACTATGACACCGTCCCGGTCAATTCCTACGAGGCCCAGGCGCGCCGGCTGGCGCGGTTCCAGGAGCATGGCCATACGCCGGGGGCCATAGAGGTCCCGCCGGAAACCCGCAGCCTGGAATTCCCGCTGACCCTTGACCTGAGGCGTCCCCGTGGCCTCTGACACCGCCCTTCGCCGTAGAGGGGCCGGCGCGCAGGCCCGACTCCAGGAATGGCTGGACAGCTATCGGCCGTTCGCCGATGCGCCGGACGAGCTGATCGGCCGGGACGGATCCATGTCTCAGGCCTGGATGCGGTATCTGGGCGATCTGGCCTCCTTTCCGCCCGGCGAGTTCGAGGATCGCTTCGCCCTGGCCACGCGGCATATCCGCGATAGCGGCGTCTCCCACCGCATCTATGGCGATGACAACGAACGGACCTGGCCGCTCAATCCCCTGCCGCTCATCCTGGGGGAAGCCGAATGGGCCCAGATCGCCAAGGGGGTCGAACAGAGGGCCGGGCTGATCGAAGCGGTGCTGACGGACGTCTATGGCGAAGCCAGGCTGGTCAGCGAAGGCCATCTGCCGGCGGCGGCCGTGACCGGCAGCAGCGACTTCATCCGCGCCATGCGAGGCGTCTCGATACCGGGCGGCCGGCCCATGCACATCTATGCCGCCGACCTTGGGCGGGGCCCGGACGGTCGCTGGTGGGTGCTGGACGACCGTACCCAGGCGCCGTCAGGGGCTGGCTATGCCCTGGAAAACCGGCTGGTCCTGTCGCGGGCCTTTCCCAACCTCTACAACGGCATGAACGTCCAGCGGCTGGCGCCTTTCTTCGGCGACTTCCGCGCCAGCCTGGCTGAGGCCGCCCACCGCAGCGACCCGCGCATCTGCCTGCTGACGCCGGGCCCCTTCAGCGAGACCTATTTCGAACAGGCCCATCTGGCCCGCTATCTGGGCTTCCTGCTGGTCGAGGGCGAGGATCTGGTCGTGCGGGACGGCCAGGCCTATGTGCGCACCATCGCCGGGCTGAAGCGCGCCGACGTCATCTGGCGGCGGGTGGACGCCGATTTCATCGATCCGCTGGAACTGAACAGCGCCTCGCAGCTGGGCGTGCCCGGCCTGCTGGAGGCCATTCGGGCCGGCGGGGTGGTGGTGTCCAACATGCCGGGGTCCGGCCTGCTGGAATCCCGCGCCCTGCTGAGTTTCCTGCCGGCCCTGAGCCGCCGGGTCCTGGGCGAGGACCTGCTTCTGCCCAACATCGCCACCTGGTGGTGCGGCCAGCCCCGGGAGCGCAGCCTGGTCGACAGCCGCATCGACAGCCTGGCCATTGCAGCGGCCTTTGGCGGCAAGGGGCACCCGGCCCTGGCCCGGGGCCCGCGCATGCTCGCCGACCTGACCCCGGACATGCGTCGGTCCCTGATCGACGCCATGCATGAACGGCCCGTGGACTTTGTCGGCCAGGAGGTGGTCAAGCTATCCACCACCCCGGCCTGGCGCGATGGCGCGCCCCGGGCCAGCCCCTTCGTCCTGCGGGTGTTTGCGGCGGCAACGCCGGACGGCTGGAAGGTCATGCCCGGAGGCTTCTGCCGTGTGTCCGACCAGAAGGACGCCCGCGCCCTGTCCATGGGCGACGGCGCCCAGGCGGCGGATGTCTGGGTGCTGTCGGACGGGCCGGTCGACCGGGTCTCGCTGATGACCCAGAGGGATGATGTGAAGGTGCGGCGGATCATGGGCAACCTGCCCAGCCGCGCCGCCGACAACCTGTTCTGGCTGGGCCGGTATCTGGAACGGGCCGAGGGCACCCTTCGCCTGGTGCGAAGCCTCTGCACCAGCCTGATGGACTCGGACGCCGCCCTGCACAGCGCCGGAGAGACCATGGTCAAGCTGCAGGGGCTGCTGACCGAATGGGGCGCCGTCAGCGAAGCCCATCCGCCGCAGCGGGTGTCGGGCTTTGTCGCCAGCGCCCTGCATGACGAAGACGCCTATGGTTCGGTCATCCGCCTGGTCCGTTCGGCCCGGCGGGCGGCGGCCAGCATGCGCGAGCGCCTGTCGGAAGACTTCTGGAAACTGCTGCAGGACCTGGAACGGCGTCTGTCCGGTCAGGGCGAGGTGTTGCTGACCGAGGCCGAAGGCCTGGCCCGGGCCGAGACCGCGCTTCAGGCCCTGGCCACCCTGTCGGGTCTGGCCCAGGAGAACATGAACCGGGTGGCGGGCTGGCGTTTCCTCGACATGGGCCGCCGGATCGAGCGGGGGGTCAACACCTGCCGGATCATGCGTCACCTGGCCGGGGAAGACGCCACACCCGACGACCTGGACCTGCTGCTGGATCTGGTGGACAGCCAGATCACCTATCGGTCCCGCTATCTGGTCGGTCTGGCCCTGGTCCCGGTCCGGGATCTGGTGATGCTGGATCCCTATAATCCCAGATCCGTGGCCTTTCAGGTCGTGACCCTGCGCACCCATTTCGCCGCCCTGCCCAGCCTGCTGGAAGACGGCATGCCCGAAGCGCCCATGCGCCTGCTGATCCAGCTGGGCAGCCGGGTTGACACCGAGGATGCGGCCGATCTGGGAGCGGAGACAGCGCTGGAGTTCGAACAGATGCTCATGCAGCTGTCCAATGCCGTGGCCGACCGCTATTTCCTGCAGGGGTCGAACGCCACTCCGACCAAGAAGCTCGGCGGCCTGGCGTGATCTATTCGCTGCGCCATCTGACGACCTATCTCTACGAAAAGCCCGTCACCTTTGCGCGCTGCGCCCTTCGCCTGTCGCCCCAGGCCGCGCCCGACCAGTCGGTGCTGTCCACCAGCCTGAAGATCACCCCGGTTCCGACCCGGATCGAGAACCACATCGGCCAGTTTGGCGAGCCGGTAGTCACCGCCATCATAGAGACGCCCCATCGCGAGCTGAAAATCCTGGCCTCTTCGAGAGTCGACGTCATCCGGCCGGTCCGCACCGCCCCGCTCGGCGGGGAAGCCTGGGAGCGGGTTCGGGAACAGGGTTTCGCTGTCGCCGGCCTGGACCTGGGATCGCCGGCGCATTTCCTCTACCCCACGGCCATGACGGCCACCCATCCGGCCATCTCCGCCTATGCCGCCATCAGCTTCACGCCCGGCCGGCCGGTCATCGAGGCGGCCTTTGACCTGACGCGCCGGATCAAGGCGGATTTCGTCTATGATTCAGACTCCACCGATGTCCGGACCCTGGCCATAGACGCCTTCGAGGCCCGGCACGGGGTCTGTCAGGACTTCGCCCAGATCATGATCGCCGGCCTGCGGGGCCTGGGCCTGGCCGCGGCCTATGTCAGCGGCTATCTGCGCACCTATCCGGCGCCAGGCCGCCCCCGGCTGGAGGGCGCCGACGCGACCCACGCCTGGGTCGACCTCTGGTGCGGACCCCATGTCGGCTGGATCGGCTTTGACCCCACCAACGCCCTGGTCGTGGCCGAAGACCATATCGTCCTGGCCAAGGGCCGCGACTATTCCGACGTCGCCCCCATCGGCGGCGTGGTCCTGGGCTCGGGCGAACAGGTGATCAAGGTCGGGGTGGATGTGACGCCCCTGGAGATGGCGACGTCGCTCCCGGCTTGAGGGTGCGATGAGCCGCGCGACCGAAAGGTGGGTCGATCCGCTGGATAGGGGCTGTTTCCGATCGTGGCTTAAGGCTTCCCGGCAGGGGCCTCCGCCACCTCGATCACATATCGCGCGCGCAGGCGGTCCATGAAGGCCGCATTGGCGTTGTCGCGCGCCGCTTCCAGATAGTCGTCGCGCACCTGCGCCTTGACCGTCTCGAAATCGGCCGGGCCGCCCTTCTGCCGGGCGTCGACCCGGAGCAGATGCCAGCCATAGGCCGAGCGAACCGGTCCGGTCCATTGGCCGACGGGGGCGGTCAGGGCAGCCTGGATGAAGTCCGGGCCATAGTCGCGCAGCAGGTCCGATCCCCGGACCTGGCGATAGCTGCGCGGCAGGACGAAGGGATCGCCGGTCTCGCTGTCGGCCGCTCCGCTTCGAAGCACAGTTTCGGCGGCGACCCGCCCGCCGCCGCCCGCGCGGTCGTCACTGAAGAAGACATGGCGGAAGGTCAGCAGGGGCGGGTTGGCGTACTGGTCGGGGTTGCGACGGAACCGTTCCCGCAGGGCGGCGTCGTCGGGTTCTGCGACAGGGCTGACATCCTCGCCGGCAAACGCCATCTTCTGGGCCAGGCGACGGCGGATGATCAGGTCGTCCTGGTCGAGCCCCAGCCGGATGGCTTCCCGCGCCAGAATCTCTTCATCGACCCGTTCGCGGATGATGCCCTGAAGCTCTTCCGGGGTCGGGGCGCGCTGGGTCTGGACCTGCCAATAGGCGACCAGCTGCGAAATCTCGCCCGCATCGACCTTCAGCACCGGACGCTCAAGCGCCTTCAGACCGGCGGCGGCCAGCAGCAGAACGACCCCGATGGCCATGAAATGGGTGAGGGGCTCATTCAGGACGGCCCGCGCCAGAGCACGCCAGTCCCGTCCCGGAGCCGACTCTTCAGGCTTTCGGATCATACCAGATCGGGGAAGACCAGGCCCGCTCGATGATGGTCGGGAGCATTTTCGGGTTGGGCGGCGTGCCATTGCGGATCGCATCCCAGGTGGACCACCGGCAGGAAGGATTTTCCAGGACCCGCACATAGTAGAAGGCCCGCTGGCGGGGGTCGAAGTCCGGATCGGTCCAGAGGGTCCGAAGTTCGACATCGCCCTTGAACTTCGAGGTCTCGCAGGTGGCGATGTTGACCGTTGCGCCATTGTCAGGGCAGCGCCAGGTCTTGCGGTTCAGGGGCAGGTTGTCGGAACAGGCCACGTCGAACACCTTTTCCTTGGCGACGCCGTTCTCGATCCAGCCCTTCACGATCTGGGCCCGCTGCAGATAGCCTGAATTGGGATCACGCATGCCCCAGACCAGGAACTGCGGCGCCGCGCCGCGCGAGGTCTTCAGATCGCCGCCCATGGGAACGCCACGCCTGTAGGCCTGATGGACCAGGTCGCCGCGGCTCAGCAGGCCATCGTGAAAGTTGTAGCTGGCAAAGAAGCGGACACGGATGCGGGGGCCGGAGGTGGCGAAGGTCTCCTTGCGACGCATGGCGTCATAGATGGCCTCTCTCGTGTTCTCCTCGGCCCAGACCCCGGCCAGGCCGGAGGCGCCCCAGGACTCGAAGGGCCTGCCACCGGTCAGGGACGCATCCAGTTTCACACCGTCCCAGGTCTTGCCGCCGCCGGGCGGGACAGAGCCGCGCTGGGCCGCCGTGCCGTCCACCCGGCCGACCTTGCTGAAATAGTTGCGCTCTTCCACCGAACCGGGGGAGGAGTTGTGGGTATCGCTGGCGCCGATGAAGCCGAACTTGAAGGGATTGTAGCCCCGGCTGTCCTGCAGTTTCAGGCCGGTTTTCAGGGCGTCCCGGACATAGCCGCCGGAAAACTGGGTCACGGCCTTGTTGGTCCCGATATAGACCTCCATCAGCTCGAAATTGGCCCATTCGTCATTGGGCGACAGGGACGGATGGGTCTCCGAGGTGCCCTTGATCTGGGTCATCTCGGCCAGGGGCTCGTTGCGCATCCGCAGTTCGGCATAGGCCTTGTCGATGTCGCCGCCGCCCAGATGGCTGGCCTGGTACATCAGGCCGTCGCTGCCGTTCATGTTGTGCGGAATGGCCAGGGCCTCGATGCCCCGGGCCCGCCAGCCATCCATGGACTTCCAGAGATTTTCCGGGTCCTGGGATTCGACCGCCGAATAGGGCAGGTCGGGGGTCCGGTCCGTCTTGAAGATGACGTTGCGGTGCAGGTTCTTGCCGTCCGGCGCCGAGGTGAATTCATAGCCGACAAAGGTGGTGAACTTGCCTGGCTCATTGTGGCGGGCGGCGGCGTCGCGGATTTCCTTCCAGGCCCGGCCCATGATCGCCGGGTCCTTGAACTCGCTCGGCATGGTGCCATTGCGGTTCGCCGAGACCAGCGCCGTGAAGGCTGCAGAGATCTTGGCGGGATCGGTGCTGAAGAAGCCCTGGACCAGGGGTAGCTTGGACAGGGGGCTGGCGGGATTGTTCGCTTCCTCCATGGCGCCCAGATATTCGGAGTGATCGGTCACTGCCACGAAGTCCAGCGGTCCGCCGGCGAGTCGGATGTCGAAGCCGCCCGCATGGCCGATGGTCTCGCCCTTGGCGAATCGGTAGGCGTCATCCGGAGAGCTGCGGACGTTGAAGATATAGGCGTCGAACGACAGCCGGGTATGGACATGCAGGTCGCCAAAATAGGCGTTGCGGTCAGGGTTGTAGCCGGGAAGCGGGCCTGTCACCTTCCGGACGGCCTTAGCCTCTGCAGCCTGTTTCTGGTCCGCCGTCAGGGCCGCGCCGCCTGCCAGCACAGAGGAAACTGCAATAGCCGCCACGCCCGCGACCATCCAGCCGCGCGCCGTCATCCGATTAAAGAAACTGGTCACCCCGAACCCTCCCGGGCGCCCTTGGTCGGGCGCTCTTCCTTCCGCAACATTGCTCGCGGCGGCCAAGGCTGTCAAAGGCGTAGCTCAGAAACTGCCGGCGGGGAGGCCGACCAAGGACATGGGGCGGCGCCTGCTTTGCCTTCTGACGGGGCTTTGGCTTCTGGTGCTGGGGACGCTTGACCTTGCGACCGCCCATGAGGTGCGGCCGGCGTTGTTGCAGATCACCCAATCAGCGCCAGGCGACTATGTCGTGGTCTGGAAACAGCCGACCGTCGGCAGCATGGGCCTGAAGATCCGGCCGCATCTGTCCTCGGGGGTGCTGGAGGCAAGGCCGGCCCGCGAGTATTCGGCCCCGGGGTTCCTGATCCGCGAATGGCGAATCACCGGAGGCCCCGGACTCCAGGGTCAGACCCTGCAGATCGACGGCCTTTCGCAATCGGTCACTGATGTGCTGGTGCGGATCGTCCGGCCGGACGGCCAGACGATCACGGCGGTCATCAAGCCCGTCAATCCGGCCTATCTGATCGATTCGGGTGGACCGCCCGCCGGACCTGCCGGCGTTGCCATCCCGGCCTATCTGGGACTTGGCGTTGAACACATTGCCGGTGGCGTCGATCACCTGGCATTCGTTCTGGCGCTTTTGCTGCTGATCGGCCCGGGCTGGCGGATCGTGAAGGCCATTTCCGCCTTCACCCTGGCCCATAGCATCACCCTGGGGGCGGCCGCCCTCGGAGTCGTCAAGGTCGATAGCGGGCTGGTCGAGATTCTGATCGCCTTGAGCATCGTCTTTGTCGCCCGCGAACTGCTTCGTCCCCGGGACGCCCCGCCCACCCTGGCGCGTCGCAGTCCCTGGATCGTGGCGCTCGTTTTCGGGCTGTTGCACGGCCTCGGCTTCGCCGGAGCCGTCGCCGAGATCGGGCTGCCCAAGGGGGAGGAACTGGGCGCGCTCCTGCTGTTCAACCTGGGGGTCGAGATCGGGCAGCTGGCCTTCATCGGAGCGGCCCTGGTGGTGATGGCGGGACTGCGACGTCTGCAGCCGGTTCTTCCCGGCGGCTGGACTCCGATAGCTCGACTGGCCCCGGCCTATGCAATCGGCGGGGTCGCCGCCTTCTGGCTGCTGGAGCGGTTCGGCGCCCTTGGCGCCGCCGGATAGGTCAGGGGCCTGGGGTTCCGTTCCGTGGCCTGCCGGTCAGGGCTGCGAAGGCTGCGTAGAAGACCTCGTCAGGAACCAGGTCGGGGGTGAGAAAGCGCTGCAGCATCAGGCCCTCTGTCAGGGCGTGGATCACCCGCACAAGGATCTCGGGCGACATGGGCAGTTCATCCGGGGCGGCTGTCTGCCGGATCCAGGCGGCGCCTTGCTCAAAGTCCGCTGTCGTCACCTCATGGACCCTGGCGGCCAGGGTCTCGCTGCGCAGGGCGTGGGCCATGCCGGTGAGCCGGCCATAGGCCGCTTCCTGTCTCTCCGGGATCGCCGCGACGGTGGCCCGCGCCAGTTCCAGCATCTTTTCGGCGAAGCTGGAGTCATCCTTGAAGCGCGGCTTGATCGGCACCCAGTAGGCTTCGGACAGGGCGACGAACAGGTCATCGCGGTTCCTGAAATTGCCATAGATGGCGCCGCTGGTCATGCCGGCCCGGGCGGCCACGGCCTGTAGCGTGGTCTGCTCATGACCCTTTTCGCGGATCAGATCCCTGGCGGCCTCAAGTATGCGCTGACGGGTCCGGTCCCGCTTGTCGCCCTTTGGGCGCCGGCGGGGATTGTCGGTGAAGTCCTCTGCCATGGCTTCAGGATAGGCAGTTGCATAAAATAGGCAATCTATTAAATAGGAGTCTTATATTTCTGGTGCGGAACACGACCATGGATGATGCGATCACGGCCAGCCTCAAGGGCCATGTGGAGGCCGGCAACCTCGTCGGGGCGGCGACGCGGGTCTGGCGGGACGGCGTCCTGGTCCATTCCGCAGATCTGGGCCTGCGAGACCCCGACCGAGGCCTGCCGGTCGAGCCGGACACAATCTATCGTATCGCCTCCATGTCCAAACCGGTCACTGCCCTGGCGGCCCTGATCCTGATGGAGGCGGGCCGCTTTGCACTCGCCGACCCAATCACCGTCCTCGCGCCGGAGTTTGCCGACATGCGGGTATTGCGCAGCTCGTCCGGTCCGCTGGACGAGACGGATCCTGCCATCCGACAGATCACCTTCGAAGACCTGCTGACCCATCGTTCCGGCCTGACCTATGGCGATTTCCAGTCAGGTCCGATTGCGGCCGCCTACCGCGACGCCCTGGGCGGCGATCTGGACAGCCATGTCGCTCCGGACGACTGGATCGCGGGTCTGGCCCGACTGCCGCTCATCGCCCAGCCCGGCGCCGCCTTCAACTACAGCGCCTCCAGCGATCTGCTCGGCCTCTTGCTGGCGCGGATGGAGGGTGTCAGCCTGGGCGAGGTTCTGCGACGGACGATCTTCGACCCCCTGGGCATGAAGAACACGGGCTTTGACGTGCCGGCCGAAAAGCGACCTCGGCGCGCCGCCAACTGCGGGTTTGACGCGAGCGGAAAGTCCATCAGTCTGGCAGCCCCGCCCGGCGGCGCGGCCCTGGCCGAAAGACCGGACGACATGGCCTTCGAGTCCGGCGGGCAGGGGCTCTGGTCCACCGCGGACGATTATCTGAAGTTTGCCCGGTTGTTCGTTGGCGGCGGCTGCGTGGATGGCGTGCGGCTGCTGTCGGAGCAGACCATGGCGCTGATGATGGCCAACCATCTGGACGACGCGCAGCGCGCCTCGGGCGCCATGTTCGGCATGCCGCTCTTCACCGCCCACGGCTTCGGCCTGGGCCTTGCTGTGGTAACGGATCCTGAAGGCGCCGCGGTGACCCGCTGCAAGGGCGGGGTCGGGACCGTCGGCTGGCCGGGCGCTTATGGCGGCTGGTGGCAGGCCGATCCGACAAATGGCGCCGTCATGGTCTTCCTCACCCACAACATGATGGAGCTGGACCAGCTGATGATGGGGGTCGGCCTCGGCGTCTATGTGGCGATCACCGACTTCCACGCCCAGGCGAGCGAAGCCCTGGTCTCGGCAACCTGACTTCCGGGCCAGGAGGTCAGGCTGACGCCCTTCTCGGGCCGCACGCCTACATGAAGTTCCGCGTGTGCAGGTCGGCCAGCCTCTGGGCCTCGGCAGGGGCGAAACCCAGCCGCAGTAACCGCGCCCGGCGACCGGCGGCCATGTCCAGTTTCAGCTGGTGAACGGCCGCATGGCCTTTCGCCACGGCGCTGGAAGTCAGGTCCCCGGCGGCCAGCACCACCAGGGCATCGAACACCTCTTCGTTCAGGCCGGCGGTGTCGGCCAGTTCGTCATGCCGTTGTTCTACGGCGTTCTGCAGACGGGTCTGGTAGTCCGGCTGCACCGACAGCCGATATTCAAGGTGGGCCATCCCGAAGGCCAAATGCCTGGCCTCGTCCCGGGCGGCCAGGCGACAGATCTGCCGGGTCACCGGATCAGGGGCGTGATCCGACAGGAAGGTCAGCAGGGTGATGAAGCTGCCTTCGCCCAGCACCGACAGCAGGAACGTCGCTGTGGAGAAATCAGGGGCCAGCATCAGACTGTGCAGGGACGCCTGTCCTCCGGCCGTGGACAGCATCGGCGCGGCGCCCTTCAAGCCCAGCCTGCGGGTGAAGACCTCGATATGCCGGGCCTCATCGGCGCATTGCAGGGCCAGAACCTGCTGGACCTCGCGATACTGCGGATGCACCTGGCCAAGATGCCGCGCCGGCACCACCAGGGCGGCGTTTTCGTTCTCGATCAGATAGGTCATGACCTGGGCCACGGCCGCTTCGATGGCCGGCGGCAGGTCGAACGGCGCCTTCCAGTCTATGGCCGTCTCCGGGTCCCACTGGGCCGCGGCGGCCTGGCGATACAGGTCCCCGGCCGTGGCGGCCCACAGCTCGTCGCGCCGGCTAAGGCCAAAACCGATGGAGGGCCCGCCCGCCTCGACGGTCGCGCCCCGCATGGCCAGGCCCCAGGCCGGATCGGCGGTCTCGGCCGGCAGCTCGCCGGCGGCCAGCCGGGACTGACCGGTCTGCAGCGCCCCAAGCCAGCGCCCCTCGGCCCAGGGTCCGCGGGTCACCCGGACCTCCAGACGGCCGCTTTCCAGAGTGCGGGTCTCGATGTCATGGCCCTGTTGCCGGCACCAGGCCGTCAGATGCAGGTCCCATTCCGGACCGGCGCCCCGCACCTGCAGGCATTGGCCGACCGGCAGGGCGGCCAGGGCGCGGCGGACCAGCAGCAGGCCGCCCTCGTCCAGCCCCAGGGCCTCAATATCGATAGTCGGCACGAAGGATGCTTCCGTCCGGGCCGTAGAAGCCCTGTTCGTCGACCGCCGCCGCCAGGGCGGGGTAGAATTCGGTTCGGCCGGGCTTCCACTTTTTCAGGCCCTCCAGTTCCAGCAGCGGCCTGACCTGGGGATCGTCCCATTTCATCGCCATCAGCAGGTCGACAAACCGGTCGATGGCCGACTGGGAGGCGCCGGGGCTGGTGGTGAAGTTGCAGTGATCATAGAGCTCGGTGCGGGCAATGATGCGGGTTGCTCCGGCCGGCAGGGTTCCATCCAGGCCAAATGCCAGGTGATTGCCGTCGATCATGCAGCTGGCCTCGACCTCGCCGGCCATCAGAGCCCTGGCCGCGTCCCGCTCGCCGCCGATATGGTCGCCATGCTTGCCGCACAGGACATCGAAACGGCGCACGGTGAAGTCTTCTCCCGCCTTCAGTCCGGCCTGCTGCAGATGATGCAGAGGCAGGAGCGTAGCCTGGGGCGAGTCGATGGCGCCAACCCCCAGGGTCAGGCCCCGCAGATCAGCCTCGGACTGGATGGGACTGTCGGCACGCACCACGATAACCGATCGAAGATTGCAGTCGGTATTGCGCATCGCCACGGCCTGGACCGACTGGCCCCGGCTGCGCGCCATCCGGTCGGCCCGGACCCAGGCCAGCGGCGAGTTCCAGGCCAGGTCCAGGGTTCCGTCGAACTGGGCCTCCACCTGGGCTTCGTAGTTGGAATAGAGGACATAGTCGAAGGCGAAGCCCTGCTGGGCGAACCAGGCCTTGAAGCCTTCCCAGATGGTGACGACCTTGGGGGCGTAGGCGACGGCGCCCATGACCAGCGACAGTTTCGACAAGCGGAACTTCCCTCAAATCCTCGACAGGCCGAAGCGGCCGAGTGGGTCTATAGCACGCCGGTTTCGTCGCAGGGCGTCTCGTCGAAGCCGGTCCCCGGGAGACTCCCCAGATGTGCGATGCCCCGCTCGGCCGCCAGGGTGACCTGCCGCTGGCGTTCGGCGTAGCCTGCCCTCTGGCGAGCGTCCCGGTGGTCGTGACAGGCGGGGCACTGGATTCCGGGCTGGTAGAGCGGGGAGGTTTGGTCTTCCGGGGTGACCGGCATGCGGCAGGCGTGGCACAGGACATGGGACCCGGGCGCCAGCCCCGGGCCGACGGCGACGCGCTGATCGAAGACGAAACACTCGCCCCGCCAGGCGCTGTCCGGTCTGCTGACGGTTTCCAGGTATTTCAGGATGCCGCCGTCCAGGTGATAGACCGCTTCCACCCCCTCGGACTTGAGGAAGGCTGTGGCCTTTTCGCAGCGGATGCCGCCGGTGCAGAACATGGCGACCTTCGGGGCCGAGCGTCCCTCCAGGAGAACCTGGCGATTGGCGCGGAACCAGTCCGGAAACTCACGGAAGCTGGCGGTCTGCGGGTTCACGGCCCCGGCAAAGGTCCCGATCCGAACCTCATAGTCATTGCGGGTGTCGATCAGGATGGTGTCCGGATCGGCGATCAGGGCGTCCCAGTCTCCGGCCGTGACATAGGCGCCGGCGTCCTTCAGGGGATCGATGCCCGGCTGGCCCATGGTGACGATCTCGCGCTTGAGCCGGACCTTCATCCGAAGGAAGGGCGTGACCTCCGCCTGCGACAGCTTGACCGACAGATCGGCGCAGCCGGGCAGGGCGCGGATATGGGCCAGGACCGCCTCGATCCCCGCGAGCGATCCGGCGATCGTGCCGTTGACGCCTTCCGGCGCCACCAACAGCGTTCCCCTGACCCCGGCCCCGGCGCAGACCGCGTCGAGCCCGGCCTTGAGGGCCGGGCAGTCCTCGAAACGCGAGAACCGGTAGAGGGCGGCGACGACAACCGGCTGGGGACCTTCACTCATATCAGGGGAAGGGGCCAGGCTCAGCGGTTCTTGTAGACGGGCTTGCGCTTCTCGAGGAAGGCTCGCATGCCTTCGCCGAAATCCTCGCTGCGGCTCGACATCAGCTGGTTGCGGTTCTCGATCGCCATGGCAGCTTCCAGGCTGGGGGCGTCGATGGCCATGGCCAGGCCTTCCTTGGTCATGCGAAGCCCGATGGGCGAGGCAGCCAGCAATTTCTCGACAAATTCCTCGCCCACGGAGGGCAGTTGATCATCCGGGACTACCCGCGAGACCAGGCCCGTTGCCAGGGCCCGCGGCGCATGGATGAAATCGCCCGTCATCATCAGCTCGGCGGCCAGGGAGGCGCCGATCAGGCGGGGCAGGAAATAGCTAACCCCCATGTCGCAGGAGGTCAGGCCGATCTTGATGAAGGCTGCATTCATCCGCGCGCTTTCGCCGGCGATCCGGATGTCCGAGGCCAGGGCAAAGGCGAAGCCGCCGCCGCAGGCCGGGCCATGCACCAGGGAGACGATCACCTGGGGACAGCGGCGCATCTTGATGTAGACATCGGCCAGCAGTCCCTGAAATCCGAAGCCGCCGCCGAACGGCATGGCTTCGTCGCTGCCGTCATGGCGTTCCTTGATGTCGAGTCCGGCGCAGAAGGACCGACCGGATCCCTGCATGACCACAACCCGCACCGAGCCATCATGATAGAGCCGTCCGAAATAGTCGTTCAGTTCCAGGGCCATGGTGAGGTTGATGGTGTTCATCTGGTCCGGCCGGTTGAAGGTCAGCCAGTCGGCCTCGCCCTTCTTCTCGATACGGATCGTCTGGTAGTCGGCCTGGTCGGTCATGAGGCAGCCCTTTGGCGGGAGAGATGATAGGCGGCGGCCCCATGCGCCTGAGATCATCCCGGCTTCGGCGCCGCGATCCGCAGGGGATTTGACCGTTGTTGCGCCCCTTCCTTACTGAAGAACCCGGTCGCCACAAACAGTCTATGGCCCGGCCCGACTGCCCTCAGTCCTCGACGATGGCGCTGTGTTTGGCCGTATCGCGCATGGTCAGATAGACAAGCAGTGACCCCAGGATGACCACCGTGACATAGGTGTAGAAGCGGCTCTCATGGCCGTCCTGCTTGAACCACAGGGCGACATATTCCGCCGTGCCGCCGAACAGGGCATTGGCCACCGAATAGGGCAGGGAGACCCCTAGGGCCCTCAGCTCGGTAGGGAACAGCTCGGCCTTCACCACGGCGTTCACCGATGTGTAGGCGCAGACGATCATCAGGGCGGCGGTGACCAGGCCGGTCGCGGCCCAGGGGCTGCTGGTATGGGCCAGGGTCGAGAGAATCGGCCAGGTGAACAGGGCCCCCAGCACGCCGAAGGCGATCAGCAGGGGCCGGCGGCCCACCCGGTCGGACAGGGCGCCCATCGCGGGCTGGGCCAGGACAAAGACCAGCATGGCGCTGGCGGTGATCAGGCTGGCCTGGCCGGTGGTGAAGCCGGCGGTATTGGCCAGGAACTTCTGCACATAGGTTCCGAAGGTATAGTAGGCGAGCGTGCCGCCGGCCGTCAGGCCCAGCACGGTCAGGGTCTGGCGGGGATACCGGCTCAGCAGCCGCAAGGTGGTGACCCGCTCGGCGCCGCCTTCCGCCCTGGTCTTGTTGAGCGCCGTGAAGGACGGGGTCTCGTCCATGCCTCGGCGCACCCACAGGATGCCAAGGGCCATGACCCCGCCCAGGAAGAAGGGAATGCGCCAGCCCCAGTCGCGCATGTCGGCCTCGGGCAACAAAGCGTTGAGCAGCAGCAGCAGGCCCAGGGCCAGAAGCTGTCCGGTCATCAGTGTCGAGTAGAACACCCCGGACCAGAAGCCGCGATGCCGGCGGCCGGCCATCTCGGAGATGTAGGTGGCGCCATTGCCATATTCGCCGCCCATGCTGATGCCCTGCAGGATGCGGGCGGAGACGAGGATGGCCGGGGCGAAGGCGCCGATCTGGGCATAGCCTGGACAGAGGGCGACCATCAGCGAGCCCACCCCCATCAGGGCCACAGACAGCAACATGGCCGACCGGCGGCCGATCCGGTCGCCATAGAGGCCCATGATCCAGGCGCCGAGCGGCCGGGCGAAGAAGCCCACGGCATAGACCGCCGCCGAGCTCAGCAGCTGGGCTGTCTGGCTGTCGGCCGGAAAGAAGACCTTGGAAAAGTACAGGGCGAAGGCCGCATAGGCGAACCAGTCGAAGGTCTCGAGCACATTGCCGGCCGCCCCGCCCAGGATGGACCTCAGGCGACGGGAGTCCGGAAGCGAGTCGGCATCAGTCGCGCCATCCGTCGTGGTCGAAGTCTCTCTGGCCATCACCCTGTCCCCCGGCGCATTCCATCAGCCACTCGGACGCCGGACGCAAGGGTCGGCGCCCGTCAGGCCGCCGGTGGCGCATGGACCCGCAGGATCAGGGACTGGCTGCAGGTCGCCATCAGCACCCCGTCGCGCGAGAACAGGTGGATGGAGCCGTGGATGATGCCGTTCTCGATCATCTCGATGCGGATGTCGCAGAGAATCCAGTCGGTGGGGGTGATGCGGCCAAACCGCACCGTATTGTCCAGGCTGTTGCCGCCGGCGTGATAGCCCAGCGCGTGGGACGTGGCCTGTGGCACGAAATCGGCGATGACGGCCAGCAGGTCTGCCGAGGCGCAAAGCCCGTCCGTCGACCGGACCCAGGTCACCAGTCGGCCATCCTCGCTGCGCCCGCCCTCGATCTTCTGGGTGGGATAGCGGCCGGCGGCCAGGAGGGTTTCGAACCGGGCATGGATGCTTTCGCTGCTGCTGCCCCGCCAGTGCCGGACCGGCGGGCAATCCTCGGGCGGCGGTACGTCGGGCGCCTTTCGCCACTGGTCCGAGGGGCCCTGGCGCTCTCCCAGGGCGGCATTGACGGTCAGCACCTGCAGATCGCCGATATGGGCCACGACCCGCACCTGGCTGATGCTGTTGCCCACCACTGCCTCGTGCACATCGAAATCGGCGATGGCCCCCAGGGGCGCAAAGGACAGATAATGGGCCGTCGCCCAGATCACCGGCCTCTGGCAGGTCTGCTCCATGGCCCGGATGGCCGCCGACATCCCAGCCCCGCCAAACAGGAACTCCTTGCCCGCAGGCCCGACGGTCACGCCCGGCGTGACCGGCAGATACCAGCGGTGGGAATTGTGGGTCGGGCGCAGATCGAGGAAATGTTCGGGCATGGGGCCGTCTTAGCCAGTGAGACAGAAAGGGTGACCCGGGTGATCGTCCCTGAGTCTTCCGGACGCATGATTCCGCGCCAGCTTCAACAAGGCCGTCAGGTTTGGACCCATCGCCATTTTTGGCTGCAAAAGTCCTGCGGTCTTCGACACGCGGCCTAAGGCCGCTACTCAGACGGACGAAGATTTTGGGTTTCGCGGGACGGTCCATCACGGAATTCGTCATTCTGAGTAGCCCCTGCAAGGGGCGTGTCGAAGAACGCAACCTGCCGGCCGCTCGCCGTTGACTCAGCCCTGCGGTCTTCGACAAGCCGCCTGAAGCGCGCTAGCCTGAAAACTCAAATCCCCGGTTCAGAAGGGACGCTCAAGCATGACCGACGCCACCATCACCGTCACACCGTCCGGCCAGGCCTGCGGCGCGACGGTTACCGGTCTGGACCTGTCCCGGCCCCTTGACCCCGGGCAGGTCGCCGAGATCCGCGCCGCCTGGCTCGAGCATCATGTCCTGGCCTTTCCCGACCAGGTGATCAGCGATGATGACCAGGAACGCTTCACCCTGGCCTTTGGCGGCTTTGGCGAGGACCCGTTCATCGCCCCCATTCCCGGCCGCCAGCATGTGATCGCCGTCAAGCGTCTGGCGGGAGAGACCTCGCCCCTGTTCGCCGAGACCTGGCACAGCGACTGGAGTTTTCAGGCCCGGCCCCCGGCCGGCACCTGCCTCTATGGCATCACCATTCCGCCGGTCGGCGGCGACACCCTGTTCGCCAACCAGCATGCCGCCCTGGACGCCATGCCGGCCGACCTGCGGGCCCGGATCGAGGGCCGGGTGGCGATCCATTCGGCCAAGCGCGCCTATGCCCCGGAAGGCTCCTATGGCGAGGGCGATGTCGCCCGCCGCTCCATGGACATCCGCCCCTCCCGCGAGGCCGAGGCTACCCAGCGCCATCCCCTGATCCGTCCCCATCCGGAGACCGGCCGCCACGGGCTGTTCGGCTGTATCGGCTATATCATCGGCATCGAGGGCATGGACGATGAAGAGGCCATGCCGCTGCTGCTGGAGCTTTACCGCTGGCAAGGGCAGGAGCGGTTCCAGTATCGCCATCGCTGGCGGAAAAACACGCTCCTGATGTGGGACAATCGCTCTGTCCTTCACGCGGCGACCGGCGGCTATGATGGCCACGACCGTCTGCTGCATCGGACGACGATCGCGGCGGCGTGAGGCCGAACGCAGTTGAAACAGCCCTGCGGTCTTCGACACGCCTGCTGCGCAGGCTACTCAGACTGACGAAAAATTGAGCTTTCTAGTACTGTTTTCGTCATCCTGAGTAGCCCCTGAAAGGGGCGTGTCGAAGGACGCTGCCCCGGGGCCGCCGACCGGCCGGAGGATGATTTTGGACGACAAGGGAGCCCTCGCCTTTGACGCGCGGCATGCTAACGTCGCGACAACAAGATCAAGGACCGCCCGCTGCCGGCGGTCGCTCAAGGGGGGGATGCATGAAGGGGCCGGCTATATTCCTGGCGCAGTTTGCGGGCGATGAGCCGCCGTTCAACAGCCTGGAGTCCATCGCCCGCTGGGCCGGCGATCTTGGCTACAAGGGCGTCCAGATCCCCACCTGGGACCGGCGGCTGTTCGACCTGAAACTGGCGGCGGAAAGCGACGCCTATTGCGACGAGGTCAAGGGCGTCCTGGCCGCGGCGGGCCTGGAAGTGTCGGAACTGTCGACCCATACCCAGGGCCAGATGGTGGCGGTCCATCCGGCCTATGACGAGATGTTCGACGGTTCGGCTCCGGCCCGGGTGCGGGGCAATCCGGCGGCGCGCCAGGCCTGGGCGGTCGAGCAGGTGCTGCTGGGCGCCAAGGCCTCGCAACGGATGGGACTGGCCGCCCATGTGACCTTTTCCGGCTCCCTGGCCTGGCCCTATCTCTATCCCTATCCGCAGCGGCCGGCCGGACTGATCGAGGAGGCGTTTGACGAACTGGCGCGCCGCTGGCGGCCGATTCTCGACGCCTTTGACGAGGCGGGAGTCGATCTCTGCTATGAAATCCACCCCAGCGAGGACCTGTTCGACGGCACGACCGTCGAGATGTTCTGGGACCGGGTGGACCATCACCCGCGGGCCTGCCTGCTCTATGATCCCAGCCATTTCCTGCTGCAGCAGCTGGACTATCTGGAATATATCGACCTCTATCACGAGCGGATCCGGATGTTTCACGTCAAGGACGCGGAATTCCGGCCGACCGGTCGCCAGGGGGTCTATAGCGGCTATGCGCCCTGGAAGGAGCGGGCCGGGCGGTTCCGGTCCCTGGGCGACGGCCAGATCGACTTCAAGGCCATCTTCTCCAAGTTCGCCCAGTACGGATACCAGGGCTGGGCGGTGCTGGAGTGGGAATGTGCGCTGAAGGACCCGGTCGACGGGGCCCGGGAAGGGGCAACCTTCATCCGCGACCATATCATCCAGGTCACCGGCAAGAGCTTCGACGATTTCCTGGCCACCGGCGTGGACCGGGACGCCAACCGCAGGCTGCTGGGTCTGGATCGCTGAGATGCGCCTGTCCCTGGGGATGATCGGCGGGGGCGAGGGCGCCTTCATCGGGGCCGTGCACCGCATGGCCTCCCGGCTGGATGACCGCTGGACCCTGGTCGCCGGCGCCTTCAGCAGTGATCCGGTCCGATCGCAGGCCTTTGGCCAGGGTCTGGGGCTGGACCAGGACCGCTGCTATGGCGACTGGCAGGCCATGGCCCGGGACGAGGCTGGGCGGCCGCACCGTATCGACGCGGTGGCCATTGTCACCCCCAACCACCTGCATCACGCCCCCGCACGAGCCTTTCTGGAGGCCGGGATCGCCGTGATCTGCGACAAGCCCCTGACCACCAGCCTGGACCAGGCCCTGGACCTGGCCGGCGCCGTGGAGCGCAGCAGCGCGCCCTTCGTCCTGACCCATAACTACAGCGGTTACGCCATGGTCCGGCAGATGCGGGCCATGCTGGCGGCGGGCGATCTGGGCGCCATCCGGGTGGTCCAGGCCGAATATGCCCAGGACTGGCTGGCCACGGCCCTGCCCGGCAACAAGCAGGCCGACTGGCGAGGCGATCCGGAACAGGCGGGACCCGGCGGCGCCCTGGGCGATATCGCCACCCATGCCTATCATCTGGCGACCTTTGTCCTGGGGGCGGCGGCCGACCAGGTCAGCGCGGAGACCTCGCGGTTCGTGGCCGGGCGTCTGCTGGACGATGATGTGCAACTGCGGCTCCGCTGGACTGATGGCGTTCGGGGCGGGGCCCGGGGCCAGCTCTGGGCCAGCCAGGTGGCGGTCGGGGCCGCCAATAGCCTGCGGTTGCGGATCTATGGCGAGCGCGGCGGCCTGGAATGGTCGCAGGAAGACCCCGATATCCTGAAATACAGTCCGCTGGGCGAGGCGCCCCGGCTGCTGCGGCGCGGCGGACCGGGCCTGTCGGCGGCGGCCAATGCCGCCAGCCGCATCCCGGCCGGCCATCCCGAAGGTTATCTGGAGGGCTTTGCCCAGATCTATGCCGACGCGGCGGACCTGATCGTCGCCCACCGGACCGGCCAGACGCCGCCCGCCGGCGCCCTGGGCCTGCCGGGCATCGCCGCCGGGGTCGAGGGGGTGCGTTTCATCGAGGCGGCCGTGCGCAGCGCCGCCGCCGACGGCGCCTGGATATCCCTGGGGCAGGAGACAGCATGATGCGGCAGAGTTTTGCCTGGTGGTCCTTCACCGCCGGCCGGGAGATTGAGCCCGCAGCCCTGCTCAGGTCCGCCGCCGCCGCTGGCGCGCAGGGTGTGGAAATGCTGCCCCAGGAGCTCTGGCCGGTCGCCCGGGACGCCGGACTGTCGCTTGTGACCCTGACCGGCCACACCCTGGAAGAGGGCTTCAACGACCCCTCCCGCCACGCCGCCCTGGCCGACGAGGTCCGCCGCAACATCGATGCCGCCGCCGCAGGCGGGGTCGAGCATGTCATCGTCTTTTCCGGCAACCGGATCGGCGATGGCGCCGACGGCCCGGCCATCGAGGCCTGTATCCAGGGTCTGGCGCCGGCCGTGGCCCATGCCGAGGCGGCCGGGGTCGGTCTGCTGATGGAGTTGCTTAACAGCAAGGTCGACCATCCCGGCCACCAGTGCGACCACACCGCCTTTGGCGCCGCCGTGGTCCGGGGCGTCGGCTCGCCATCCCTGAAGCTGCTCTATGACGGCTATCACATGCAGCTGATGGAGGGCGATCTGATGCGCACGCTTCGCGGCCATATCGACCTGATCGGCCATGTTCATACCGCCGGGGCGCCGGGCCGCCGCGACCTGGATGACCGGCAGGAAATCAACTGGCCGGCCATTGCCGGTCTGCTGACCCATCTTGGTTACGGGGGCTGGGTGGGCCACGAGTTCATCCCCCGCGGCGATCCGGTCCAGGCCCTGGGCGCAGCCCTGCGCCAGTTCGACAGTTCAATCGAGTTTAGAGGAGCGGCGTGATGTTCGACGCCATCGTCGTCGGGTCCGGCATCAGCGGCGGCTGGGCGGCCAAGGAGCTGTGCGAGCGCGGCCTGAAGGTGCTTATGCTCGAGCGCGGCCCCGATGTTCCGCACGGTCCGGGCTACAGCCATGACCTGGCCGCCACCCTGCGCCGCCGGGACGACCAGATCCCCCAGGCCGAGCGGGACCTGCATTATCCCTACCATGTCGGGGTTTCCTACGCCCTGTTCAACTCCAACAAGGCCTTCTGGGCCAGCGATCACGACCATCCCTACGAGACGGTTCCGGGCAAGCCCTACCGCTGGATCCGGGGCTATCAGCTGGGCGGACGGTCCCTGACCTGGGGCCGCCAGTCCTATCGCTGGGCTCCCCAGGACTTTCTGTCCAACCTGCAGGATGGCCATGGCGTGGACTGGCCGATCCGCTACGAGGACCTGGAACCCTGGTACGACCATGTCGAGGCCTTTGTCGGCGTCAGCGGCGACTATGACGGCCTGGACCAGCTGCCCGATGGAGACTTCCTGCCGCCCTTTCCGTTCAATGATGTGGAACTGGCCGCCAAGGCGCGGATCGAGGCGGATTTTCCGACCCGCCGGATGATCATGGGCCGGACGGCAAATCTCAGCCGCGTTGCCAAGCCCCAGATGGACATGGGCCGCAAGCGCTGCGAACAGCATGTCCGCTGTCATCACGGCTGTCCCCTGGGCAGCTATTTTTCCACCCAGGCCGCCACCCTGCCGGCCGCCCTCAAGACCGGCAACCTGACCGTCCTGACCGACCGGGTGGTGGAAAGCGTCATCCATGATCCGGTCACCGGCCGGGTCACCGGCGTGCGCACCATCCACCGGCTGGACAGGACCGGCGAGGTCTTCGAGGCAAAGGTCGTCTTCCTCAACGCCTCGGCCATCAACACCGCCGCCCTGCTGCTCAACTCGACGTCCGAGGCTTTCCCGCGCGGCCTGGCCAATGGCAGCGATCAGGTCGGCCGCAACCTGATGGACCATGTCAGCACCAAGCCGATCGTTGGCCGCATGCCGGGCTTCGGCGATGTCCATGACCAGGGGGACCGCCCCACCGGCATCTACATCCCGCGCTACGCCAACATCACCGAAAGCGACAAACCCTATCTGCGCGGCTTTGGCATGCAGGGCGGGGCTGTCCGCTCGCGCCGCACCGACGGCGCCGTCCAGGGCGTCGGGGCCGGCGACGATGACGAGGGCTTCCGGGGCTGGAGCGTCTCATTGCTGCCGTTTGGCGAGACCCTTCCCGATCCCGGCAACCGGGTCACCCTTTCGGCCAGCCGCCGGGACAGCTGGGGAATCCCCGTGCCAATCATCGAGGCCGCCCATGGGACCAATGAATACGCCATGATGCGGGCAGCGGCGCGTGATGCGGCCGAGATGCTGAAGGCCGCCGGCTGCAGCGACATTACCGACTGGGAGGCGGCCAGCGAAGAACTGACCCCGCCCGGAGACCGGATCCACGAGATGGGCACGGCGCGGATGGGACGTGATCCGGCCACCTCGGTGCTCAATGGCTGGGGCCAGGCCCACCAGGTCGCCAACCTTTTCGTCTCGGACGGGGCGGTCATGACCTCCAGCGCCTCGATGAACCCGTCCCTCACCTACATGGCCATCACGGCCCGGGCGGCCAATCACGCGGCGGACCTGCTGCAACAGGGAGGGCTGTGAGCCCATGCGACCGATCGGACTGCAACTCTACACCCTGCGCAAACCCTTTGCGGCCGACCCGCTGGGCACCCTGTCGAGGATCCGCGAGACGGGCTATGACGCCGTGGAATTCGCCGCCCCGCTGGGCTCCGACTTCGCCGGGTTCGCCGCCCGCATGGCCGAGGTCGGGCTGGACTGTCCCTCGGCCCATGTCGGCCTGACCGACATGGCCGACCATCCGGACGCCGTCCTGGACATGGGCCGGACCCTGGGCTGCCGTTATCTGGTCATGCCCTATGTGCTGCCCGACCAGCGCGACTGGACTGCGGTGATCGCCACGCTGGGCGCGTTCGCTAGCCGGGCCCGGGGCGAGGGGTTCCGGGTCGCCTATCACCATCACGACTTCGAATTCGAGACGACCGAGGGCGTCCGCCCCTTCGACCGGCTGGTGGCCGAGACCGATCCGGCCTTTGTCGATTTCGAGCTGGACCTCTACTGGCTCTGCAAGGGCGGCGAGGAGCCCAAGGCCTTCATCGACAGCATGGCCGGCCGGGTCAGGCTGATCCATCTGAAGGACATGGCCCCGGACGGCGGCATGGCCGATGTCGGCGCCGGAACCCTGGACTTTCAGACCCTGATTCAGGCCGCCGACGCGGCCGGCGCCGAACACTTTTTCGTCGAACACGATTTCCCCCCATCCCCCGGCTGGCCCAGCGTCGAGGCGAGCCTGGGGCATTTGCGGGGGTTGGGTTGAGGGCGGATTTCCTTCTCCCCTAAGGCCGCGGCCGCCTTTTTACGGCGCCCGCTGCTTCGTCCGACTGCAGGAGTCGCTGCGCCTGATTCTGTCGATGCGGACGGTGGCTTTCGACCCGCCGAAGTTAACCCTTCGGCACCGCCAAAACACTTCCGGCCGGACATGGCATCCGCAACGGCGAATCTGGCCGTGCCGATGGTCGCCAGCATCACTACGGTAAACGGCGAACTGTGAGACGGATTGGATAGCGACCGGCTTTCTAAAAGTGCATGAAGGTATAAGCGTCGCCGAAACGCCATTGTCCTGACCGATGCTTGAGGAGGATTCTAACCATGGCCACACAGATATCTGCCGTCCACGGTCGCATCCTGGACCTTGATGCCCACTTGCAAGCGCCGGTTTCGAGATGGGGTGAGATTTTCGGGGAGGCAACCGCCAGGTTTGGAAAAAACTTCTCAGGCAACCCGTTCTTCGACGACGCGATCGAGCCGGAACTGTCTGTCGATACGGCCTGGACCAAGAAGGGTTCTGCCGCGCCTGGAGCCACGACGCCTGAAGGCCGGCTGGCGACGATGGACCTGATGGGCATTGAACGCCAGCTGATCTTTCCGCAGGTTGTGCTGGCCATGCCCGCCTGGTCCGATCGTCCGGGTGCTGAAGCGGTACTGCGCGAATACAACAACACCGTGGTCAAATGGACCAAGGCGGGCAAGGGCCGATTACGTCCCGCTGCCCTTCTGAACGTCACAACGATCAAAGGCGCCCTTGCAGAAGCCGAACGCGTGATTGATGGCGGCGTGCGCGCCGTCCTCCTGCAGGATGGCGTTGCACCAGGCGGCTACTCCCCGGCGGCGCCGGAGGTTGATCCCCTCTGGGCCTTGCTGGCCAAGGCGAATGTCCCGCTCACTTTCCACATCGGCGGCCAAGGCGGATTCTTCGGATCTACGGCCTGGCAGGAAGCTGACCTACTGCGTCCGGGAACGTTCTCGACCGGTGAGCCGGTCGGCCCGCAAATGCTGGGGACAATGCACATGGCGGTCCAGAATTATCTGACTGCAATGATCTACGGCGGTGTCTTTGACCGTCACCCGGCCTTGAAGGTCGGCGTGATTGAACTTGGAGCAATGTGGGCCGGGCCGTTCGTGGATTTTCTGGAAGATCGCCTCCAGCAGTCCCGGCGGTTGCGCGAGGCGCTGAAACGCAAGCCATCCGAAATTTTTGTCAGTCAGATCCGCGTCACGCCCTTCTTCTGGGAGAAAACGGCCCGCCAGATCGAGCGCTATGGCATGCCTGAGATTTACGCATTCTCGACCGACTTCCCCCATCCTGAAGGGGGTACCGATCCGATCGGCCGGATGGGCGCTGACATTTCGAAACTTGGCCCCGATGCCGTAGAGGCATTCTTTGTGGGCAACGCGTCGCTTCTGCTTCCGACTTGATCCGCGAATCCCGGGGAACCGGCCCATGAGCACTTAGGGCGATCCGCAAAGTCCGGAGCAGATGTCGGGTCAAGCCGAGGATCTGCCCCAACCACGGTACCGCATCTGGGCCATTGTGAGGGGGCTTGAGACAGGGTCAGGGACACCCTTCGAAGCCCTACCTGTCGTTCGGGTTTGGAAGGCCATGCCGCCTTGAGAGATCTGAATTCCCGACGATTCTCATCACCCCGAAATCCCCAATCCCGCCAATTCATCACCTCAACCCCTCCAGGTCCCGCGCCATCCAGGACCTGCGAAAGCGCTTGCCTGACAGAAGGCGCTGGAAGTCCTCGCGGTTGTCGAAATGCTGCAGCTGGCGGTGATAGTAGTTGATGTACTCCAGCGCCGCGAGGACCGCGCATCCCGTGGCGACATAGCGGTCGGCCGGGCCGACCGACCAGGCGGGGAACAGCCAGCCGGCCAGGGCGCGGGCGCAGCCGGCCAGGGTCAGGGCCAGGGACGGCCAGCGCCAGGCGGTAATCGCCTTCAGCAGGCCCTCGAAGCCGGCGCCCTGGCCGCGAAGCTGCCTCACCTTGCCGCGCCAGTAGAGGGCCCCGATCACCAGCAGAACCATGGTCGCCGCCATGGGCGTCAGGGAGACCCAGCCAAGCTGGCCCCTGCTCAAAAACACGAGCATGAGCGGCACGAAGACCACATTGGCCGCCTCCATCTTCCAGTAGGGCTCCAGCCGCTTCAGCAGGTCAGCACGGGACTTGCCGGCCATGGTCTTCCTCGTCCTGCGCCCCTGGTCAGGGTTGGGGCCGGTTGCGCGAGGAAGATAGCGGAACCGTTGTCGGTTGACGTCGGGTCGAAAGATGAAATCGCGGCAATTCGGCCGACGTCCGTTCACGGAGGCCAGGGCCCCAGGCCTCCACTTGGGCAACCGGGACGCCGCTGCCTCAGCGCAACGAGGCCATGATGGCGACGTTCGGCGCGATCGTGTTGCCGACGAGGTTCCGCCAGGCGTCCGCCACCACATCCGGTCCGCGCTCGTGGCGGACGTTCAGCGTCCCCTTGAGTTCCGCCGCCATCCGCACGGCCTCTGCCTGGGCGCGGCGCATGATCTCGCCTGGTCCCCAGTCGACGTCGCGCTTGGCGAACTGGGCCGGGGCGAAGAAGAAGGTGTGGGGGGCGGCGGCCTTGTCGGGCCGAAAGCGCCCGGCGCCCCAATGGGTCGCGCCGACGGCGCAACTGAGCTTCAGATTGGCGCCGAACCGCGCGTGAACTGCCGCTACGACATCACCATCGCCGGACATGTCCACGAAGGCCGTGGTGAGGGAGGGGTCCATGGCGCCGATGGCGTCATAGGTGATCACCTCGTCGCAGGTCCCGAGGCCCGTCACAAAGCCGACATTGCCGGGTGAGGTCAGGCCCACCACATGGGGGCCGCCTTCGCCATGCCGTGAAAGCAGGTTGCTCAGCCCGAGGCCCGTCTTGGACGAGGCGCTGCCGACCAGCACCTGTGCGGCGCCGAAGAAGTCATTGTCCACAAGGTAGTCGTAGAGAACGTAGGAGGTCGAAAACAGCGGGAAGAGAAGGCACCGTGCATCCTCCATCGCGGTCAGGGCGGCCGGGTCGCCGCTGGTGCGCTGGTAGTTGTTGTAGATCGCCGGCAGGTCCGCGCGGTGGGCGGCGCCGTCGCTGAAGGCCCTTTCCGTCACCGCCGCGGGCTGCATGACGAGGTGGCTGGCGATGGGCAGAAAGCCCCAGATCCGCTCTCCCACGGCCACAGCCGGGGCCCGGGATTCGATGACGTCGGCAAAGCCCCAGACCGGGACAATTCCCCAGGGCTCGGCCACGGGGAAGAACTTCCAGTAGCCGATCATGTCCCCCGACAGGGCGTAGCTGACATTGTTCGCGGTCAGGGCGAACCTGTCGATTGCGACCAGAATTTCGCCATCCGCCAGCTGGGGCCGGTCGACGGAAACAAACTGGGTTTCGGCGAAAGCCGAGCGGCGGACCTGGAGCTGGGTAATCATGATCTGTGTTCCTGTCAGATGCGGCTTGGACGGAGCGAGAGCGTGAAGAAGACAAGGCCCAGCACGACAAACAGCGCCGCGCCATAATGTTCCGGAGGATGGTGCCCGCCGTGGGAGCCCTTCCAGAACCAGGCTGAAAAGGCGCTGAGCGACTGGAGGAGGACCAGGAGCAGCAACACCAGGGGCACGAGTGTTCGGAATCTCAGGGCGATGATGAGAATGAGAAGCCCGAAGGGGATCTGCATGGCGCCATACCAGGCAAAGATCGCGATGATGGTGTCGGCGCGGGTCGTCAGGTCGACATTGCCGATGACGCCGGCGCCGCCGTCAGGCAGGAAGTAGTGAATCAGCCCCGGTATGATCGTCATCACGGCTGACAGTCCGAGGAACCAGACCGAGAGGATCGACCCGCGATAGTCGGCATTGGTGCTTGCAGGCAGCAGGGCCATGGAGGGGCTTCCTCAGTTCACGTCAAGAAACGGGATGATGTGGGCGAGCAGTTCCTCCGGCGCGTCTTCCTGGATGAAGTGGTTCGCGTTGGGAATGTTCTGGTGCTTCTGGCCGGCCGCGCCAGGAATATGGGCTTGCGCTCGCCTGTCCCATCCCTTCGCCACAGGATCGAGATCGCCGAACAGGGTCAGGAACGGCTTGTCGAAAGTCGCCAGCCTGGCCCATGCCGCGCGGTTGAGCGGCGCGCCGGGGTTGTCGGTCTGCACGGCGATCAGGACCGGGAACTGGATGATGCCGGCCTCGTAGTCCGCCGAGGGGAAAGGCGCCCGGTAGGCGGCCAGTTCCGCCTCGGTCGGCTTGCGCTGCATGCCCGCCTCGAGCATCGGCCAGGGAAAATCCGTCGCCTCGCGCATCATGCCGACCCACATCTTCATGAACTCGCTCTCGCCTTCTCCCAGCGGCAGGCCGGTGTTGGAGGCGATCACGCGAGCAAAGCGTTCAGGCTGCTGCGCGACCAGATAAAGCCCGATCGTACCGCCCCAGTCCTGGCAGAAGAGGGTGATGTCGCTGAGGTCCATCTGGGTGAGCCACTTGCCCATCCAGTCGTAGTGCCGCGCCAGGCTATAGTCGCTCTTGGCCGCAGGCTTGTCCGACCGCCCACAGCCGACGAGGTCGACAGCAATCACCCGTCGCCCTGTGGCGAGCAGGCCGGGGATCATGTGGCGGTAGAGGTAGGCCCAGGACGGATTGCCGTGCATCAGCAGGATCGGCGCGGCGTCGCGCGGCCCTTCGTCGACGAAATGGATGCGTATGTCGGTTCCGTCTTCGTCCCTGACGGTCATGTAATGGGGCCCCCAGGGAAATCCCGGCAGGTTTTCGAAGCGCTCATCAGGGGTGCGCAGGATTTTCATGGATCGACTCTGGTCTGAAGGTCAGTGAGGGGCTGATGCGAGGTTTCTGTTCGGCGCTTCGGGCGGCAGCAGGGTTATGCCCCTGATCCAGACACTGGCCATATCCTGCCCCCCGATGCGATCAGTGTCATCTATTGACATTCACCGTGTCAATAGATGGCGGGCTCAGGCCTGCCAAATCCCTGACCGGAAAGCGCCGGGGCGAAATGCCGGCCTTGACGGAAACCGTCTCGCTCCGGTCAGACACCATGGCCGAAACCATGCCGGCCCCTCATGGACGGGCCTGCCCGGCAAAGCCGGCCTCCCCCGCACCGCCCCCATGGGATAATACCTCTCCCGCTTCGACCCTGCCGGGAGCTGCCCCATGTCCATGACCCTCCGCCCCGTCGATCCCTCAACGGCCTCCAACACCCGACAACCCCTTGACTCCGTCGTTACCGAACCCTGTGACCACCGTGATTTCAGCGTTACCGAACCCTGTGACGGGCGTGACGACTATCTGACCGTTTCTTACAGTCGCAGGGTGAAAATCCTGCGCCGGAAGCGACCCCCGGGGCCCGGAAAACGACGAGGCCTTCCCGCAGGATGATTGAAAACATGAGGAATATCATCGCTTTGGCCGCCTGCCGGCGCTGGCCGCCCCAGGTCGCCCTCACCGAAATCGGCAAAAGCGACGCCGCCAAAAAAAGCGAACGCATTTTCTTGCGAAATCTTACGCGCATCGGCGGATGGCGGAGAGAGCGGGATTCGAACCCGCGGTAGAGTTTCCCCTACACACGCTTTCCAAGCGTGCGCCTTAAACCACTCGGCCACCTCTCCACGCACGCCGACCGGCATACGGTTGCACCGCTGGAGCCATCTAGGCCCCCAGCGCGGGAAGCGGGGCCAATAACGCAGGGCGACGGCGGGGGCAAGGGCGGTGATCTATTGAACGGCGGCAGTCAGCACAACGGGGTTGAAAAGCGACCGGCTCTCGTCCCGCTTCAGCCTTGCCCGCAGCGCCGGCTCCCTGGCCAGCCAGCCCGCCAGCCTTGCCGCTCCGTCCGAGCCGCCAGCCCGGAGGGCATCCGAAGCGGCCAGCAATTGCCGATCTGCGTCCAGTAGAGCCTGACGGCTGTCCGGCAGCGCGGCATAGCGCTCATCCAGCCGGCCAAGTGCAGACCGGGCCGAGCCGATCATGACCAGCGCGGTGGGCTCATCACCAAGCCGCAGGGCCTCACCGGCCGCCGCCACCGCGCGATCGGCGTCGTCAAGGACGCCGCCAGCGGAGATGACGTCATCACCGCCGGGGCAAGCCGCCGGATCCAGGGCGCGAACATAGTCCGCCAGGCCTCGCGTGACCCGGTCCGGCGGCCGCGGGCCGTCGAACTCCTCGACCACAAGGCCGGTGATGAACCGCTCCAGGTCGCTGCTGTCCGGGGTCTGCGCGACCTTCAGCAGGGCTTTTGGACCGGACAGGTCGGGAATCGGGCGGGGATCGTCGCGTAGATCGCCGCGGCGGGGGCTGAAGCGAAAACTGGTGACATCCGCCGTGCCCGGTGCGCCGGACAGGCCCGGAAAGTGGAAGGCGTCGTTGCCCCGGCCATCCCGATGGCACGAATCGCAACTGAGGCCGGCCCTGGCGGCGGCGCCGCCCAGGACAAGCGGAGAGCGGAAGGCGGCCCGTCCGATCTCCAGGCTGAAGGCTGCGCCCTGGTCGCTCGAAGGCCTCAGGCACTCCCCGGGCCTGCGGGTCAGATGGCGGATCCCGTCGGCGGCGGCGCTGGTCCAGCGCAAATCGCGAAGCGGCGGTGCGTCAGACGCCGCCATCAGGGTTGCGCCGCACAGCAGGGTCGCGGCAACGATCAGGAGGGTTGGGCGCCGGTGGCGATCCATCGCCGTAACTCCTCCGCCTCGGGACAGCCATAGGCGCAGACCTGGTCAAGGCGGGCGAGAAGGCGGCGGGCGCCCGCCAGGTCGCCCTCTAACACCTTCAGCTCACCGTAATACTCCAGCGCTCCGCGATGCTCGGGCGCCATGGCCAGGGCCTGGCGATAGTAGTCCTCGGCCATGTGGGTCTCGCCCATGCGTCGACGGACATATCCCTTGTAGGTCAGGATGTCAGGGTGAGGTCCCAGGGCCAGCTCCGCCTTCCCAAGCGCGGACCAGGCGTCGTCCAGCCGGCCCTGATTGACCAGCGCCAAGGCGTCAGCATAGGCCTGATCTCCCTGGTCCGGCCCGGGCGGCGCCACAAAGGACTGAGGGGTCACCGCTCCGGCGTCGGCCCGCGGCGCCAGGGCCGTCTCGATGGCGGCGATGCCCGATTTCAACAGGGCCGCGTCGGGGCAGGCCTCGGCGCAGGTCGCCGCGCGGCCTTGCAGCAGGGCCAACTCGGCCCGGGCTTTCTCCGGCTCGCCGATCTTTGCCAGGTTGATCGCCAGTTCCCTGCGGGCGGCAATGTCCTCGGGCTTCAGCCTGACCGCCCGCTCATAGGCCTTGCGCGCCCCCTTGGGATCGCCGCCGCCAGCTTTGGCATAGCCCAGCATGAACCAGCCCTCGAAGGCCTTGGGCGCCGCGTCCGTGACATTGTTGAAGGCCCTCTGGGCGTCCTTCCACTTTCCGTTGGAGACGGCGGTCATGCCCTTTTGATACTCGGCGGCCGGGTCGTACATCGGGCCGGATGCACTGGGAGCACTGCCGCCCCCGCCGCCGCCACTGGCCGCCAGCACAGCCGGCGGCAGGGCGGACGAAAGTCCAAGTGCGGCGCAACCGGCGATCACCATCAGCAAACGGGTCATGGCTTTTGTCCTGTGTCAGGATCCCTTGGCAATCACTGTTACACAATCGCGAAAAGTCGCCAGTCATTCTTGAGACCCGGCTGACATTCTGCCTGTAGGGCGGGGGATGAAATGCCGGGCAGGACGCCCTATCTTGGTCTCCAGCAAGCCCAACTGCCGGAGCGCCGCCATGTTCTTCAAGAAGTCCCTCGAGCTTCCCACCGCCCAGACCGCCCTGCCGGGCCGGGCCGCCCCGGTGCTGGATGCGGGCGAGCGCCACTTCGTCAATGGCCGGCCTTTGCACGGGCCCTGGCCCGAGGGGCTGCAGAGCGCCATCTTCGCCATGGGATGTTTCTGGGGCGTGGAACGAATCTTCTGGAAGATCGAAGGCGTCTGGAGCACGGCGGTGGGCTATGTGGCCGGCATCACCCCCAATCCCACCTATGAAGAGGTCTGTTCCGGCCGCACCGGCCATACCGAGGCGGTGCTGGTGGTGTTCGACCCGGCGGTGGTAACCTATGACGCCCTGCTGAGAGCCTTCTGGGAAGGCCATGACCCGACGCAGGGCATGCGGCAGGGCGGCGATATCGGCACACAGTACCGGTCGGGCATCTATCCCCTCAGCGCCGGGCAGGCCGCGGCCGCTGAGGTTTCCCGCGAAGCCTATGCGGTCGCCCTGAAGGGCCGGGGCTATGGCGCAATCACCTCAGAGATCGTCGAACCCGGTCCCTTCTATTACGCCGAGGATTATCACCAGCAGTACCTTGCCAAGAACCCGGGCGGCTATTGCGGTATCGGCGGCACCGGGGTGACCTGCCCCATCGGGGTCGGCGTTTCCTCCTGACAGCGGCGGGGGAAGGAAAAGTCACATCCGGTAACCGGGCTTGACCCTGCGAAGGGTTGACTTCCGGCCCCATCACCGCAAAACCCGCCGCCAATCACGAAATCGTTGGCGGGAGCCCTTCACCCATGACCCTACGCGTCGCCATCAATGGCTTTGGCCGCATCGGCCGCCTTGTCCTGCGGTCCATCGCTGAGCACGGCCGGACCGACATCGAGGTCGTGGCCATCAACGACCTGGGCCCTGTGGAGACCAATGCACATCTGCTGCGCTACGACAGCGTTCATGGCCGCTTCCCCGGAACCGTCACGACGGGCGAGGACTGGATCGATGTCGGGATGGGCAGGATCAAGGTGACCGCCGAGCGCGATCCGGCCAACCTGCCGCACAAGGCGTTGGGCGTAGACGTCGCCTTCGAATGCACCGGCATATTCACGTCCAAGGAAAAGGCCAGCGCCCACCTGACTGCCGGCGCCCGCCGGGTGCTGGTCAGCGCCCCGGCCGACAATGCCGACAAGACTATCGTCTACAAGGTCAATGACGACAGCCTGACTGCCGACGACATCGTCGTCTCCAATGGCAGCTGCACCACCAATGCCCTGGCCCCCGTGGCCAAGGTTCTGCACGACCTTTTCGGCATCGAGCGTGGCTACATGACCACGATCCACAGCTACACCGGCGACCAGCCGACCCTAGACACCATGCACAAGGATCTCTACCGCGCCCGCGCGGCGGGCCTGAGCATGATCCCGACCTCGACCGGCGCCGCCAAGGCCCTTGGCCTGGTCCTTCCGGCCCTGAAGGGCAAGCTGGATGGCTCCTCGATCCGTGTCCCCACCCCCAATGTCTCGGTCGTGGACCTGAAGGTGGTGGCCGGCCGCGAGGTGACCGCCGAAGAGATCAACGCCGCCCTGCAGGCCGCCGCGGACGGTCCGATGAAGGGCGTCCTGGCCACCACCACCGACCCGCTGGTCTCCACCGACCTCAACCACATCGCGGCCAGCTCGACGGCCGCCCTGCCGCAGACCCAGGTGGTTGATGGCAAGCTGGCCCGGGTCCTGACCTGGTACGACAATGAATGGGGTTTCGCGACCCGGATGAGCGACACCGCCATGGTCATGGCGAAGTTTCTTTAAGGTTCTGCTGCTTGCCGTCGTCCCGATCAAGGCGCAGCGCGCCTTGATCGGGGACTAGGAGCCACGTGATCTCTCTTTTGCCCCCCGCCGGCCTGGCGGCCCTGGGCCCCGGACAGCCATCTCAAGAGCTTCCGGGACGTCCGGGAGGTTAGAACGGACAGACCTATGACCTTCCGCAATCTCGAAACCGCTGATCTGGCCGGCAAGCGCGCACTTGTCCGTGTGGACTTCAATGTCCCCATGGAGGACGGCCGGATCACCGATGACACCCGGCTGGTCTCCGCCCTGCCGACCATCCGCTTCCTGAGCGAGGCCGGCGCCAAGGTGGTCCTGCTGGCCCATTTTGACCGGCCCAAGGGCCGTCGGGTGCCGGAGATGAGCCTACTCCCCGTGGTCGAGCCCCTGGCCGCCCTGCTGGGCGCCCCGGTGGCCTTTGCGGACGACTGTATCGGACCTGACGCCGCCGCCGTGGTCGAGGCCCTGCCGGCCGGCGGGGTCTGCCTACTGGAGAACCTTCGCTACCACAGCGGCGAAGAGGCCAATGATCCGGCCTTCGTTGAGGCGCTGGCTGTCAATGGCGACCTGTTCGTCAATGACGCCTTCAGCGCCGCCCACCGCGCCCACGCCTCGACCGAAGGCCTGGCGCGGCGACTGCCGGCCTATCCGGGCCTGGCCATGCGCCGGGAACTGGACGCGCTGGATTCGGCGCTGGGAAACCCCAAGCGGCCGGTCCTGGGCATTGTCGGCGGCTCCAAGGTCTCGACCAAGCTGGACCTGCTGCGCAACCTGGTGACCAAGCTGGACAAGCTGGCCATCGGTGGTGGCATGGCCAACACCTTCCTCTATGCCCAGGGCTATGAGGTGGGCATGTCCTATTGCGAGAAGGACCTGGCCGAAACGGCGCGGGAGATCATCCGCCTGGCCGGCCAGAACAACTGCAAGCTCTTCCTGCCCATCGACATCGTGGTCGCCGAAAAGCTGGCCCCTGGCGCCCCGGCCCGGGTCCGGGGTCTGGGCGAGGTGGACGACGACGAGCGCATCCTCGATGCGGGGCCGGCCACGGTTCACCGGCTGGGTCGCGCCCTGGCCAACAGCGCCACTCTGATCTGGAACGGCCCGCTGGGGGTGTTCGAGGTGCCGCCTTTCGACAAGGGCACCATGGGCGCCGCCCA
>CAMAVA010000004.1 GCA_945861515.1 Brevundimonas vancanneytii | reverse complement strand
TTCTTCTTCGCCACGGCCAGAGCCAGTGGAACCTCGAAAACCGTTTCACCGGCTGGGTGGATGTGGATCTCACCGCTGAAGGCGAAACCCAGGCCCGGCGCGCCGGAGACCTGCTCAAGGCGGCCGGAATTGTCGTGGACCGGGCCTATACCTCGGTTCTGACCCGGGCCATCCGCACCGGCGCCGAGGCCATGCAGGCGGCAGGCCAGCCTGATCTGGTCTTTATTCGGGACTGGCGGCTGAACGAGCGCCACTATGGCGGGCTGACCGGCCTGAACAAGGCCGAAACAGCTGAAAAACACGGAGATGCCCAGGTCACAATCTGGCGGCGATCTTACGACGTGCCGCCTCCGCCTCTGGCGCCGGGCGGTGACTATGATTTCACCACCGATCCTCGCTACGCCGGCCTGGCCATTCCAGACACTGAAAGCCTCAAGACGACCCTCGAGCGCGTCGAGCCCTACTGGACGGCAGAAATCGCCCCACATCTGGCATCAGGCGAAACCGTGCTTGTGGCGGCCCACGGCAATTCCCTGCGGGCCATCGTGAAGCTGTTGTTCGCCGTGCCCGATAGCGAAATTGTCGGTGTCGAGATTCCGACCGGTAATCCGCTCGTGGTCGAACTGGATGGCGATCTGAAGCCGATTTCGGCCCGTTATCTGGATACGGATCGGGCGCAACCGTTGCCGACGCTCGGTTGACGGACGAAGCCTTCATGCAGGCCGCAATCGAGGCGGCCCTGGCCAATCTGGGCAGGACCGCCCCCAACCCTGTTGTCGGCTGTGTCCTGGTCAAGGACGGGGTGATCGTCGCCCGCGCCGCGACAGCCGTCGGCGGACGCCCACATGCCGAGGATCAGGCCGTTTCCGAGGCGGGCGAGGCGGCCCGTGGCGCGACGGCGTTTGTCACCCTGGAGCCTTGTGGCGCCAGGTCGTCAGGCGGAACGCCCTGCGCCGAGCTGCTGGTCCTGGCCGGCGTCGACAGGGTGGTGATCGCCTGCGCGGACCCATCGCCTTTTGCATCAGGACAGGGCTCAGAGCGGCTGCTTGCCGCAGGTATCGCCGTGGAAATCGGGCTGCTTTCGGCTCAGGCTTCCGATGCGCTGATGTATGAAAACTGGTTTCGGACGCACAAGGATGCAGAGACCCGAATTCAGAAACCAGCGTAAGCGGAAGATTAAGCTTATTCTTCCAAGACTCCTGCTGAAGGAGTCCGCGCATGACCGCCGCGCCCTCGTCAACTGTTCGCCGGTTGACGCAACAGGATGTCGATCTGATCTGCGCCCGCCATGATCGGCTGTGGTCCGGGCGGGGCGGCGGTGCTCGGGCGGTTTTCAGCTTTTGTGACTTGACGGGCCTCAGCCTGAAGGGACGCAATCTCTGCGATGCCGATTTCGCCGGCGCCTGCCTGGCGGAAGCCAATCTCGCCGGCGCGCGATTCGACAATGCCAGCTTCTTCGGGGCCGATCTTCAGGACGCCATCCTGACCGAGGCGTCGCTGCGCCGGGCTGATCTTCGGGGCTGCTGTCTTCGCGGCGCCGATCTCTCGGGCGCCGATCTGTTCGAAGCGGACCTGCGTGAAGGGGTGCTGGCGGCTGCCGATGCGGCAAAGGGTTATCGAATCCTCGAACACCGGGTGAGGTCTGGCGATGTGCGGGGGGCAAATCTGTCGGGCGCCAATCTGGAGCGGTCTCGCCTGTCCGGCGTCGTGGCGGTCAAGGCGGACTTCACCGACGCGATCCTCAAGGACGCGAAACTGGTCAGGGCGAACCTCAAGCAGGCGTCCATGAGCGGGGCCAACCTGGCCGGCGCCGATCTGTCGGGCGCCGACCTGTCCGGGGCTGACCTGACCGATGTGATCCTGGTCGGGGCCAAGACGTTTGCCTGGAATGTCTCCGACGCCAACATGAAGGGCGTCCTGACCGATCGGCCCTCCGGAGCCTCTGTCTCGGAGCTGCCCTACGAGGTCATGATCCGGGATCATGCGCGCTGGTGCGAAACGGGCGGCGGCGAAGGCCGGCCATCCAGCTTCAATGGCGCCGACCTGCGAGCTCTGGGCAGCCTGAAGGGGATGAACCTGACCGCCCTGTCTGCGAGACAGGCCACTTTTTACGGTCTCGACCTGGAAGGCGCGCAGCTTCAGGGCGCTCAGCTCGACGGGGCCGATCTACGGGCCTGCAACCTGCGACGAGCCGACCTGCGGGGGGCTCGCCTTGCCGGCGCCCGCATGGCCGGCGCTGATATGCGGGACGTCCAGATGGGGCCGCTGCTGCTGTCCGTTGACAGACTTTTGCCCTGCGATCTGACCGGCGCCAATCTGAAGAATGCGGATCTGGCCGGCGGAGACTTTCGCAAGGCGATTTTCAAGGGCGCTGATCTGTCACGCGCCAATGTCACGGGCGCCCAGTTTCGAGGTGTGGACCTGTCCGAGGTCAGGCTGGACGGCGCAAAGGGCATGGACTGGAAGCGTTCAGCCTAGGTCGATTTCGATCTGATGGCTGATTTGGCAAGGCGCATCGCTCAATCACGGTCGCTAACCCATTGGCCAGAATTCTGGCGTATCCCTGTTCGGCCATCGATTCGTTTTCCCGTCCCCTGAGGAACTGCCCTTGCAATTGGCTCAAACGCCTCTGACCGGACGTCGGCGCATCAGCCAGAATGAGCTGGACCTTCTGATCGACGGCCATGAGCGGCTGCTCAGCGGCCGGCCCGGCGGCAAACGTGCGACCTTGCGCTTCATGGATCTGTCTGGCCTGGACCTGTCGGGCCGCAATCTTTCCGATGCCGACATTTCGGCGTCTGTTCTCGATGGCGCCAGGATGATCCGGACCAGGCTTGATCGATCCAATCTGTTCGGGTCGGATCTTCGCCGGGCCAATCTGATCCAGGCCAGTCTGATCCGGGCGGATCTGCGCGGGGTCTGCCTGCATGGCGCCAATCTGACTCAAGCGGACCTGACCCAGGCCGATTTTCGAGAAGGGCAGATCGCCGTTCCTCATCCCAGCAAGGGACTAAACGGCCTGCGCCATGAAGACCGGTCGTCGGGGGCCAACGGCGTGCTGTTTGTCGGGGCGACGCTCGACGGAACACAGATGCACGGGATGTCTGCCTTCTCCTCGGATTTTTCGGACTGCTCATTGCGGGGCGCTGTTCTGACGGGGGCCAACCTCAAGGATGCCAATCTGACCGGCGCCAACCTGGAGGGCGCACAGGTTTCAGGCTGCAATCTGGAAGGCGCGGACCTCTCGGGCGCCGTGATCAGCGGCGTCGACGTTTCGGTCGCCAAGATGAGCGGAACCTGTCTCAAGGGTGTTCTGGCATCTCCGTCAGCCGACGCCGTCGCCCTGGCGCCGCAATGGTTGGAAGCTGCGCTCGGGAATCAGGCCTGGTGCGAAAGCGGTGGCAAGCGGGCAGCCCCCGCCCGGTTCGATGGTGCTGATCTTCGTCCCCTGGGGTCCAGGCTCAGGGGCTTGCGCTTGACGGCCATGAGCGCCAGGGGCGCCTGCCTGGTCGGCATGGACCTGACCGGGACCCAGCTGCAGGGCGCCAATCTGGAGGGTGCGGACCTGAGGGGCGCCGACCTCCGTGGGGCAGATCTGCGAGGCGCAAAGCTGGCGGGCGCCAATCTCACAAAATCAGACCTGCGCGGCTCCCTGGTCGGCGTGCTTCCCCTGACGCCCGAACGGTCCAGTCCAGCGACCCTCAACCAGGCCAGGATGCGCTATACCCGGGCACAGGCTGCAGATCTGACCTCGGCGATTCTGGACGGCGCCGATTTGCGGGGCGCCGACCTGACCGGCGCAAAACTTCTCAGGACCAGCTTCCGGGACGCAGAGATCAGTTCCGTGATCGGAATGGAAACCTGAGCGACACGAAAAAGGGGCGGCGCTGGCGCGCCGCCCCGGTAATCGCCGAGGTTCGAGGCCTCAGGCTGCCTTTTCCGCATCAATCAAATTGGCGGCGTTGGAAACGCCGATCTTGATGGTGCGCGGCTTGAGAGCCTCCGGCAGTTCGCGTTTGAGGCTGATCGACAGCAGGCCATCGGCAAGATTGGCGTCATGGACGATGACATAGTCAGCCAACTGGAACCGGCGCTCGAAATTCCGCTCAGCGAGGCCGCGATGCAGGAATTTCCGGGCATCGTCATTGGCGGCCTTGCGGCCCTGGACGGCCAGGAGGTTTTCCTTGACCTCGATAATCAGTTCATCCGGGCGGAAGCCGGCCACGGCGATCTCGACGCGGTAGGCGTCTTCGCCGGTCCGTTCGATATTGTAGGGAGGATAACCCGTTGTGCTGTCCTGGGCGGCCGCAGCGTCCAGCAGGGAGGCCAGTCGGTCGAAACCGACAACGGAGCGGTAGAGGGGAGAGAAGTCGATCGTTCGCATTTTCAGTAACATCCTTCTTGGTCAAGCAAGGTTGCAATAGCCGGGAAGTGACGCACCGATCTGGTCTCGTCAGGCTCCCGTGAGGCCCGAATTCGGCGCCTCGGTCAGAAGGTGGGAACAGCTTTTTGGATTTCAAGACTCCCCAAACCGGAATGTCGCAGCCATATCTGCTGCGACATTCCGAGCATCAGAGGGATAACCAGCATGCAGAACCGTCGATGGGTCTTGATCGCGGGCAGCCTTCTGTCCATCGCCCTTGGGGGCATCGCTGCCGCCTCGCCGGTCGCCAGCAAGCCAGATGCTGCGCTGACGGCAGCCATTGCCGGCACGCACCGCACAGAGGCCAACAAGGCCCGCGATCCGGCGCGCCACCCCTACGAAAGCCTTTCCTTCTGGGGGTTGCGGCCCGGCCTGTCGGTCATCGAGGTGAGCCCCGGGGGCGGCTACTGGACTGAAATCCTGGCCCCCTATGCCAAGGCGACCGGAGGAACCTACACAGCCGGGGTGGCCGACCTGGACAATCCTGCGCTCTCCGAGGGCGCCCGGAAGGCCCGCGCGGCGCTTGAAGCGCGATTTGCCGATCAGAATGTCTATGGCGCGGTTCGCTTCGCCAATTTCGGCCCGGTCTCTGCTCGTCTCGGAGCCGCTGGATCGGCTGATCTGGTTCTGACGGCGCGCAACATCCACAACTGGCTGTCGCCGGCCGGCTTGCTGGACAAGGTGATGTCCGATTTTTACGATGTGCTGAAGCCGGGGGGTGTTCTTGCCGTGGAGGAGCACCGCTCTGATCCGCTTCCCCAGGCGCCCGGCGCCCCGTCCGGCTACATGTCCACCGCCTTTGTCGTCGCGGCCGCAGAGCGCGCAGGCTTCAAGCTGGCCGCCGCCAGCGAAATCAACGCAAACCCCGCCGACGACAAGGATCATCCCTTCGGCGTCTGGACCTTGCCGCCGGTCAAGCGAACCGCCCCGGCCGGACAGCCGGCCAACCCGGCCTTTGACCGCAGCGCCTATGACGCGATCGGGGAAAGTGACCGCATGACACTTCGGTTCGTCAAGCCGAAGTGAGACATGGCCTTTTGACCTTGGCCCCCGGTCAAGGTAAGTCCCAGGGCAGTGCGGTCTGCGGGGGCGACCTGGATGATCAATGCCATGGCGCCGAGTGAATCAGGGCTGTCCCGACGTGACCTTGCAGTCGGGATCGCCGCTGCCTTCGGCCTGGCAGCATGCAAGGAACGCCCGCCACCCGCAGGCGCCGTCTCGCTCGACAGAACAGGGCCTGCCGATCCGGACAGGATTGTAACCATCGCCGATGCGGTGGCGGGAGCCTGGCGATCTGCGGCAGATCGAGCCCGCGACCCCTATCGCCACCCTGTCGAGAGCTTGACCTTCTGGGGGCTGAAGCCTGGAATGACTGTGGTGGAGTTCTGGCCGGGCGCCGGCTGGTACACCGATATTCTCGCGCCCTATCTGGACGCCAGCAAGGGTCGACTCTACGCGGCCAACCTGCAGGCTTCGGACCCCGCCGTCACTGAAGTGGTCGAGGCCTATGGCCGCAAGCTCAGGGACAACGCCAGACTTTATGGCGACGTCCAGGTGACGGCCTTTGGTCCCTCCAGCGGCCCGGTGGCGCCGGCGGGGACAGCGGACATGGTGCTGTTCCTGCGCAACCTCCATAACTGGATTGCAGCGGGAATCGCCGACAAGGCCTTCAAGGATGCCTTTGCGGCCCTGAAGCCGGGCGGCGTGCTGGGGATCGAAGAGCATCGGGGTCTGCCTGGCGCCGTTCAGGATCCCCTCGCCGCCGATGGCTATGTGCAACAGGACTATGCCATCCAGTTGGCGAAGGAAGCGGGTTTTGCGCTTGAATCTGCGAGTGAAATCAACGCCAATCCCAAGGATGACCGCCGCCATCCTTTCGGTGTATGGACACTTCCGCCGACCCGGCTTTCTTCCCCGCGTGGACAGCCGCCCCAGGCAGGCTTTAATCATGCCGAGTATGACGCCGTCGGAGAGAGCGACCGGATGACTCTGAAACTGGTGAAGCCCAAATGACGGTTGATCGTCGGTTCCTGTTCAGGATCCCCCTGGCGGCCTTTCCATTGTTCGCAACCCCGGTGATGGCGGCGCAACGAGAAATCGAAGTTGCTCGGGTCTTTGTCTTCCTGGACAACTTTTTGCGGATGACGCCGGCGGAACGCGCCCGGCTGAAGGTTTCCTTCTACCTCACGCAGAACGGCAAGCCCGCCCAGGGAATCAAGGCGGTCATCGTCGACAAGGACGGCACCAGAACCCATGTGCCCATCGCCAGCGATGGTCGGTTCGAACGGGAACCCAGCCTTCGTCAGCTGACGGAAAAGTCCCGGATCATTTTCGAGGGACAGGACTCGTCAGGGTATTCGGTCCGGATCGGTCTGGTCTGGGCGGCCCGTCCAACCCTTGAAATGGACGCCAAGATTGTCGCGGCCAGCCTGACTGACGTGAACGCCATCGTGAAGAAGGCCGCGGGGCGTTTTGGCATGGTGGCGCCAAAGATGGTGCAGGTGGCGTTTCCGGGCGGGGGCTCGGGATCGGCCGTGATGGCCGACGGCAAGGCCATGCCGCTGCCGCAGTTCAACGGGGCGCCGGCGTTCAATCCATCGCTGATGGGCGCCGCAGCCAAGCTTCGCTTCGCCAAGCTTCCGCTCCGGATGGAGTTTGCCGGCCCCAAGCATTCGGGAGTCGTTTTCGGCTGAGTCCGGAGCCGGAGCGTAGGGCAGCTGTCACAGAGCCTTCAAGGAAGGTGTCGCCCCCGTCACTTTTTTGGCCCCCGGATCGCTGTTCGCTTGCCCGGCGAGCCCGGCCAAGCTATCCCCGAATTCAGCGCAATAAAGGGAGAGCGTCATGGCTACGTTGCAAGAAATCACTGATCGCGTGAAGGCTGCCGTCGGAGAAGACTCCGGCCTCGGCAAGTCCCTGAAGTTCGACCTGAAGGGTGACGGCTTCATCCACATCGATGGCGGTACGGTCACCAATGAAGACTCGCCGGCCGACCTGACCATGACCCTGTCCCTGGCGGACCTGCTGGAAATGGGCGCTGGCAAGCTGGACGCCACCATGGCCTTCATGAGCGGCCGTCTGAAGCTGTCCGACATGGGCCTTGCCATGTCGCTGCAGCCGAAGATGGGCGCCCTGTTCGCCAAGATGGCCTGATTGGATCGACGGCCTTCTTGAGGCCAGTCGGTGCGGCGCGGAGGGGGTGACCCTTCCGCGCCGTTCTGTTTTTATGGGACGGGGCGTTCCTATCGAGGATGACACAGATCATGAACCAGACCCGCCGCGCGGTGTTGACCGCCCTGGTCCTGCTGCCGCCCATCGTCATCGCCACGACTGCCGCCGCAGAAGCGAAGTCCGTGAAGCTGGCGAAGCTCTATCCCTATCTGGACATGTATCTGGGTCTGCCGCCGGCGCAGCGCAGCCGGTTTGTCATGGCCTATTACCTGAAGCAGGATGGCCGCCGGCCGACCGGCGTGACCCTGGCGCTGATTGGCCCCTCGGGTGCTCGAACAGCGCTCGGGATCGGCAATGATGGCCGTGTCCTGTTCACGCCAAGCCTGAGCCAGCTGAAGTCGGAAGCCCAGGTCGAGATGACGGCGCCCAAGGCCGCAAAGATCAGCCTGAGCATGGAATTGCAGGCCACGACGGCTCCGCGCCAATCAATGGAGACTGCCGAACTGGTCGCGGCGATCCAGCAATGCGAGGCGGCGATCCGCTCAAAGGCCGGGGTATTGGGATTGGCGGCGCCGAAGGTCAAACGCATTGTCTTTCGGGGCGCTGGAAGTGGTCAGGCCCTGAATGCTGCGGGGGTCAGCCGGCCGCTTCCCCAGCAAAAGGGTCACCCTGCCTTTGATCCGGAACAGATGCCAGGTGTGACCACTCTCAAGTTTGCCCGCTCGCCCGCCGCCCTGTTGTTGGCCGACCGCGCATGACGGCGGTTCAGCCGCCTCTCATCGGCGTCGCGGAGGCGCCGGTTCCCCCGGGCGGGGCTGCGGAATGGGTGACCGGGGCTGGCGGCGCCCGGTTGCGGGTCGCCCTGTTCCTGCCCCAAGGCAAGGCCAGGGGTTCAGTGGTCATCAGTCCGGGCCGAACTGAAACCATCGAGAAGTATTTCGAGGTGGTGCGAGAGCTTCAGGACCGCAGGTTTGCCGTCCTGGTTCATGACTGGCGCGGCCAGGGGCTTTCCGAGCGCATCCTGCCCGATCCCTTGAAGGGGCATGCTGTTGGCTTCGCAGATTTTGTTTCCGACTATCGAGCGATCCTGGATCACTTCGAGTGCCGTCTTCCTCTGCCTTGGGTCGCCATGGCCCACTCCATGGGAGGCTGCCTGACTCTGGTGGCCCTGGCGCAGGGACAGGCCAAACGCTTTGCGGGCGCCTTTCTGTCGGCGCCGATGTTGGGCCTGCAGACGCCCGGGCGGCCCAAACCGGCTGTGCGCGCCCTGTCCTGGGTGATGAGCCGATACCGCGGGGACGGCTATATTCTGGGTCAGCCGGGAACGCCCATGGGCGGACCCTTCGAAGACAACATCCTGACCCATGACCGGGTCCGGTACGATCGCAACCTGGCTCCGCTTCGGGCCTGTCCTGACCTGGCCCTGGGCGCAGGAACCTGGTCCTGGCTGGAGTTCGCCTTTACGGCGTCGGCCTGGCTGAAGACCGCGCCGGAAGTCTCCCGGCTGGCGATCCCGGTCGTTGTGCTGGGTGCGGCGCAGGAGGCCCTGGTCGACAACCACGACCAGCAACAGATCGTCGCCAGAATCCCCAAGGGACGATGGCAGTCGATCGAGGGCGCCTTCCACGAACTGTTCCAGGAAACCGACGCCATCCGACAACAGGTCTGGGCCCAGCTTGACCCCCTCCTGGATCAGTGGGCTCCGGAATCATCGGGCTGATCGACGCAGGGCGACCAGAGCGGCTTCGAGACAGGCCGGATCTCCGGCAAAGGCGAACTGGCCGCCATCCGTGCGGGCCGGCTGACCGTCCCATTGGGTGACCACGCCGCCGGCGCCCTGAATCACCGGGATGACCGCCTCGACGTCCCAGACCTTGAGGCCGGTGTCGAGGGCCAGATCCATCCGGCCCATGGCGACCATGGCATAGCCGTAAGCATCCAGCCCCAGGCGGGCGAGCCTGGCCGCGGATCTGACCTCAGTCCAGGCGCCCAACTCTGCGTCGGTCAGGATGGCCGGATCCGTGGTGCAGATAATGGCGTCTGCCAGTTTCGGGCATGCCCGGACGCGAAGGGGCGTCTCGCTGCCCCGGCTGATCAGCCGGGATGCCCCCGGATGACCGATGAACAGCTCGCCGATATAGGGCTGGCCGATGGAGCCCAGGACCGGTCTGCCCTGATGGCGCAGGCCGATTAGGGTCGTCCATAGGGGCAGGCCGGCGATGAAGGCCCGGGTTCCGTCCACCGGATCCAGAACCCAGACAAACTCCGCGTCCGGCCGGTCCTCTCCGTATTCCTCTCCGATGACCCCGTGATCAGGAAAGGCCGCCTCGATCAGGGCCCTTATGGCCCGTTCCGCAGCCTTGTCTGCTTCGGTCACCGGATCGAACACAGCATCCGGACCGCCGGACAGCCCCTTGTCCTCCAGCCCGTGGTCTGCCCTGAAAAGGGGCAGGATGGCTTCCGACGACGCTCGGTTCAGGTCGATCAGAAAGCTGTCCAGCCGGGCGAGAAGATCAGGATCCAGGGTCATGGACCATGGCCCTATCCAGCATTCCTCCAGCCGGCAAGGGCCTGATCCGGGTCTGCTATTTCCCGGTCAGTTCGCGGGCCAGTCCGTCCAGGCCGTAAACGGTGCGCAGGGCCTCGGTGATGGCGGCCGTCGAAACTACCACCGTCCGGTTTAGCCGCCCATCATAGCCATAGGCGCCGCCGAGGCTGTGGATATTGCCGTCGAAGGCCGTGCCGATCACCCGGCCCCGGGCGTCGATCACCGGCGAGCCCGAGTTTCCGCCAATGATGTCATTGGTGGTGACGAAATTGAAGACGGTGTCGGCCTTCAGGCGGCTGCGGGCGTCAAGCCAGCTCTGCGGCAGCGCATAAGGGGCGGACCCGGTCGCGCGGTCGAAGGTCCCGCCGAGGGTCGTGAAGGGCTCGACCGTCCGTCCGCCGGAGGTCCACCCCGCCACCTTGCCGTAGGAGAGGCGCAGGCTGAAGGTCGCGTCAGGATAGACGCTCGCGCCATAGACGGCGAAGCGGGCCTGGGCGATCCGCTCTGCGGCCCGGTCCACCGGGCCGCTGATCTGCGTCTCCCACAGTTCCCGAAGGGCCTTGCCCTGGCCTTCAGTGGCGATCACGAACTGGATCATCGGGTCGTCAGAGGCTGTGACGGCCTCAAGGCCGCCATCCCACAGGCTCTTGCGGACAGCCGGATCGGACAGGCGGCTGGTCTTGACCAGATTGGCCGCGAGGTCTTGCGGGCTTTCCTTGCCCAGCAAAGTCCGGGTCCCGGGGTGGTCGGCGGTGAGGTATTCGCGGGTCTTCAGAAGCCAGTGCTCAAGCCTCAGGACCTCGATATCCAATTCGACCGGATTCGGTGCCATCAAGGCGCGCTCCGCCTGGGCCAGGCGGGAGTCCGAATAGTCAGCGGACCTTTCCGCGGGCGGTTTGGCGCGCTGTTGTGCGCTGCGCACCAGGGTGCGAGCCCAGCCGTAAAGACGCGATCCGCCGCCGGCCTCGGTCTCGAGCTGGCGATAGGGCAGATAGTTTTCGGCGATCACCTGCTGGGCGTTGGCGATCTCCGTCCAGGGGTCGCCGATGGTGGCGGCCAGGGCCGGGTCGGCGAGGACCCTGGCCTTCAGCTCGGCTTCTGCCTGCCGCTTGGCGTCCATGAAGGCGCGATCGTTCAGGGTGAGCTGGCGGCCATAGAAGACCTTGAAGCCATTCTCGACGCCGAACAGGGCATCCCCCGCTATCCGCCTGGCCTCCGGGCCAGTACGGGCCATTTCGATCAGCCGGCCGCGATACTCCGAACGCTGGAGCTGGCTGACTGGAATGGTCAGGTCGCGTTGGGTCTCCAGCTGGGCCACGGTCAGCAGCCGTTCCGTCGATCCGGGATTGCCCACAACGAAGGTGGGATCTCCGGCCTTGGGCGCCTGCTCGGACCAGGGGAGATAGGTCCGGGTCTGGACCGGTTTGCCGTCCTGGTAGGCTCGCAGGAAAGCCGCATCGAGATCGAAGCGCGGGAAGTTGAAGTTATCGGGGTCGCCGCCGAAAAAGGCGATATCGAACTCCGGCGCGAAAACCAGCCGGACATCCGTATAGCGCTGGTACTGATAGACCTTGTACTGGCCGCCCCGGTAGAAGGAGATTGTCTGGCACCGCAGGCCTGCCCTGTTGGCGCAGACTTCGGTTTCAGCGGCGCTCATGGCCCCGTCACGGGCCTTGACGAAGGCCTGTCCGGTGAGCCCCGCCGTCGCGGTCCGCACGCGTTGGGTGACATCGGTGATTGTCAGCAGCACCTCGGCCGTGGCGCCCGGACATTTCAGTTCCTCTTCACGCAGCACCGAGCGGAACCCCGACTTGACATAGTCCGTCTTGCCGCCGGCCGAGAGGGCGCTGGTGCAGCTCTGCACACAGTGGTTGTTCGTCAGGATCAGGCCATTGGGCGAAACGAACGAGGCGGAGCACCCCTGCAGCCGAACGGCAGACAACCGGACCCGGTCCAGCCATTTTGCATCCAGATGGACGCCGTAGGCTGCCTTGATCTCGGCTGTGGGCAGGCTGTCGAAGGTCCACATGCCCTCATCGGCCCGGGCAGGCGCCGCTGACAGGGCAGCCAGGCCCATGACGCCCATCAAGGCAAACGAAGTCAGGGGGATGCGGGTCATGGATAGGTTTCTCGGCAAGGGTCAAACGAAGTCCGCTGGAAACGGCCAATTCAGCCATATGGCGCCTGGCGTGGCTGTGACCAGTCCGAGAATGACAGATTGCTGACGGATGGGCCGCTGGAACGACGTCCCGGGACCGGCCGGCGGCCTTACCCCGATTTAACTTGGAAGCTGGCCGGCCATACGTCCATACGGACCCCCTGTCCTCGGAGGGTTGCAGCGGACCATGTCGCTCGCACTGGCCACACTGATCTATGAATGGCGTCGCTATATGGCGGCGGTCGTGGCCCTGGCCTTTTCCGGTCTGCTGGTCCTGGCGTTCGTTGGCATGTTCATGGGGATCGGCAAGGGATTCACCGCCCAGATCGACCGCGCGCGCGCCGACATCATGGTGCTGGGACCGGGCGCAACGGCGCTGTTCAACGGGGGGCCGTCCGGCCTTCCCCGTCGCCTGATGCCGATCGTCATCGGCCATCCCGAGGTGGTGCAGGTGGCCCCCATGGACGGCTCGGGGGGCCGCTTCCAGAATATTCCGCCGCCGGAGGACCCGGGGACGGCCAAGCCGGGCGGTCCCAAGAACCGCAAGACCGAGTTCGTCAATGTCACCGTGATTGACGCCATTCCCGGCTACGTGACGGTTCCCACCGACTACAGCACACAGTTGGTCGAGACCCTGCGTCAGCCCTATGCCGTGGCCGTCGATGAAACGGCCCTGGGCCGACTGGGCGTCAAGCTGGGCGACAAGGCCATCTATAACGGCAAGACCGTGACCATCGCCGCCATCACAACGGGCTATCCGAACATGATGCAGGCCACCCTGGTCATGTCCCGCGACACCCTGCGGATGCTGGGCGAGGCCGATACGGGACCGCGCGTTGCGCCCCTGATGGTCAAGATCGCGGATCCGGCCCGAGCCGAGGTGGTCGCCGCCCAGCTCAATGTCATGGGCGCGGGCAAGTTCAAGGCCTGGACCCGACCGGAGCTATCGGCGGCCAATGAAAGCGCCATGTTCAAGGAGCAGTTCATCAGCATCATCCTGATCTTTGCCGTGATCATGGGCGCCGTGATTGGCATCGCCATCACCTGGCAGACCCTGCGCGGCGCCATCATGGCTAACATCAAGGAGTTCGCATCCCTCCGGGCGCTCGGCGTTTCCATGGGGGATTTGCGGGTCATCGTGATGGAACTGAGCTTCTGGGTCGGGGTGATTGGCGTTATCGCGGCCGGTGTTCTGACCTGGCTGGTTTCGATGCTGGCCTCCGCCGGCGGTCTGCCCATGGCCTTTCCGGCGCCCATCGTGATCGCCATCTCGATCTTCCTGCTGATCATCGCCATGCTTTCGGGGCTGTTGTCCCTGGGCGTGCTGAAGAACAGCCAGCCTGCGGATCTCCTGCGATGAGCGCTGTCGCCAGTCCATCCAACCGGCTGGGTGAGATTGCCCTGCAGGCCAAGGGCATCACCAAGCGTTTCAAGACGGGCAAGTCTTATGTCGAAGTGCTCAAGGGCGTGGATTTCGATGCCCGGCATGGCGATGTGACCATGGTCATGGGCCCCTCCGGGTCCGGCAAGTCCACCCTGGTGGCGGCCCTTTCGGGACTGCTGAAGCCCGATGAAGGCCAGGTCTCGGCGCTGGAGGCCCGCGACCTCTGGAGCCTGTCGTCCGGCAGGATCGATCGGTTCCGCCTGGATCACTGCGGATTTATCTTCCAGGGCTTCAACCTGTTCCCGGCCCTGACGGCCCGCCAGCAAGTCATGACGGCGTTGAAATATCAGGGGGTTTCCCGCTCAGAGGCCGTACGCCGGGCAGAAGCCGCCCTGGCCGAGGTCGGGCTGTCCAGCAAGATGAACCAGCGGCCGGCCGAGCTGTCCGGCGGCGAGAAGCAGCGGGTCGCCATCGCCCGGGCCCTGGCCAAGAACCCTGACCTGATCTTTGCCGACGAGCCGACCTCGGCCCTGGACGGCGAGAACGGTCAGATTGTCATCCGATTGCTGCGCCGGGCGGCGACCGAACATGGCGCAGCCGTGATCTGCGTCACCCATGACCCCCGCCTGGAGGCCTATGCCGACCGGGTGATCCACATCGAGGACGGACGGATTCTGGACGACGTGCGGCGCACGCCTGACGCCAATCCGCCACCGCTCTCCCACTGATTTCGCAAGGGACTTCGAAAAGCATGCCTGGCTTTCTGCGCAGCCGCTGGTTCTGGATCATTTCAGTCCTGCTCATCGTCCTGGTGGGCGGATTCTTTGTCCTGAAAGGCCAGGGCGCCGAAAAGAAGAAGAAGACCGAAGCCGCGGCCAAGATGGTCGCGCCCAGTCCATTTGCTGCCATCGCCAATGGCAAGGCCGATGTGGAGGGCGGGATAATCCAGGTCGCGGCGCGTCGCGGCGGCGTGGTCAAGGCCGTATTCGTCGAGGAAGGCCAGTCTGTCACCGCCGGCCAGGTTCTGGCGCGGCAGGAAGACGATGATCCGCGCCTGGCGGTGGATCGCGCGCGGGCCCAGGTCGCCCAGGCCGAGGCCCAGATCGGCGTGCTGCAGGTCAAGCTGACAGCCGCCCGCCGGGAGTACGGACGGCTTCAGGACCTGGCTGCCAGCAACTTCGTCGCCCGCCAGCGGCTTGATCGTCAGCAGGACGAGATCCGTGACTGGGAAGCCCAGATCAACGCCCAGCGCGCCTCTGTCGCCACATGTCGGGCTGCTCTGCGAGAGGCCGAGTACGCCCTCGAACTGACGGTCATCCGGGCGCCTACCGATGGGCGGATTGCCCGGCGCTACGCCAATCCCGGCTCTGGCGCATCGACCCTGAACGTCTCGACCATGTTCGATCTGGAGCCCAACACGGCGCGGATCGTCCGGGCTGAAATCGTCGAGGCTGATATCCCCAATGTCCGCGAAGGGCAGGAGGTCGAGATGCAGCCGGAATCGGACCCTGAAAAGGTCTATGTCGGCAAGGTCTTGCGCCGGGCCGGCGTGTTTGGCGCCCGCAAGCTGGCCTCCGATGACCCTTCGCAACGGAGCGACGAGCGGGTGGTCGAGGTCGTGGTTTCGGCAGACGGCACACCCTTCCTGGTGGGCCAGAGGGTCCTGGTCAAATTCATGAAGCCCGAGTTCAAGGCCGGCGCCAAACGGGCGACCCCAAAGCCGGTGGCTGAGAAGACCAGATAGGAAGCAACCACCACAGCCCTCGGCCTGGGAGCGGGGGTTAGCGGTCTTTCGGTCAGTACGAGGTCGAGCTGGACTTGCAGACCCGGACAAACTCCTTGCGGACGGAGCCGTCCGCCTGGACAACCCGCCGCTTCTTGACCCGGCAGGTCTCGGCGGAGTCGTGGGACTGACCGTAGCCGGGCCCTGCCGCCGGGGGCGGGCCACCAGCATAGCCGGCGTCGGGTCCGGGGGGCGGTTCGTCGCCCGCATAGGCATCCGCTTCGGCGTCGCCTGCAGCCTGGGCATCGTGGGCAGGCTGGGTGTATTCGCCTTCGACGCAGGCTGTCGAGGATGCCCCGACATTGCCGCCGATGATCGCGCCGAGCACGCCTCCGAGGACCGCGCCTTCTGTACGGGCGCCATTTCCAGCGACGTTGGAGCCCGCCAGGGCGCCAAGACCGGAGCCCAACAGAGCGCCGCCAGTTCCTCGCTGAACCCGGTCGCGACGACAGGCGTCGTAGGCATAGGGTTCAGGGGCGTATCCGTCTCCAGCCGGTTCCGAGGGCGCGGATTTCGGACCGGAAGGTTGGGCAGCAGCCATTGAGGGGGCGCCAGCCAGGGCTGTGGCGCAGATCAGCAGGCTGCTTGCAGCGGCCAGAAGACGGTTACGACGGAACATCTCATCCACTCCGCGAAGCCAGGGGCGAACGGCGATGTGCCGTTCGCCCGTTTCAAGCAGGGCGTTGCGCCCGTGCCGACCTGCGAATTCAAGTCAGCTCAAGAGACCACAATACAAAGCTTTGCGGCGGTTTTGGGTCGTGGCCGGGCCTCCAGATGAGGCCCGCAATGGCCTAGTAACGGCCGCTCGGACGCCAGGCGCCATCGCCGTACTTGCAGACCTCGAAACCCTGCCAGCGATTGCCGCGATACTCCTGAACCCAGCGGCAATTGTCGCGACGGGTGCTGATGCGTTTGGGGTAGCTGGCGCAGCGAACGCTTTGTCGCCCGACTTCGCGGCCGGTAAGGGCGCCGACCGTTCCGCCGAGCAGTGCGCCCTCGGCACGGTTGCCATCTCCGGCGACCGCTGCGCCCAGAGCGCCGCCGATCAAGGCGCCGGCCACGGTGCCTTCACGCTTGGCTTCCTGCTTTTCCTGCCGACAGATGTCGCCCTTGCCGTAGTCACGGTACTGCTGGGCGGCCGCCAGATCGGGTGCGGCCAAAGCCGGGGCGATCAGGGTCGCGGCCAGAACGAAGGTCATCAATCCACGCATTGAACTCTTTCCTTTTCCATCTGTGGCGAGGCCGTACAGCCCTTGGAACGTTAGACAGGCCCCGCCGCATTTTTTCAATGATGAGAGTCCGATCCTGAACGAATGCTGACCGGACGGTTCATAGTATGCGATGAGCAGACAACTTGCACCGCCTTCTCTCCGTCCCGGACGGGCCCGAAGGCGTCCCGGTTCCCCATGGAGAGGTCCGCTGACCGACACCCGAGATATCCAGATCGATCGCGTGGGCGCCCAGGGCGATGGCATCGGGGACCGAGGCGTGTTTGTGCCCCTGACCCTGCCCGGCGAGAAGGTGCGGGTCTTTCCTGAAGGCTCAAGGGCCGAACTTGACAGCATCCTGGAGCCGAGCCCGGACCGTATTGCGGCGCCTTGTCCGCATTTCGGCGAATGTGGGGGGTGTTCGCTGCAGCACTGGTCGGCCGAGCCCTATCTCGCCTGGAAGCGCGAGCGGGTGATCGAGGCCCTGTCCCGTGAGTCCCTCGAGACTGAAGTGCTGGCGGCGTTTGCATCGCCTCCCGGTTCCCGTCGTCGTCTGGCGCTGCACGCGCGGCCGGGTGGCAAATCTGGCGCCCTACTGGGTTTCAAGGGCCGCCGATCCTGGAAACTGACGCCGCTGGACATCTGCACCATCGCCGATCCCCGGTTGGTTGCGGCCTTTCCGGCCCTCAGACTGCTGGCCAGACCGTTTCTGGAACACCCCAAGTCGGCCCCGACGCTGCATGTCACGGTGACGCGGACGGGCCTGGACGTGAACATTACCGGCGTCGAAAAGCGCAGCGGCGGTCTTTCGGCCGACGCCAGGGTGCGCGCCGCCCAGGCTGCCGAAGCGGGGGATTTCGCCCGTGTGACGCTCGACGGCGACGCCATCTACGGGGCCCGCCAGGCGGTGGTCACCCTGGGACCGGCCTCGGTCGCCCTGCCGCCGGGCGCCTTCCTGCAGGCCGTGCCCCAGGCCGAAGTCGCCATGGCCCAGTTCGCCGTCGAGGCGGTTTCAGGGGCGGCGCGGATCGCTGATCTCTATTGCGGGGTCGGAACCTTCACCTTCCGTCTTGCCCAGGTGGGCACTGTGATGGCGGCCGACTCCTCCGCGCCCGCCATTGCGGCCCTCAAGGCAGCGGGCGGCTCGGCGCCAGGCCTGAAATCCATCATTGCCGAGGCGCGAGACCTGGCCCGCCGGCCGGCCCTGGCCCGGGAACTGGCGAAGATCGACGCCGTGGTCTTTGACCCTCCCAGGGCCGGAGCCATGGAACAGGCGCGGGAGATCGGCCTTTCCAAGGTTGCCCGGGTGGTGGGTGTGTCCTGCGATCCAGCGACCTTTGCCCGGGATGCCAGGATCCTGGTGGACGCCGGCTTTACCCTGGAGCGGGTGTTGCCGGTGGACCAGTTCCTGTGGTCGCCACATGTCGAGCTGGTCGGCGTTTTTTCCCGCTAGTTCCGGGCGACGCGGCAGCGAACGACGGGCCTTCGCGGCGGCTGGTTTCGCCGCCGAACAACTCCATCTGGTCACCGCATCGGGCGGGAACGGCAAACAGGTCAAGAGTCAAGTCCGGGCGCGGCTGGTCCAGACCCAGCCTGCGGCTGGCGGCCTTGAACCTTGCGGCCACCAATTCGGCGACCGGTCCCTCGCCGGTCTGTCGAAGGCCCCAGTCTGCCGTGTAGTCGGCGCCGCCGCGCGTCTGGCGGATCAAGGACATGACCTTGCTGGCCCGAAGGGGCTGGTCTGTGGCCAGCCATTGCTGGAACAGACCGCTGATTTCCCGGGGCAGGCGGACCAGCACATAGCCAGCACTGCTGGCTCCGGCCTCGGCGGCAGCTTCGAGAACCCCTTCCAGTTCATGGTCATTCAGGCCGGGAATCACCGGGGCGAACATCACGACCGTCGGCACGCCGGCCGCGCTGAGGGCGCGGATGGCTTCTATCCTGCGGCCCGGAGTGGCCGCCCGGGGTTCCATGCTGCGGGCCAGTTTCCGGTCCAGGGTCGTGACCGAGATCGCGACCCTTGCCAGGCCCTCTGCGGCGGCCGGCGCGAGGACGTCGAGATCCCGCAGGATCAGGGCGGACTTGGTGATCAGGGTGAAGGGATGGCGAAACCGGTAAAGGGTCTCGATCACCTGCCGGGTTATCCGCAGCGATTTCTCGATGGGCTGGTAGGGATCGGTATCGCCGCCGATATGGATGACCTGCGGGCTGTAGCGTTTCTTCGACAACTCCCTGGCCAGCAGTTCATGGGCGAAGGGTTTGAAGAAGAGCCGGCTCTCGAAATCCAGACCCGGCGACAGGCCCAGATAGGCGTGGGCCGGCCGGGCATAACAATAGACGCAGCCATGCTCGCAACCGCGATAGGGATTGATCGACTGGTCAAAGGCGATATCGGGGCTGTTGTTGCGGGTGATGATGGACCTGGCCATGTCCGGTTCGACCACGGTCCGCAGCGGCTTCGGCGTCTGGTCGTCGCTGGTCCAGCCATCGTCGAACGCCTCCTTCTGACGGCTCAGAAACCGGCTTGCGGCATTGGATCGGGCTCCGCGGCCCTTGGTCTGGGTGGGGATCGGTGACACCGGCACGGGATATCACTTCGAATAGAACAAAACAAGAACTCAAGAGGTCCGATTCAACCCCTTTCATCCCGGCGTCCGACCGGTCATGAAGGCGGCATGATTTCAGTGGTCATCCCCGTGTTGAACGCCCAGGCCTGCCTTGCGGCGAGCCTGTCGGCCCTGGTGCCGGCGGCGGTCGATGGACTGGTCAAGGAACTGATTCTTGTCGATGGCGGCTCGACGGACGCAACACTGGAGATTGCCGAGGACGCCGGGGCGCGGGTGATCCGGACCGAAAAGGGCAGGGGCGTCCAGCTTGCGGCAGGTTGTGCAGCGGCCCGGTCGCCCTGGCTGCTGGTGCTGCATGCCGACACAAGACTGGCCCGGGACTGGACCGACCCGGTGCTGGCGCATCTGGAGGGGCCCGACGACCGTGCCGGCTATTTCAGGTTCGCCCTGGATGACCGGGGCTGGAAACCGCGTCTGTGGGAAGCCGGCGTCGCCCTGCGATGCCATTTGCTGGGCCTGCCCTACGGAGATCAGGGGCTTCTGATTTCTCGCAGCCTGCTGGACTCCGTGGGGGGCTACCGGTCCCTTCCCCTGATGGAAGATGTCGATCTGGTCCAGCGTATCGGCGCCCGTCGGCTTTATCCGCTGGACGCCAGGGCGACGACGTCGGCCTTGCGGTTCCGTCGCGATGGATATCTGCGCCGCAGCCTGGGTAACTGGGGACTGCTGGCCCGCTACCTTGCCGGCGCCGCGCCGGAGGACCTGGCGAGGCGGTATGGCGGCTAAGGGCCAGCGTCCAACCCTGGTGGTCTTTGCCAGGGCCCCGGCGATCGGCATCGGCAAGACCCGGCTGGCCCGGGATATCGGCGCTGTGGAGGCCTGGCGACTGTATCGCGCCATGAGCAGCCGGCTGATCAGGACCCTGCGCGACCCCCGCTGGCGGCTGGTGATCCGGCTCGCCGGACAGCCAGCAGACCCTCGCTGGCGCGCCGATGCGGTTGAGGCTCAGGGCCGCGGAGACCTGGGCGCTCGGATTTGCTCGGGCTTACGCAGCCATGCCAGCGGACCCGTGGTCGTTATAGGAACGGACGCGCCTGGGGTCGACCGGTCCAGGATTGCCGCCAGCCTCAAGGCGCTGCGACAGGGCGGGGCGGCGATCGGTCCTGCCCTGGATGGGGGGTTCTGGTTGCTCGCCCTGTCCTCTGGCCGGGCCCGTCGCGCAGAACTGAAAGCCATCCGCTGGTCTTCTGATCAAACCCTGACGGATACCGTCCTTGCCCTGGGAAGCCCTGTTGTCCGGCTGGAAACACTCCAGGACATCGACACCGGGGCCGATCTTGAGCGCTGGCGGTCGGCTCAGCGGTCGGCGCGCATGTCGACCAGCCGGGCGTAGCGGGCGGCGGCGTCGAGGGTTGCCGCTGGCTGGCCAAACTGGCTGCGATAGGTCCAGTAGCCGAACGCCACCTTTTCCACATAGTCGCGGGTTTCTCGGGCCGGCAGGCTTTCGATGAACAGCAGGGCGTCGGCGTCCGGCTCCAGTCGGCTGCGGGTCTTGAGCACGGCCCCGGCGCCGGCATTGTAGGCGGCGATGACCCTGAACAGGTCGAAGGCTTCATCCCCGCCGCCAAGGCCCCTTTCGATCAGCCAGTGCATGTAGTCCTGTCCGACCCGCAGGTTGGTCGGGGGATCAAACAGCGGCATGATGTTTTTCGCAAGCTGGTCATCGCCAGCGGCGCGGGCGGCAGATTCCGGACGAACCTGCATCAGGCCGATCGCCCCGGCAGCGCTGTAGGCATAGGGGTTGAACCGGCTTTCCTGGCGGACCAGGGCATAGATCAGGGCGCGATCGAGGGTGAAACCGCCATCGGGATAGAGCTCGGGCGTTTCGTAGGTCTCCGGCCGATACGGGCGGGCCTTGGCGCGCCTGGACACAGGCGCAGCCGGAGCGGCGACCTGCAGCGGCGTGCGCAATGTGACGATCAGGGCCTGCCATTCGCGCTGGGCGGTCTCGCTGCGCGCCAGCGCCAGCCCGACCCGCAATTCCTGGGCCGCCTCCACAGGGCGGTCGATCTGCGTCAGGGCTGCCGCCCGTCGCGCCCGCGGCTCGCGTTCCAGCAGCCCGTCCGCACGGCGTTCGTCCCGGTCGGAGACCCTGATCAACAACGGTGTTCCGGACTGAGGGGTTTGAGCCTGCTCGGCCAGCGGTCTGGCGGGAAGCGCATTTGACTTCCTGGACGCGATGAGACCGTAGAAGGTGTGCGGCATGGCGGCCGCCTGCCCGAAATCATCAAGGGCCGCCGCTGTCTGGCCAAGACGTTCGGCGCACCGACCGGCCCAGAACCATCCGGCCGCGCGAGTCCAGTCGTCCAGGCTTTCGTCCGATGCGACCTGCAGGAAAAAGCGCCGGGCTTCTTCGACCTTGCCCAGGCGCCATCCTGCCAGACCGGCAATCCATGGCTCGCCAGAGCTGGGGCCGAGCGCCCAGGCGCGGCTGACTTCTCCGGAATAATAGGCATCGCGAGCGGCGAAGCTGCGATCGCCAGAGACAGGCTGCGAACTGCTGTTCCAATCGCGGATCGCAGCCAGAAATGTCGGCGCCCTGGGTTCCGGGGTTCTCGGCGGCTGGCGTTTCTGGGCCAGGGCATAGACGCGCTCGGCCCCGCCGAGATCGGAATAGCTTTTGAGCCAGGCGGCCAGATCCGCATAGGAGGCCTTGTAGGCCGTTGGATGCATGAGCTTTACCAGGGCGACATGACCTGCGAGGGATTGGTCCCTGACCTTGACGAGGGCCGACTCGGCGGTCTTGAAGTCGCCCTTGTCGGCAGCACTGAAGGCCTGCCGATACAGGGCAGCGTCTGATCGCGACAGGGGCCCTTCGGCCGCCAGGGCCGGCGCGGCCAGCAGGGCGCAGATCAGGGATATGGCCAGGGTCACCGCCAAGGCCACAGAGGCCCGGAGGTTTCCGGTCGGTCGTGTGGCCAGGCCCATGATGTTCTCCAAGCGCCCCGCCGGAGTCCCCAAACTGGAAGCGAGCAGGCTTAGTGGGGACGGTCCGGCCGATCAAGCCTCTCCGTCAGGGTGAGAAGGTCCTGCCAGGCCCTCTTCTTGGCGGCAGGCTGGCGAAGCAAAAAGGCGGGGTGCAGGGTCGGCATGGTCGGAATCTCCATTTCGCCATCCTCTGACTTCCACTCAAACCAGCGCCCTCGAAGGGCAAGGATGCCTTCCTCCCGCCGCAGCAAGGCCTTGGCCGAAGCTCCGCCGGCGAGCAACAGGAGCCTGGGGTTCACCAGGGCGATCGCTCTTTCCACGAACGGGGCGCAGATGGCCTGTTCCGACGGGGTCGGCGTGCGGTTGCCAGGTGGCCGCCAGAAGACCGTGTTGGTGATGAAGACACGGTCCGAAAGACCGGCTGCCGCCAGCATCCGGTCCAGCAGTTTGCCGGCCCGACCGACGAAGGGCGCGCCCTGCGAATCCTCATCGGCGCCGGGGCCTTCTCCTATAACCATCAGGGGGGCGGACGGACTTCCCCTCGAAAACACGGCCTGCCGGGCGGCTTCGTAGCGGAGGGGACAGGCTTCGAAGTCGGCGATCGCCTGGGCCAGCTGGTCCAGCGTCATGGCCGCCCTGGCGGCGTGCCTTGCCAGCGCAACGGCGGCGTCGATGTCAGGACCCTGCGCTCTGGCGAGGGGAGAAACGGGGGCAGCCTGCGCCGCCGGCCTCGCCTTGACCGCGAGCCGTTCGGCGCCTTCGGCCAGCCGGTCAAACGGCTCTTCGCCGTACTGGGCCTCCACGCCGGCGTCCGCCCAGAAGGCAAGAAGACTTTCCGCAGCACGGCTCTCGGGGGACGGGATCATCGGGTCAGGATAGGCCGGACTCATAGAGAAGGTCACGCTGAACAGGATAATCGACCCGGTTTTCAAATGTTACGCGACCTTTCCGGGCTTCAGCACCCCGCCGCGCCCGTTTGCCGCTTGACCACCGTTGGGTCTGCTTCAGATAAGCAGTTCAACAGGATCGAACCGGGGACTGACCATGAGTGAAGAGGCCGGCGCCGCCGAAGAGCGGGAAGCCATGGAGTACGACGTCGTGATTGTCGGCGGCGGACCAGCAGGCTTTTCGGCCGCCATTCGGCTGAAGCAACTGGCGGCGGAAGCCGGAACCGAGCTTTCGGTGGCTCTTCTGGAGAAAGGCTCGGAAGTCGGCGCTCATATCCTGTCCGGTGCAGTGCTCGATCCGAAGGCCCTGACCGAGTTGATTCCCGACTGGAAGGAACAGGGCGCGCCGCTGGAAACCCCGGTCACCAAGGACCGGTTCCTGGTTCTGGGGCCCCAGGGCGAAGCGTCGCTTCCCATGTTCGCCCTGCCGCCCTTCATGCACAATGAAGGCTGCTATATTGGCTCCCTGGCCAATGTCTGCCGCTGGCTGGCGACCCAGGCCGAGGCGCTGGGCGTCGAGATCTATCCAGGCTTTGCCGCCAGCCAGCTGGTCTGGCGCGAGGATGGCTCGGTCAAGGGCGTCGTGGTCGGCGTGGTCGGTATCGGCAAGGATGGCCACAAGAAGCACAGCTATGAGCCGGGCATGGAACTGCACGGCAAGTATGTGTTCATCGCCGAGGGCGTGCGCGGGTCCCTGGCCAAGCAGTTGATCAGCAAGTTCGACCTGGCCAAGGGCAAGTCGCCGCAGAAGTACGGCATCGGCATCAAGGAACTCTGGCAGGTGCCGCCTGAAAAGCACCAGCCGGGCCTGGCGCAGCACACCACCGGCTGGCCGCTGGACAACCAGACCGGCGGCGGTAGCTTCATGTACCACTTCGGGGACAACTATGTGTCCATCGGCTATGTGGTGCACCTCAACTACAAGAACCCCTTCCTCTCGCCTTTCGACGAGTTCCAGCGGTTCAAGCACCACCCCTCGGTCAAACCGCACCTGGAAGGCGGCAAGCGCATTGCCTATGGCGCGCGAGCCATCACCGAAGGCGGCTATCAGTCGGTTCCGAAGCTGACCTTCCCCGGCGGGGTCCTGATCGGCTGTTCGGCCGGATTTGTGAATGTTCCCCGGATCAAGGGCAGTCACAATGCCATGAAGACCGGCATGCTGGCCGCTGAAGAGGCGTTCAAGGCCCTGGCTGCCGGGCGGGCGGGCGATGAACTCGTCGAATACCAGGCCGCCTATGAAGGCTCCTGGGTCGCCAAGGAACTGAAAGTCGTCCGCAACGCCAAGCCGATCCTCACGAAGCTGGGCACCTTCATGGGCGGCGCCGTGGGCATGTTCGACATGTGGTGCACCCACCTGTTGGGCGGATTTTCCATCTTCGGCACAATGGCGCATGAAAAGACCGACGCCGCCTCGACCGGGCTGGCCAAGGACTACAAGGCCATCAGTTACCCCAAGCCTGACGGCGTGATCAGTTTCGACAAGCTGTCGTCCGTGTTCCTTTCGGCGACCAACCACGAGGAAGACCAGCCGGCGCACCTGACCCTGAAGGATCCCTCGATCCCGATCAGCGTCAACCTGCCACGCTATGGCGAGCCGGCCCGTCTCTATTGCCCGGCCGGGGTCTATGAAGTGCTGTACGACGAGGCCGGCGCCAATCCCAAGTTCCAGATCAACGCCCAGAACTGTGTCCACTGCAAAACCTGCGACATCAAGGACCCGTCGCAGAACATCGTCTGGACGACTCCGGAAGGCGGCGGCGGGCCCAATTATCCCAACATGTAAGGTGAGGATGACGGCTGGACGGCGAAGCGCCTTGCTCGCGCCATGGATTGAGGCAAGTTAGGCTCCATGAAGCGCCTCGCCCTTTCCACCGTCGCCCTGTCCCTTCTTGCTCTGGCGGCCTGCGCCACCACCGGCCCCACGGCCGAGGAAGCTCAACTGCGGCCCACACAGCCGGCGGCCGAGGGGCGCTCGGGCTACGGCCAGTTCCTGGCGGGTCAGGCAGCCCAGGCCGACGGTCGCAATGAAGAGGCCTCGGGCTATTTCGCGCGCGCCCAGGCGGCGGGCGCCGAGGTGGGGTCGCTGAAAGAGCGCGCGTTTCAGGCGGCGCTGTTTGCGGGCAATGTTCCGGAAGCCGCTCGCCTCGCGCCGACCGACGGCGAAGGCGTGGCATTCCGTGTTCGCATGGGTCAGTTGACCAAAGCGGTCGAGGACATGGCCTCCGGCAACGGCGCCCTGGCCCAGACCATCCTTGTGGAACAGGGCATGGGTTTTCCTCATCGTCAGGCCTCCGTCCTTCTGGCGCCGTGGGCTGCCGCCGCGGCGGGTGATCTGCCAGCGGCTGTCGCCCGCCCAACTCTCAGGGGCGACAGGCTGGTCGAGGTATTCGGCCTGCTCAACCAGGCCCTGCTTTACGAGCGCGCCAAACGGTTCGATGAGGCAGAGACCAACTTCAAGATCCTGATGACCTATGGCGACGCCTCGGTCATCTTCGCCCATGACTATGGCGCATTCCTCGAGCGGCGAAAGCGCGGCGCCGATGCGGTCGCGGTCTATGACGCTGCCCTGGCGATCGAGCCGGGAGACCGGGAGCTTTCCCTGGCGCGCAACCGTGCCGTCAATGGCGGCAAGCCGCCGGCCATGCTGTCGATCCGGCAGGGCGCGGCACGCGCCCTGCTGACCCCGGCGGCGTCGATGGCCACTGAAAAGCAGTACGAACTGGCCCTCAGCTATCTCAATCTCGCCGCTCGCCTCGATCCGGATCGAGAGGACATCTGGATTCAGATGGGCGACGTCTATGCGAACATGGGCGATGCCGACAACGCCCGGACCGCATTTTCAAGGGTCAAGGCCGGGTCCAGCGCTTCGGCCCTGGCGCGGTCAAGACTGGCCTGGTCCTTCCAAAGCGCAGGCGAGCCTGACAAGGCTCTGAAACTCGCCGAGGAAGCCGCCGCCCAGGGGGATCGCAATGCCCTTGTGAACTATGCCGACATCCTCCGGGCCAATGAACGGTATTCGGAATCCGCTGTGCTGCTGGACCGGATCATCCAGATGGACGGCCAGAAGACCGACTGGCGACTGCTCTATCTGCGTGCGGTCGCCAGGGAGCGCTCAGGCAACTGGGCCGGCGCCGAGGCCGATCTGCTGGTCGCCTTGAAGATGCAGCCGGACGAGCCCGAACTGCTGAACTTTCTGGGCTATAGCTGGATCGATCGCGGAGAGCGGCTCGCCGAGGCTACGGCCATGGTGCAAAAGGCCGTCGCGGCCAATCCCCGCAGCGGCGCGATGATCGACAGCCTGGGCTGGGCCTATTTCCGGCTTGGCGACTATCGAAACGCCGTGGAAAATCTCGAACAGGCCGTCCTGCTGGAACCAGCCGATCCGGATATCAACGACCATCTGGGTGACGCCTACTGGCAGGTGGGACGGCGCATCGAGGCCAGGTTCCAGTGGAACCGCGCCCTGCAACTCAAGCCGTCCGACAGCCTTAAGCAAAAGATCGAGCGGAAACTGGAAACCGGGCTTGAGGGTGTCAAGCCGGTGGTGGTTCAGCGCTGATCCACCTGGTGCGGCGCCTGATGGCTCCGTTGGAGACTTGCCATGTCCCTGACCGCCTTTGCCCCGGCCAAGGTCAATCTGTTCCTGCATGTCGGCACGCCCGCGGAGGACGGATTCCATCCTGTCAGCACATTGATGGTGTTTGCCGATATCGGTGACACCGTAGCGGTGCAGCCGGCCGAGGCGCCGGATTTCGAGGTGACAGGGCCATTTTCGGGACCGCTCGAGGGTCAGCCTGACAATCTGGTGGAGCGAGCGGCTCAAGCCCTGCTGGCCCATGTCGGCGGGCCACAGCCGCCCTTTCGCCTGATCCTCGACAAGCAGCTGCCGGTGGCGGCCGGACTGGGCGGCGGTTCGTCCGATGCGGGGGCGGCCTTGAGGCTGCTTCGTCAGGCGCTGGGGCTGGCGGTCCAGGACGAATGGCTGACCGCCATCGCCGCCAGGCTAGGCTCGGACGGACCTGCGTGTCTCTGGGCCCGGACGGTGATCGGGGAGGGACGCGGCGATCGATTGCTCGCCGCCCCCGAAATGCCGGCGCTCGATGCTGTCCTGGTCAATCCGGGGGTGGCCTCATCCACGCCGCAGGTCTATCGCGCCTATGACGCGGCAGGCTGTCCGGGCGACGCCCAGCGGCCGTGGCTGCCGGAGCGTTTCGAGGACGTGATCGAGACGGCTGCTGTCCTGGCGACCTGTCGCAACGACCTTGAAGAGCCGGCGGTGGCGCTTCAGCCTGCGATTGGCGAGGTGCTTGAAACCCTGCGAGGCGAGCCTGAAACGCTGCTGGCGCGGATGAGCGGGTCGGGGGCGACCTGTTTTGCGCTTTGCGCCGGAGACATCGAAGCGGAGGGCCTGGCCGAACGGCTGCAGTCCATGCGGCCCGACTGGTGGGTCCGGCGCTGCCGGCTGGGCTGATCGGCCTAGGCTGATGATGCCCCTGGCCCGTGTGAACATCATCCGCAAAACGCCGAAGGGCGCGACGGTTGCCCGTCGCGCCCCCCGCATTTCTCCCCCCGGAGACGGGAGAGGACTTAGGAGTGGTAAGCCCGCTCCCCATGCTCTGCGATGTCCAGACCATCTTCTTCGGTTTCGACGCTGACGCGCAGGCCGAAGATGAATTTGATGAGGAAGAACACGATCGAACTGGCCACGGCGGACCAGACCACGGCGACACCGACAGCCTTGATCTGGGCTGTGACCTGGAAGGCCATGTCGTAGCCGGTCTTGCCATTGGTGAAGTCGACCACGCCCGCGCCGCCCAGGGCCGGATTGACCAGGATGCCGGTCGCGATGGCGCCGACAATGCCGCCGACGGCGTGAATGCCGAAGGCGTCGAGGCTGTCATCGTACTTGAGCGCGTTCTTCACGATCGAGCAGAAGAAGATGCAGACCGGGCTGACAATCAGACCGAGGACAATCGAGCCGACCGGACCGGCGAAGCCGGCGGCCGGTGTGACGGCAACCAGACCGGCGACAATACCGGAGGCCAGACCAAGACCGCTGGCCTTGCCACGGGTCACCTGCTCGACGACCAGCCAGGAAACGCCCGCTGCAGCCGTGGCCACGAGGGTGTTGATGAGGGCGAGGCCCGCATAGCCGTTGGCTTCCAGGTTGGAGCCGGCGTTGAAGCCGAACCAGCCAACCCAGAGCAGGCCCGCGCCGACCATGGTCAGAGTCAGGGAATGGGGCTGCATGGGTTCCTTCTGGTAGCCCGTACGCTTGCCGAGGATCAGGCAGCCCATGAGAGCGGCGATACCGGCATTGATGTGAACGACCGTGCCGCCGGCGAAGTCGAGCGCGCCCCAGCCCCAGAGCAGACCTGCGCCGCCCGCAAGGGCGTCAGCCGTCTGACCGAAAGCCGAGGTCGCGCCAGCCCACCACCAGACCATGTGGGCCATGGGGTAGTAGGAAAGCAGGGGCCAAAGGACGGCAAAAACCACCACGGCCATGAACTTCATGCGCTCGGCGACGCCGCCGAGAACCAGGGCCGCCGTGATGGCGGCAAAGGTCGCCTGGAACGCCACGAAGATGAGCTCGGGAATGACGACGTCCCTGGAGAAGGTCTCCACATTGGTGAAGGCGCCGTCGGCATTGAAGATGGCGCCGTTCAAGCCCAGCTTGGCCAGTCCGCCGACATACTTGTTCAGACCGCCGCCGTCCGTAAACGCGAGGGAATAGCCCCAGAACACCCAGGCGATGATGCCGATGGCCGCCACCGTGGTGACCTGCACCAGCATGGACAGCATGTTCTTGGAGCGGACCAGGCCGCCGTAGAACAGGGCAAGGCCCGGGATGATCATGAGAAGGACCAGAATGGTCGAGATCATCATCCAGGTGGTGTCACCCTTGTCAGGGGTTGGGGCGGCCGGCGCTTCAGCGGCAGCCGGAGCCTCGGCGGCCGGGGCCGCTTCCGCAGCCGCCGGTGCGGCCGCAACCGGAGCCTCAGCGGCGGGCGCAGCCTCCTGGGCAAATGCCGGAGCGGCCATAGGCCCCCCGACAATGGCGGCGGCGAGCAAGAGCCCCGCCAGCCGTCCAGATTTGAAGAATTTCATCGTCGCAATCCCCTTTGAGCGATGTGTGTTTTGGGTCAAAGCGCCGAGGCGCCGGATTCTCCGGTGCGGATCCGCACCGCGTCCTCGAGATTGAGGACAAAAATCTTGCCGTCGCCGATCTTGCCGGTGGCTGCGGCGGCCTTGATGGCCTCGACAGCCTTGCCTGCAGCGGCGTCGTCCACGGCCACTTCGACCTTGACCTTGGGAACGAAGTTTACCTGGTATTCCGCACCCCGGTAGATTTCGGTCTGGCCCTTCTGACGGCCGTACCCCTTAACCTCCGAGACGGTCATGCCTTCGATTCCAGCAGCGACCAGGGCTTCACGCACCTCGTCCAGCTTGAAGGGTTTGACCACCGCTATGATCAGTTTCATGCGCTCTGTACCGCTCGCCCATAAGGCGTGCGCCCCTCTTGTTCTTGTCCAATGACGACCAGTCACGGGCCGCACGTGGACCGTTGCCGATCACATGAAGGCTATCGGTCCAGTTCCCCCGTCACGGCGGTGTGAAGGCCCGGACTCGACCAGAAAGTGGTGTGCAGCGTGAACGGTGGGCGGGTTGCATCCAGTTTCGCCTAGAAAACAGGCGCCTGCCTCGAGTTTGAAGTCTTCGAAAGTGGCTGCAGGAAAACCCACACGAATTTCGGCTTGGCAGCGCGGTTGCAGAGCCAGCGGAGCGGGGGTTCCGCTCTGACTACTCCGATTTCCCCTGAGTTATCAATTATATGGCCCAGGCGCTTCAGGCCCCTACCAGGGCGCTTTTGAAACCGGCCCAAGCGTCAGGATTGATCCAGGCCATTCACGAGCGCGTGATGATGGCAACCGAGCGACCCGATGGCGCGCTGTTTTCCCTGTCGGGGGCCAATGCCTGCAAGGGCGCCGACCTGGACGAAACCCGGGCGTTTGTTCTGCCTCAGAACAGCACTCGCAACCCATACCGCGTCGGTCCGATCGATCCAGAGACGTTTCAAACCGGGCTTCGTTTCGGACGCCCGCCCGGCCGCCCCTGCACCCAGACCCAGAAGGTTCACAATGCACAAGCTTCATTTCCTGACCGCCGTCGCCGCCGCCGTCTTGTTGGCAGGGTCGGTTCAGGCGCAGTCTCCCGCCCCGAGCCTGGAGGGCAGTCTTCTCCGCAACCCGGCAACGGGCTCGACCAATCCGTCGCTCGAAGCCGAATCGATGACCACCGCGCCGACTTCGCCTGCGGAGGTGGGCCCTGCCCCGTCGGAGCAGACTGCTGGCGCCGTTCCGCCGCCGACCGAACTGGTGGTTGTGACCAACGGCCCGGTCAAGGATACGGCCGAGAACCGCGCCAAGTATCCGCCTGAATCGCGGGGCGGAACCCGGACAGCCGCGCTGGGCAACTAGCCCGGGCCGTCTGCGAAGTCTGCGCTTCGCTTGAAGACCCAGTCGGCGGGCCCTATGGTCCGCCGACTTTTTGCACCTGCGAACGCGCTTCAGATCGATCCCATGACCGGCACGCCCCCCAAAAGCTTCCAGAGCCTGATCCTGACCCTGCACCAGTACTGGAGCCAGCAGGGCTGCGTCATTCTTCAGCCGCATGATATCGAGGTGGGCGCCGGCACATTGCATCCGGCGACTGTGCTGCGCGCCCTCGGGCCGAAGTCGTGGAATGCCGCCTATGTTCAACCGTCGAGACGTCCAGGAGACGGTCGCTATGGCGAGAATCCCAACCGTCTGCAGCATTATTACCAGTATCAGGTGCTGCTGAAGCCCAATCCTCCCAATATGCAGGACCTCTATCTGGGCTCGCTGGAGGCGATCGGCCTGAACCCGCGTGAGCATGACATCCGCTTCGTCGAGGACGACTGGGAAAATCCCACGGTCGGCGCCTGGGGCCTTGGCTGGGAAATCTGGTGCGACGGCATGGAGGTGTCGCAATACACCTATATGCAGCAGGTCGGCGGACTGGATGTCTATCCGGTGGCCGGAGAACTGACCTACGGTCTCGAGCGCCTCGCCATGTATGTGTTCGGGGTCGACAATGTCTACGACCTGCCATTCAACGACCCGTCTTCGGCGGGCGGCGGCCTGACCTATGGCGATGTCTTCCTCGAAAACGAGCGCCAGATGAGCGCCTACAATTTCGAGGTCGCCGATGTGGAAACCCTGAAGCGGCAGTTCGAGGACATGGAGCGGCAGGCGCCGCTGATCCTGGCCAGCAAGGGGCCTCAGGGTCAGTCCCTGGTCCTGCCGGCCTATGACCATGTTCTGAAGGCCAGCCACCTGTTCAATGTGATGAATGCCCGGGGCGCCATCGCGGTCGCCGAACGGGCCAGCTACATCGGGCGAATTCGCGACCTTTGCAAACTCTGTGCTTCAGCCTGGCTGGAACAGCAGGAGAAGGCGGCATGACCGCCGCCATTCAAGCCCTTTCCCCAAGCGGCCAGTAAGACCTGTCATGCCCCAACTGCTCCTCGAACTCTTCTCCGAAGAGATCCCCGCCCGCATGCAGGCCCAGGCGGCCCGCGATCTCGAGCGCATGATGCGCGACGGCCTGTCCGCCGCCGGCCTGATCAGCGAGGGGATGAAGGCCTTCGCCGGCCCGCGCCGCCTGTCCCTTGTGGTCGAGGGCCTGCCCTTGGCCCAGGCGGACCGGGACGAGGAACTTAAAGGGCCCAGGGTCGGCGCGCCGGACCAGGCCATCGAAGGCTTTCTGCGCAAGACCGGCCTGACCAGGGACAGTTTGGTCGAGCGCGACGGTCTCTGGTTTGGCCGCATCCAGTCGGCGGGCCGGCCGGCGACGGACATCATCGCCGAACTGGTGGAACAGACGGTCCGCAACTTTCCCTGGCCCAAATCCATGACCTGGGGCCATGGCCGGCTGCGCTGGGTCAGGCCGCTGCAACGCATTCTCTGTGTCCTTGACCGACAGGTAGTCCCGATCAGCTTTGAAGGGCTGACCGCGTCCGACCTCAGCCAGGGCCACCGGTTCATGGGCAGCGGCCAGGCGTTCCGGGCCCGGGATTTTGACGAGTATCGCGAGGCCCTGGCCGGACATTTCGTCGTTCTGGACGTCGAGGAGCGCAAGGCGCGGATTCTGGAAGGCGCCCGGACCCTGTGTTTCGCGCGAAACCTGGAACTGGTCGAGGACGAGGGGCTGCTGGAGGAAGTTGCCGGCCTGGCGGAATGGCCGACCCCGGTTCTGGGTGACATGGATCCCGAATTTCTGGACCTTCCGCCGGAAGTGATCCGCACCTCCATGCGGACCCATCAGAAGTATTTTGCCGTGCGGGACCCGGCGACAGGCAGGCTGGCGCCGCATTTCATCACTGTGGCCAATATCGCAGCGTCGGATGGCGGCAGGCTGATCGCCGACGGTAACGCCAAGGTGCTGTCTTCCCGCCTGTCCGATGCGCGGTTCTTCTGGGCCGAGGATCGCAAGACCGGTTTCGAGCCCTGGCTGGAAAAGCTGTCCGGGGTCACCTTCCAAGCCAGGCTGGGCACCATGGCGCAGCGGGTGGAGCGGATCGCCGCCCTGGCCCGCCAGATTGCGCCCATGGTCGGCGCTGATCCCGACCTTGCCGAAGCCGCCGCTCGGATGGCCAAGGCCGACCTGGCCAGCCAGATGGTCGGCGAGTTTCCCGAACTGCAAGGGGTGATGGGGCGTTATTACGCGCTGGCTGACGGCATGGATCCGGAGATCGCCGAGGCCATCCGGGACCACTATCGACCGCAGGGGCCGGGTGATTCCGTTCCAGCTTCGTCGCTCGGTATCGCAGTGGCGCTGGCAGACAAGCTGGACAGCTTGACCGGGTTTTTCTCTATCGGGGAAAAGCCGACGGGATCGAAGGATCCTTTTGCCCTTCGCCGTGCCGCTCTTGGCGTGATCAGAATTGTCCTGGAAAGTCAGCTCAGACTGTCGCTCGCTCCGGCTCTCGGGGCGGCGGGCAATGAAGCCGAAAGCCTCCTGCCGTTCTTCGCCGATCGCCTGAAGGTCGCGCTTCGGGACGAGGGCAAGCGGTTCGATCTGGTGGATGCCGTGTTTGCCCTGAAGGACGACGATCTGGTGCGGATCGTCGCACGGGTTGATGCGCTCGATGCCTTCCTCAAGACGGAGGACGGCGCCAACCTGCTGGCTGGCTATCGCCGCGCGGTGAACATACTGAAGGCGGAAGAGAAAAAGGGGCCATTGCCGGAAGGGGCGCCGATCGCCGTTTCGGAACCGGTCGAAGAGGCGGCCCTGTTCGGGGCGCTGCAAACTGTTCTGCCCAGGCTTGACGCTGCCATGGCGGCTGAGAATTTCACCGGGGCCATGACGGCGCTTGCCGCGCTCCGCACCCCGGTGGACGCCTTTTTTACGGCCGTTCTGGTCAATTCGCCGGTGGCGGCGGAACGGGACAACCGACTTCGGCTTCTGCAGCAGGTTCGCGACAGCATGGGCAGGGTGGCGGACTTTTCGCTCGTGACCGGCTAGAAGCCCCTTTCGGAGACGCGCTCTGCAGTCTGCGCCGCTTGAGGGTGTTTCCCCTGGGGCCCTCGGGCGCTATCTGAAGACATTCCGGTGGTTTTCGGAACCGATACGAAAAGGGACGACTCAATGACGAACCGCTGGGTCTACAGTTTTGGTGGCGGCGGCGCCGACGGCGACGCATCCATGAAGAACCTGCTGGGCGGCAAGGGCGCGAACCTCGCTGAAATGTCGTCCCTTGGCCTGCCGGTGCCTCCTGGCTTCACGATCACGACGGAAGCCTGCAATCGCTACTACGATGACGGTCAGGTCTATCCTGAGGATCTGACCGAACAGGTCGCAGCGGGCCTGGGCAAGATCGAAGCCGTGACCGGCAAGGTTTTCGGAGATGCCGCCAATCCCCTTCTGGTCTCGGTTCGCTCGGGGGCCCGGGCCTCGATGCCCGGCATGATGGACACGGTTCTCAACCTCGGCCTTAACGATGCGACCGTGGAAGGCCTCGCGAAGCTGTCAGGCGACCGCCGGTTTGCCTTCGACAGCTATCGTCGCTTCATCCAGATGTATTCGAACGTCGTGCTGGGACTGGACCATCACGCCTTCGAGGAAATCCTCGACGACCACAAGGACCGGCTGGGTGTTTCGGTGGATACGGCCCTGACGGCCGCCAATTGGGAAGCGATCGTCGCCGAGTACAAGCAGGCTGTGGAGCGCGATCTGGGACAGCCCTTCCCGCAAGACCCGCAGGCGCAGCTGTGGGGCGCCGTCGGCGCCGTCTTCCAGAGCTGGATGAATGACCGGGCCAAGTTCTATCGCCGCATGCACGACATCCCCGAAAGCTGGGGCACGGCGGTCAATATCCAGTCCATGGTGTTCGGCAATCTGGGTGAAACCTCGGCCACCGGCGTGGCCTTCACTCGCAATCCCTCGACAGGCCAGGCGCGTCTCTATGGCGAGTTCCTGATCAACGCCCAAGGCGAGGACGTGGTGGCCGGCATCCGAACTCCCCAATCCCTGACCCGCGCCGCGCGGGAGGAGATGGAAGACGCCAATCCCTCCATGGAGGAGGCGCTTCCGGAGGTCTTCGCGCAGTTCAGCAGCGTTGCCGCCACCCTAGAGCGCCATTATCGCGACATGCAGGATGTGGAGTTCACGGTCGAGCAGGGCCGGCTCTGGATGCTGCAGACCCGCAATGGAAAGCGCACCGCCAAGGCGGCGCTGAAAGTCGCCGTCGATATGGCCAGCGAAGGGCTGATCACGGAAGAAGAGGCGGTTTCCCGGATCGAGCCGGGCGCCCTGGATCAGCTGCTGCATCCTACCATCGCACCGGACGCCGAACGTCTGGTCGTCGCCAAGGGCCTGCCGGCCAGTCCGGGCGCCGCCGTCGGGGCGATCGTCTTCAGTTCCGAAGATGCCGAACGGCGCGGCGCATCGGGTGAAGCCGTGATTCTGGTCCGCCACGAGACCAGCCCTGAAGACATCAAGGGCATGCATGCCGCCCGCGGGATCATCACGGCTCGCGGCGGCATGACCAGTCACGCCGCTGTGGTGGCCAGAGGCTGGGGCATTCCCTGTGTCTCCGGCGCCGGCGAGATCACTATCGACCTGAAGGACCGCAGCTTCTCGGTGCGGGGCAAGGTTTTCCGCGAGGGCGAGACCGTCACGATCGACGGCTCCACGGGCGAGGTGATGGCAGGCTCGGTCCGGATGATTGAACCGGAGCTGACGGGCGATTTTGCGAGCCTCATGGTCTGGGCCGACAAGGTCCGGCGGCTCAAGGTCCGGGCCAATGCCGAAACCCCGCTCGACGCCCGGACGGCGCGGCAGTTCGGCGCCGAGGGCATCGGCCTGTGCCGGACCGAGCACATGTTCTTTGACGAGCACCGCATCGCGGCTGTGCGGGAGATGATCCTGGCCGACGACGAGAGCGGCCGGCGCGTCGCCCTTGCCAAGATCGCACCCTTCCAGAAGGCCGACTTCGTCGAGCTGTTCACCATCATGGAGGGCCTGCCGGTCACGATCCGGCTGCTGGATCCGCCATTGCACGAATTCCTGCCGCATGAAGAAGCCGACCTGTTGGCTGTCGCTGAAGCGACCGGTCTGGACCCGGCCAAGCTGATGCGCCGGGCCCGGGAACTGCATGAGAGCAACCCGATGCTGGGCCATCGCGGTTGCCGGCTGGGGGTGAGTTTCCCGGAAATCTACGAAATGCAGGTGCGAGCCATCATGGAGGCGGCCTGCGATATCGCGGCCTCTGGCAAGCCAGCGCCGGTGCCGGAAATCATGCATCCGCTGGTCGGCAAGGGCGAGGAAATGCGGTTTCTGCGCCAGCTGACCGATCGTACCGCCTCCGCCGTGCTGGCCGAGAGGGGGTTGGCGCTGCCCTATCTGGTTGGCACCATGATCGAACTGCCGCGGGCGGCCCTGCGGGCTGGCGACCTTGCGGAATATGCCGAGTTCTTCAGTTTCGGCACCAATGACCTGACCCAGACCACCTTCGGTATCAGCCGGGACGACGCTGGGAAGTTTCTGAACGACTACATCGACAAGGGAATCTTCGACAAGGACCCCTTCGTCAGTCTGGACCAGGAAGGGGTGGGCGACCTGATCCGTATCGCCACGGAACGTGGCCGGGCCGTCCGGCCGGACGTCAAGCTGGGCATCTGCGGCGAGCATGGCGGCGATCCGGCTTCCATCGACTTCTGCGAGCGGGTCGGGCTGGACTATGTCAGCTGCTCGCCCTTCCGGGTGCCGATCGCCCGGCTGGCGGCGGCCCAGGCGGCGCTAGCCCACCGCTGAGGAATACAGCTGCGGACATTTTTGACCTGACAGGAGGGCGCAGGCGTGGCCTCCTGCCCAAAACATCAGGTCACTCATGCCCCGTCAGAAGCCCCGCAACGCCATTGTCATCCTGCTGGACAGCCTGAACCGCCATATGCTCGGCGCCTATGGCGGCACGGAGTTCGCAACCCCGAACCTGGATCGCTTCGCCGCGGGGGCGCAGCGATTCACCAACCACTATACGGGCTCGCTGCCCTGCATGCCGGCCCGGCATGACATCCTCTGCGGATCCCTGGATTTCCTCTGGCGGGCCTGGGGCTCCGTCGAGCTCTGGGAAGAGGCCATCACGGCCAGCCTGGCGAGGGCTGGCGTGACCACCCAGCTGATCAGCGATCATCCGCATCTGTTCGAAAGCGGCGGCGAGAACTACCACGTCGACTTCACGGCCTGGGACTACGAGCGGGGACATGAGGGCGACCCGTGGAAGACACGGCCCGACCCCAGCTGGCAGGGCGCGCCCCGATTTGGACGGGGCCACATGCCCTATGACAATTCCAGGGGCTGGTTTCGGGACGAGGCCGATTTTCCCGGTCCCCGGACCATGAGTGCGGCGGCCCGCTGGCTGGACGACAATGCCGGGGCCCATGAGCGTTTCCTGCTGTTTGTCGATGAGTTCGACCCGCATGAGCCGTTCGATACGCCTGAGCCCTGGGCTTCACTCTATGATCCTGACTGGCAGGGGCCGCATCTGATCTGGCCGCCCTATATGCAGGGCGCCATCGAAAAAGGCGTTCTCAGCGAGGCCCAGGCTAGGCAGCTCCGGGCCAGCTACGGCGGCAAGCTGTCGATGATCGACCATTGGCTGGGCAGGGTCCTGGAGGCAGTGGATCGCCACAATCTCCGGGACGACACCCTGATCGTGATCTGCACCGACCATGGCCACTATCTGGGCGAAAAGGACATCTGGGGAAAACCAGGTGTCCCGGTCTATCAACCGCTCGCCCATATTCCGTTGCTGATCCACTATCCTGGACTTGAGCCTGGCGATGTCCCAGCCCTGACCACAGCGGTCGATCTTCATGCAACCCTCGCAGACCTGTTCGAGGTTGCGGTGGAGCATCGCACCCACGGCCATTCCCTGTTGCCGGTGCTTCGCGGAGAAACAGACAGCGTCCGGGACTGGCTCCTGACAGGGGTCTGGGGGCGCGATGTCCAGCTTGTGACCGGCCGGCACAAATATGTCCGGTCGCCGGTCCCCGCCAATGCGCCCCTGTCCATGTTGTCGAACCGCTGGTCGACCATGCCCACCCATGTGCTGAGCCGGGACCAGGCCCTTCCTCCGCCGGACGGGCGGGCGTTTCTGGATCGGATGCCGGGATCGGACATCCCGGTGATCCACCAGATCTGGCAGGCCGGCGATCCGGTTCCCTTCTGGTCGCGGATGAAACCCGGCGGTCATCGCCTTTATGATCTGCAGCAGGATCCGGGGGAGACGGACAATCTGGCCGGCTCGCCGCTTGAGGTTGAATTGGCCCGGCAGATGCAGCTTGCCCTTCAGTCCCTGGGCGTCCCGGCGACCCAGTTTGAACGGCTCGGCTTCAATCTGCACCTTGCGGCGAATTAAGCTGACAGACGCAGCATTTCGGGCGACGCCTTCGCCGCACGAGGGGAAATCGTCGCCATGAACAGTCCAGCCGTGTTCGACGCCGCCGCAGAGACGGCGCGATATCTGTCCACCATCACACCGCAGGCCCATGCCAAGGCGCAAGCCTACACCCAGGGCGGCCACTGGCTGATCCTGGGGTCGGCGATCGTGTCTCTGCTGGTCTCCTGGCTGGTCATCCGTAGCGGTGTGCTGGTCCGGATACGGCAGTCGATCGAGGGCTGGAGGTCGCGCCCCTGGCTGGCGTCACTGGCCGTCCTTGCCGCGGCGCAGCTGATGCTCACCCTGCTGGGCCTGCCCTGGACGATCTATGAATCCTGGTGGCGCGAGAGCCAGTACGGCCTGACCAGCCAGAGCCTTCCGGGCTGGCTGGGCGAATGGGCGATCGGTTCGGTGATCGGACTTGTGGTCGGAACCCTGCTGACGATTCTCTTTTACGCCCTCCTGCGCCGGGCTCCGAAAACCTGGTGGGTCTGGGGTTCGGGCCTGTCCCTGGTCTTTCTGGTGATCGGTCTTGTGGTGTCACCGATCGCCATAGAGCCGATCTTCAACAACTACACCCCGGCCCCGCCCGGGCCGGTCCGCGATGCCGTCGTCGAACTGGCCAAGGCCCATGGCGTGCCGTCGGACAAGATCTTTGTCTATGACGGGTCCAAGCAATCCAACCGTTACACGGCCAATGTTTCCGGGCTGTTCGGCTCGGCGCGGGTCGCCATGAGCGACACCATGTTCAAGGCCGGCGCCGACATGGGAGAGGTGCGGGCCGTGGTCGCCCATGAGATGGGACACTATGCCCGTCAGCACATTCTCTGGCAGCTTGGGGCCATGAGCCTGCTTCTGGTCATCGCCTTCTGGCTGGTGGACCGGTTCTTTGCCCCGATGGCGCGGCTGCTGGGCGCCGGCGAGGTCAAGGGGATCGCCGATCCGGCAGGTTACCCGGTATTTGTGGCCGTGCTTGTGGTGATCGGCGTGCTGGGCGGCCCCCTGATGAGCTCGATTTCGCGGATTGCCGAAACCGATGCCGATAACTTCTCCCTGATGGCAGCCCGTGAGCCCGATGGCCTGGCCCGGGCCTTGATGAAGACTGTGGAGTATCGCGCAGCCACGCCGGGAGCGCTGGAGGAGGCGCTGTTCTATGACCATCCCGCTGTCGGCAACCGCATTCGAAACGGCATGGACTGGAAGGCGCGGGAAATCGCCGCCGGCCGATTGAAGCCCTGATCTGCATCCAGGCTTGTCGCGTAGACCAACATCGGTCTGGAGGCCTGTTGATGCTGGATACCCTGCTGCGTGCCGCCTACGGCCTGAATATTCTGATCCTGGCACCCGTCGTTGGGTCCCTTTTGCTTATGGCCGGCGGGCCCAGCCTTGCGGTCTTTGAGGGCAAGGTTCCGGAGTCGGCTGGTCTGCGACTGCTCGTCGCCAGCCTTTGGGCCGCAATTCTGGTCTGTTCTGCGTTCGGACTGATCGCCCCTCGGGCCTTCGTCGGCGTTCTGTTGCTGCAGGTGATCTACAAGTCCCTCTATCTGGGTCTGTTCGTCGTTCCGCAGATGCGGGCGCAGGGCTGGGACGCCGTTCCATGGGGCGTGAGTCTGAGTTTTCTGCTGATCATCGTGCTCTGGCCTGCCCTGATCTTCGCAGCCTGGAAACCGGCCTGATCAGACCAGGTCCGGCCTGCGACCGTTCAGGCCGTAGGCGGATAGGCGTGAAGTCTTCCAGCAGGGTCCTCGACCTGGCCGTCGTCCAGATAGTTGGGGCCAACCGGGACCTTGCCGTGACCATCCGGGATATCCAGCACATAGCTGGGCTGGCAGAGGCCCGAATAGGCGCCGCGCAGGGACCGCATCAGCGCCTGTCCCTCCTCGATCGAGGTCCGGAAATGGGCCGTGCCGGGCGCCAGATCGCCCTGGTGCAGGTAATAGGGTTTGATCCGGGTCTCGACAAAGGCCCGCATCAGGGCGCCGAGGGTCTGCAGGTCGTCATTGACGCCCCTCAGCAGCACCGTCTGGCTGACCATGGCGATTCCGGCGTCGATGAGCCTGGCGCAGGCGGCGCGGGCCGCTGGGGTCAGCTCGCGGGGGTGATTGGCATGCAGTGCGATCCAGGTCGCCTTGCCGGAAACCCTGAGCGCCTCAATGAGTTCGGGCGTTACGGAGCCGGGGTTGACCACGGGGCCACGGGTATGGAGCCTGACCACCTTGACATGGTCGATCCGCGCCAGCCGCTCCATCAGGTCCCGCAGCCGGCGCGGAGACAAAACCAAAGGGTCGCCGCCTGTCAGGATCACTTCCCAGGTGTCAGGCCGCTCGGCGATATAGCTCATGGCGCGGTCCAGCGCGGTCGCAGTCAGGGTTCCTTCGCCTTGGGGGCCGACCATTTCCCGCCGGAAACAGAAGCGGCAATAGACGGCGCAGGTGTGGGTGACCTTGAGCAGGACACGGTCTGGATAGCGGTGAACCACCCCCTCGACCGGGCTGTGGGCCTGGTCTCCGATCGGGTCCGGTCGCTCCAGCAGCGTGGAGTCGAGCTCGGACTCGGAGGGAAGGAACTGGCGGGCTATGGGATCAAGGGGGTCTTCGGGATCGATGAGGTCCATGATCGCCGGCGTGATGGCCACGGCGTAGCGGTCCGCCACCTGCTGCAGCCTTGCCAGTTTACCACGGTCAGCCAGGCCGCGTTCGGCCAGGGCCTCGGGCGAGCGAAGGGTGATGCTGCAGGTCATCGCGCGCCTATGGCCCATATGGCGAGCCTGCGCAAACACCTGACATCAACGGTCGATCTCCGAGACCGGAGACCACAGCACCTGTTCGATCCGGCTCGCGCCGGTGGCCAGCATCACCAGCCGGTCAAATCCGAGGGCCGACCCGCAGGCGGGCGGCATGATGGCGAGGGCTGACAGGAAATCCTCGTCGATCGGGTAGCGTTCGCCATAGAGCCGGGACTTCTCGGTCATTTCGATCTCGAACCGTCGCCTCTGTTCATCGACGTCGGTGAGTTCGCCAAAGGCATTGGCAAGCTCGACTCCGCAGGCATAGAGCTCGAACCGCTCGGCGACCCTGGGGTCTGTCGGCTTGGGCCGGGCCAGGGCCGCCTCGGAGACGGGGTATTCGCACAGGACGGTGGCTTGGCCGATACCCAGGTGCGGTTCGACCTTTTCGACCAGGATCCGGCTGAAGATATCGGCCCAGCTGTCGTCGTCGGCGACCCTGATGCCGGCTGCTGCAGCGCTGGCGGCGAGGGCGGCCCTGTCTGTCTCTCCCCCGGCGTCCAGGGTCGACAGCAGGTCGATGCCGGCATGGCGCTCGATAGCCTGTGCAACCGTAACCCGTTGGGGGGCGGCGAGGGGGTCGCAGATCCGTCCCCGGAACCGAAGCTGGCCGGTCCCGGCGGTCTCCGCAGCCAGGATCAGCAGGGCATGGCAGTCTTCCATGAGCAGGTCATAGGGGGCTGCGGTCCGGTACCACTCCAGCATGGTGAATTCGGGGTGGTGCAGGGCCCCTCGTTCGCGATTGCGCCAGACCCGGGCGAAATCGAAGATCCGTTCTTCTCCAGCGGCCAGCAGCGCCTTGCAGGCAAACTCGGGTGAGGTGCGCAGGTAGCGGGTGGCGGATTGACCGGTCAGTTCATGCGCTTCTGTGGCAAAGGCATGGAGATGGGCCTCATTGCCGGGCGAAACCTGCAAGGCCGCAGTCTCCACCTCGACAAAGTCCTGACCGGCAAACCAGTTGCGCACAGCGGCAGTGATCCGGTTCCGGGTCATGAGAAACGGACGACGGTCCTGGTGCCGATCGGGTCGCCACCAGGAGGATGCGGGCGGAGCGTTCAAGTCTGGGTCCTGGGCCTGAAACGGAGACGACTGGCGATTCCCGCCGCGACTCTATAGGAGAGCGCTCAACACCCTATCTAGCGGATGGCAGTGCGCCCTTGCGACTGTTCCGCGCCCAAGAGGAAACTACCCTGTGAAGGTTGCCGCCAGCTCGCTCCGCAAAGGTTCCGTCGTCGATGTCGACGGCAAGCTCTATGTCGTTCTGAACGTCGAGAACATCCACCCCGGCAAGGGCACGCCCGTGACCCAGCTGGACATGCGCCGCATCTCGGACGGTGTGAAGGTGTCGGAACGCTATCGCACCACCGAGTCCGTCGAACGGGCCTTTGTCGATGAACGGGAACACACCTTCCTGTATCAGGACGGCGAGGGCTACCACTTCATGAACCCCGAGACCTTCGACCAGTATATCGTTTCGGGTGACATGATCGGCGACAAAGCCCAGTGGCTGAGTGACGGCATGACCGTCTTCCTGTCGATCCACGAGAATGTGCCGATCGCCATGGAGCTGCCGGCCCGGGTGACCTTCGAGATCGTCGACACCGAGCCGGCGATGAAGGGCCAGACCGCGTCTTCGTCCTACAAGCCTGCGACCCTGTCCAACGGGGCCCGCGTGATGGTGCCGCCCTATATCGCCGCCGGCACTCGCATCGTCATCCTGACCGAGGATGGCAGCTACTACGAGCGCGCCAAGGACTGATTGTCCGTCATCTAGGCTTTGGGGCGCTCACCGGACCTGGTGGGCGCCCTTTTTGCGTTTTCGGTCTACCGCGGCGCCATGCGGATGGCGCCGTCGAGGCGGACATCCTCACCGTTGAAGTAGCCGTTGGTGATCATGGTGTGGGCGAGGTGCGCGAACTCCTCGGGCCGGCCAAGGCGCTTGGGGAAGGGGACCTGGGCGGCAAGCGCGGCCTTCACGTGCTCGGCGGCCCGGGCGAGCAGGGGCGTGTCGAAGATACCGGGCAGGATGGTGTTGACCCGGATGCCCTCGCTGGAGAGATCGCGGGCCACGGTCAGGGTCAGGCCGACAATCCCGGCCTTCGATGCCGTATAGGCCACCTGGCCGATCTGTCCGTCTTCTGCAGCGACGCTGGCGGTGTTGACGATGGCGCCGCGGTCGCCGTCCTCCAGGGGATCGAGGGTCAACATGCCTGCCGCACTCTTGGTGATGCAGCGGAAGGTGCCGATCAGGTTGACCTGAAGGATGCGCTCGAAGTTCTCCAGCGGGTACATCTTGACCTCGCCCGTCTGCTTGTCACGGGACACAGTCTTCACCGAGCCGCCAACCCCGGCGCAGTTGACGAGGATACGTTCCTGGCCGTGGGCGGCCCGGGCCATTGCAAAGGCGGCGTCGACGCCGGCGTCTTCGGTCACGTTGACGGGGCAGAAGACGCCGCCGATCCCGGCTGCCAGCGCCTCGCCAAGATCGGCGTTCATGTCGAAGATCGCGACGCGGACGCCATCGGCTGCCAGGCGCCTGGCGGTCGCGGCGCCAAGACCGGATGCGCCGCCGGTTACAACGGCGGCAATGGAGGAATCGAGATGCATGGGTCGGCCCTTTTCTGAATTGGTCGCTTGGGGGCCAGTTGGCACAGGGAGCCGGGTTCGTCGACCATGACGCAGGGGCGCCTGGAATCGCTCAAGTCTTGATCTGTCAGCGTCCTGATCGGCTGCATACAGCCCACCCCGTGCGACGAACGGGACCAGATAGACTCAAAATGGTTGTAATCCCCGAGCCGGGCGATTGACTGTCGGTGGGCCGCTTCAAGGACGAACGGCTGCGAGCTGGGGGCGCGCATGGACCTGTCAAAAATCAGCTGGAACCGGCTGCTGAAATGTCTGCTGGACGGACATTTCTGGCGAGACAGCAGTTCCCTGCCAGGTCACCGGGTCTGCATGCGATGCGGGCTTCGTCTGAAGGCTTGACGCCAGTGGAAAGTAGTCTTCAGCCCTCAATCAGACCAAGGCGCCCAAGTCGGTTCAAGGACTCGACCGCCCCGGCGATGTGATAGAGGGAGCTCGCTGGCGCTGGCTCTTCCTTGAAGGCGCCGGCAATGTCCAGTTTGTCACGGTAGACACCCAGGACCGGATTGGCCAGGTACAGACCCAAGCCTTGGGCGGCCCGGCCGACATCCGCCAGGTAGGCCGCCTGAAGGCCAGGTTGCAGTTCGGCCAGAAGCGCGGCCGCCTTCAGCCATTCTGTCTGTGGCCAGAGGCGGGCTGAAGCCCGGCTCACGCGCAGGTCCGGATCCAGTTCATCGACAGCCACGCCGCGGCGCAGGTCAATACCCCTGAGGCCACAACGGTAGAGACCGGCAGCGGCGTCCAGCGGCCAGGTTTCGCCAGCGATGACGCCCCAGCGCATCAAGAGCCAGGCCCATTCGAACTGGTGTCCGGGCTCGACCACCCGTCCGGCGTCGCCCTCGGCGGGTGACCAGTCAGGCTCGAAGAACTCCCGCAGGAAACCGCCTTTGGCGTCGATGAAGTGATCGCGGGCCAGGGCGGCAACCTCTGCCGCCAGTTCGCGCCAGACAGGCGCGCCATCGGTTTCGATCCAGGCCAGGCTGGCTTCGAAAAGGTGCATCAGGGGGTTTGATTGGTGGCTGTGGCCCGCCGCCTCCCTGAACCCCCCGGCTGGCGCGCTGAAGGTCGTCCGTACGGCGGAGAGCAGTTCAAGCGCCAGCTTGCGATTGGCGTCTCCCTTGATTCCGGCCCGGGTCGAGGAGGCCAGAGCCAACAGGACAAAGGCCTGATCATAGAGCATGGCGGTTTCATCGACGGCGACGCCAGTCGCCGTTGTCAAGGTTCGGAAAAGGCCGTCCTCTCGACGAAACTGCCCTTCGAGGGCTGCCAGGCCGTGGTTGACGGCCTGGGTCCAAGGACCCGTCCAACCGGACAGTCCGGCCTGGGCGTAGACATGAGTTTGCCGGGCCTGGACACGGAGTCGCCGGTTGGCCAGAACCGGCTCGCCGTCCAGGGACAGCGCCTCATGAAATCCTCCCTGATGATGGTCAGCCCCGAGGCTCCACCACAGGGGCAGGGCTGAAACATTCAGCCAGCGGTCGTAGGTCCGGACCGTTTCCGTGGTTGCGGCCGTTGAGACGCCTTGCCGGGTCATATGGATCTTCTCGACAACGGACTTCACCCCGTCCAGCTGACCCATGTCGCAGATCATCACATCGCCCTGGTCGGCGATCACAGCGAGGTTGCGCCCCCCGACCACCGCCACCGTCATGCCGTCGCCGACATTGACAAGGCAGCCTTCAGACCGGTCCAGGTATGCCGATCCTGAAACATAGTTGCCGGTGGCATCGCTGGGGGCTGCAGCAAGGACGGCGTCCCAGGCGCCCAGATCCGACCAGGCAAAGTCGGCGGATGCGACAAAGGCCTGTGTGGTCTTCTCCATGACGGCATAGTCGATCGATGTTTTGGGCGCCGTGCGAAAGGCATCGCTGAGCAACAGCCTGACACCGTCGCTGCGGGCCTCATTGACCGCCCGGGTGGCAGCCGCCAGCATGTCCGGAGCATGGATCGCCAGCTCGTCGATCAAGACCTGCGCCCGGGTAATGAACATGCCGCTGTTCCAGAGGCAGCCTTCTGCAATCAGTTCGACAGCACGGGAGGAATCCGGCTTTTCGACAAAGGCTTCCACGGACCGGACCCCGCCATCGAAGGTCTTGCCCGGCCGAATATAGCCATAGGCGCTGCTCGCTTGATCAGGGGAAACGCCCAGGGTCACGATCCCGCCCCGGCAGGCCTGCTCGGTAGCGAGGCCCACGACCCGGGCGAAGGCGAGGGGTTCAGGAATGTGATGATCTGCTGCGAGGAAAATGCAGACCCCATCGGGGTCCCGGGCTGAAATCACCAGGGCGGCCGCCGCCATGGCCGGCCCACTGTCGCGGGGCTCCGGTTCGATGATCACCAAACCGCCCAGTCCGGCGGCTTCAAGGCTTTCCTCGATCAGTCTTGAATGCCCGGCGCCCGCGACAATGATCGGCTCTGCGGCGTCTGGAAGATGGGCAAGCCGCTCCAGGGTCCGGGCGAAGATCGAAACGGGACCAACCAGCGGAATGAAGGGTTTCGGACGATCGGGCCGTGACGCTGGCCACAGTCGTGTACCGGCGCCGCCGCACATGATGACAGGATGAAGCACTTGACCCTCGGAAGGTGATGTTTCGCCAGGCAGCAGGCGAGGTCGCCTCGCCCATGCCCGGCCCCGCCCGAGCGACTGCTATACAAGCCTTAGCAGAAAGTCATCACTGGCGAACCGGTTCCGAGCTGGACTTTCGGGCCAGCTGACCGATTTCGCGAAAGGCGGCATGGCGGGCGGCTTCTTCGGAACGGGACAGCCCGCTGGCGTTGAGGCGGCCATCGACGTCAACGACGGACCAGCGCCAACGCGAGTCGGATTCGACGCTGAGTTGGAAAGAGTAGGAATGGTCGAGCACGCCAGCCAGCCCTCGATACGTTGCACTGCAGCATATGTGCTCCAGGATCACTGGCTTGGCAAGTTCAGGCGGCAACCGCGGCGTCTGAGTGATGCACATCGCTGAAATTTGGGGCCACGGTCGCCGACTCTGCGTCTTCCCTGCTCATCGGTCCGGGGCGAACCAGCAATCCGGCTGGTCGGGTGCGGCGGGACCCAAGCGAGACGAAAGAAACCGGCCCTGCTGTCCCGGGCGCTTCCAGATCGCCAGGCGCCTAAAGAGCGGGCAGGAATCGTAAAATCGCGCAGTAACCCTCAGAAAACGGCCAAGTTGTTAAAGTCCCCATTGTGAGTGTAATGAAGTCTGGCTATTACCCACATATTGGGTGCTCGCCTCTGGGCGCCTGCTGGATATGAGAACGATCATGATGACCAAGTCTGTGATGGTTGCCGCCCTCGGTGTCGCCCTCCTGGCCGGCCAGGCCTCGGCCCAGTCGAATCCCACCGGAACCTCGGCGCCTGCAGCCCGGAACCTGCCGACCAAGGCCCTCGAGCGGACCACGGCTCCCAAGGGTCGCGTCAACCGTCAGGTTGCCGAGATGACCCCCGAAATGATCGTGTTCGTGACCGCGGGCGTCGTTCTGGTGGGCGGCGCGCTCTACAACATCAACGACAATGAAAGCGGCAAAAGCCCCAAATAGGGTTCGAGTCGACCCCGCGAGACCCCAAAGGCCGCAGCCATGCGGCCCTTGAAGGGCCCCTCATCCAGTTTCGTTTGGGCGCCAACTACCTGCGCCCGCCCCTTCACCGGGGGGAGGGTTTGCTGTGCGCGATGCTGCTCCAACTCGCCCAATCGTCCAGGATGGCGCCGACCCTGAATCGCTCGGCGGCCTATCTCCGGTCGGTGGTGCTCTGTCCACGGCTCTGCCCGTGGTGGAGAGTGCCATCCATGTCTCTCATCCAGCGCGAAGCGTCTGGAAGCGCGGACTCGATTTGGTGGCCTCTGTGCTGTTGCTGATACTGCTTGCGCCCGCCCTCGTCTGCGTTGCCCTGGCGGTTCGCCTTGATTCGCCCGGCCCGGCGCTGTTCCGACAGATGCGGACCGGGCTCCGCGGGCGACCGTTCCCGGTTTTCAAGTTTCGGTCCATGGTGGTCTGCGCCGCAGATGACACGTCTCCGGCCAGTGTGAACGATCCCCGCATAACCCGTCTGGGCGCGCTGCTCAGGCGATCCAGTATCGATGAACTGCCCCAACTGCTGAATGTCCTGCGGGGGGAGATGTCGCTGGTCGGTCCACGCCCGCATGCCGTGGACCATGATCGGAAGTTCGCTGAAGAAATTGAAGGCTATGACCTCAGGTTCCGCGCGCGGCCGGGCATAACAGGGCTGGCTCAGATCAGTGGCTCGCGAGGCGGCGGCGATGTCTTCGAGATGCGTCGCAGGCTGGCGTTGGACAGCCGTTACATTGCTACATGGTCGATCTGGTCTGACATCCGAATTCTTGTGATGACTATTCCGCATATGTTTTTCTTTCGGGCCCACTAGAAGGTCAGGAAAATGAATTCAGAAAAATCAAAACCGAAAACACCACAACACAAAGGCACACCCGTGTTTCAGGTTTGCCGCGCCCTTGGCTCCAAAACCTGCGGAGGAGACCATGCGCAATCATGATCCAGCATGGCTGGCGGCCCTTTTTTGCTTTCTGGTGACATGCTCCTGCGCGTCCGGCAACACGGCCGACACTCGAAGTCTGACCCAGTTCTCGCCGACCGGGGCTGACCCTGCGCCATCGGGGCCCGCTGAGGGATACCGGATCGGCCCGCTCGATCGCATCAGTATCAATGTTTACCAAGTCAAGGACCTGACCATGGAAGATGTCCAGGTCGATGCTGGCGGGCGGCTGCTGTTGCCGCTGATCGGGACTGTCACAGCCGCCGGCAAGACGGCTCCGGAACTCTCGGCGGAAATCGCAGACCGGCTTCGAGGCCGATATCTTCAGGCGCCGCAGGTCGCTGTCTGGGTCAGTGAAATCCTCAGTCAACGCGTGACGGTTGACGGGTCCGTGGTCCAGCCCGGTGTCTATCCTCTGACGGGGCCCACCACCTTGATCCAGGCTATATCAATGGCCAAGGGGCCGGACATCAAACTGGCCAATCTCAGCCGTGTTGTCGTGTTCCGAACCATCGGCGGGGAGCGAACGGTGGCCGTTTTTGATCTGAAGAAGATTCGAAAGGGAGCGGCCCCGGACCCGGAAATCAGGGGCAATGACATTGTCGTTGTGGACGGGTCGCAACTAAAGGGCGCCTGGCGGGAGGTCATCGGCGCTCTGCCCGGCCTCGCAATCTTCCGTGCGTACTAGCTCCTTTTTGAACGTACGGAGACTCGACGTCCAATGGCATTGCAAAGCGACTACGACCCAGAGGAAGCCGGGTTTCATGCGCATCGGCTAATGGATTCAGGACGTCGCTCGACGCCCGTATCCTATGCCCAGTACCTGGATATAGACGGCCGGCCGGACGAAGCGCCGTTCGACGACCAGAGGCGGCGCGAAATCGCAGCGATCTGGGGGGCCATTGTCAAGCACCGTTGGGTTATCGGCGGCGTGGTTTTGGCCTGCCTTTTCCTGGGTCTTGCCATCACGCTTCTGACCCAGCCGCTGTTCACCGCGAAAACCACCATTCAGATAGACAGGGAGTCCAGCAAGATCGTCGAGATGACCGACCTGGCCCCGAGAGAGGCCATGACCGGCGCCGAGTTTCTAGACACCCAGATCGGCCTGCTGAAGAGCGACACCCTGGCCCGGCGGGTTGTCCAGAAGCTGGATCTGGCGCGGGATCCTCAGATGAGAAGTTTTGCCGGTCTGGAAGAGGACGCCAAGGGTAACGAGATCCTTCCGCCGTCGAAAATCGAGGATCGCCTGACCAACCTGATCCTGGGAAACACGTCCGTTCGACAACAGGGACTATCACGGCTGGTCAATCTTGAATTCACCAGCCCAAGCCCTGAGCTTTCGGCGCGGATCGTCAACGCCCTGGCCGAAAACTTCCAGACCCTCAGTCTTGAGCGGCGTTTCGAGTCTTCGTCCTATGCGCGTCAGTTCCTTGAAGAGCGGCTCGCCCAGGTCAAGCAGAAGCTGGAGGACTCAGAAAAGGAACTGGTCGCTTACGGCGCCCGGCAGCAGATCATCAATGTCATGCCGACAAGCGGCGCGGCGCAAGCCGACACCGCCAGCCAGTCGCTCACGGCGGCCGATCTCTCGGCCATCAACAGTATGCTGACGGTCGCCAAGGGTGAGCGGATCAAGGCCGAGCAGCGCTGGCGCCAGGCCCAGTCCATGTCGATACTGTCGCAGCCAGAAGCCTTGAGCGACCCGACGATCCAGTCCCTGTTGCAGCAGCGCGCCAAACTGGCGGCGACCTATCAGGAGCAGTTGAAGGTCTTTGCGCCCGGCATGCCCGAGATGCAGCAACTCAAAGCCCAGATGGACGAGGTTGATCGCCAGCTTTCGGGGGCCGGAGAGAACATTCGAGCCTCAATCCGGTCCCGGTTCGAGGTGGCGCGCAACCAAGAGCAATCACTGGCGGCCCAGGTCGAGGGGCTCAAAGGATCTTTCATCGATCTTCGGGAGCGGAACATCAAGAACACCATCCTCCAGCGCGAGGTCGACACCAATCGCAGCCTCTATGATGGCCTGCTGCAGCGCTACAAGGAGGTCGGGGTCGCCGGCGGCGTCGGCAACAACAATGTGTCGGTTGTCGACCGCGCCCGCGCGCCCGGCGCTCCGTCTTCGCCCAAACTGCCGCTGAACATGGCGATTGCCCTGGTCGTCGGGCTAGGGCTGGCCGGCGCGGCGACCCTGTTCCTGGAGCTGCTGGATGAAGCGATCCGAACCCCGGATGATCTGACAGCGAAGCTCGGCTTGACCGGGATCGGAGTCATTCCAGCCCTCGACAAGGGTACAACCCCGCATCAGGCCTTCTCGGATCCAAGATCCAGTTTTTCAGAAGCCTATACATCGACGCGAACGGCGCTGCAGTTTGTCACGTCGAACGGCGCGCCGCGCAGCCTGCTGGTCACCAGCAGCCGTCCCTCCGAGGGCAAGAGCACGACGTCCGTCACCTTGGGCCGCAGTTTTGCGCAGCTAGGCCTGAACGTGCTGCTTGTCGACGCAGACCTGCGCAATCCCTCGATCCACAGGCTCATGGGGGTTGATAATGCTGTGGGCCTGAGCAACGTCCTGACAGGACTTGAACTCCATACGGCGTTGCAAGACACCGATCAGGCCGGGCTGAAAGTGCTGACCTGTGGGCCGCTTCCCCCCAATCCGGTGGAGCTGCTGGCGGGCCTTCGCCTTTCGACCCTGCTGCGGGAAGCCCAGTCGCTTTTCGATATCGTGATTGTCGATGGACCGCCGATCATCGGCCTGGCCGACGCCCCGATCCTGGCTGCGCGGGCATCCGCCACAATGCTGGTCGTGGAAGCCGGCGTGGCCCGCCGCAGCGTCGTCCGGATGGCCCTCCGCAGACTCTTGCAGGCCCAGGCCAACATTCTGGGCGCTGTCCTGACCAAGTTTGACGCCCAGACGGCAGGCTATGGGTACGGATACGGGTATGGCTATGCCTATGCCTATCAGTATGGCCAAAGACAGCTCCAGAAGGATGCCGGCTGATCTCGCGCCGCGCCATGCGATCGGGAACCCCGCGCGGTAAAATTCGCACCGACACGCGACGGCGTCTCGCCGTCCTCTCGACCGGACTGGTCACATTGGTCTGCGCCGGCCTGGCGATCATGGTCTGCCTATCGGCGGTTCGGACGAAGGACCGGATCGGCCGTTCAGAGTCGCCGACGCTGTTGTGGCGTCCTGCTGATGGGCCGGCCAATGTTGCAGCCCGCTCATCAAGCGACCTTCCTCGCGACGTTACGGCAGCCCGGCGCCTTGCCCTGAACCCGTACGACCTGCAGGCCTTGAAGGCGCTTTCGGTGCAGGCTTTGGAATCAGGTGACCGGGCGGCCCTGGTCCGGCGCGTGGCGCAGATGACCCGTTTGTCGCGCCGCGATACCGCGGCAGAACTCTGGCGTATGCGCGAAGGCCTCGCGTCGGGCGACCATGACATGGCGTTCCGCTCCATGGACCTGCTTTTGCGCCGCAATGCGGCGGCCAGGTCCTTGCTCGTTTTCGAAACCGCCTCGGTGCTGGATCAACCCGCAGCGCGCCAGGCCCTCGTCTCCCGACTGGCCGACAGCCCTGTTTGGCGCGCGGGGTTTATCAGCGATCTCGCCTCGTCAGCGCCGATCAGCGCCGCTGATGCTCTGTTGCTGGAGATGGCCGCAGCGAAGTTGCGGATCGGCGACCGTGAATTCGAGCCTCTTCTGCGCCGCCACCTTGCCATCAAGGACTATGGTGGCGCCCGTCGGATGTGGACGGGGCTCTATCCGATCAGCGACCGGAACAGCTTCGTCTATGATGGCGGGTTTCGCGGGCTCCCGGGGCCCCCACCGTTCAACTGGCAGGTAATCACCGACACGGAGGGGGTTGTCGAATGGAAGCCGTCCGATGGCAGGCCCGGCGGCCAGCTGAGCGTTCGGCATGACCTCTATTCGTCTTCCCGGCCCTTGATCGGCCAGTATCTCTTTCTGCCGGCCGGGGTGATGCAGATCTCGATCAGAGCGAAGGGGGTTGCAGGCGTTTCCAACGAACGTTTTCGCCTGGACCTGGTCTGTTTCGGCGGACCTGTCTTTTTCAGTCAGCGGATCCGGGTTCGTGGGGCCGGCTGGACAACGACAAGAGCGCAGTTTGCCCGTCCCGAGCATGGCTGCGAGGCTCAGGTTCTGAGGCTGGCTCCCGTCACCTCAGACCGTTCACAACCCGTTGAGGTGATCTTCGACGATCTTCAGGTTCGACCTGTCCGTGGGATCGTCCTTGCCGGCTCGGCCGAAAAGAGATGAGCGAAAATGGGAGGCCCTTAGCCGGGCACTTGGCCGCGCCGAGCTCAAGGCGCCTGATCTTCTGGATCTCTGCGGCGATGTTGGTTGCCGCCATGGTATTCGGGGGCTCCGCTCAAGGACGGCAAACGCTTTTCCTAGCGTTGCAGCTATCGGCCCTGACGCTTTTGCCGATTGTTTGCTGGCGACTGTCACAGGGCCGAATTCAAGGCGCGACGTGGGGATTGATCGGACTGGCCGGTCTGATGATGGGCGTGGTTCTGATCCAGCTGGTTCCCTTGAGTCCGGCTCTATGGACTGCTCTGCCCGGCCGTGAACTCGCGCTCCAGACTCTGGAGGTGGCGGGCGTTGCTGTCGAGCCCCACCCGCTGAGCCTCGATCCCCAGCGCACCTGGGACAGCTTTCTCTGGCTTTGGCCGCCTGTTGCGATCGCGCTGGCGGCAGCGTCCCTGGACAGCCAGGCCCGCATCCTGCTGATGGTTCTGGTGACTGGCTTGATGATCATCGGCATGGTCCTGGGGGCCCTGCAGGTAACCAGCCTTTTCGGATCGATCTTGAGGGTCGCTCCGGAGGTTCATTCGGGGTTGCCGAACGGATTCTTCGCCAACCGGAATCATCAGGCCGTCGCGCTTGCGGCGGCGCTGCCATTTCTCGGCGCCCTGGCCAGTCGGTGGGGCGAGCAGTCGGGCCAACGATTGGCGTTGACGCCCTGGCTGTTCATCGCCTTGAGCGGGCTTTTTGTTGTCGGGATCCTGGCGACCCGGTCCAGGGCCGGGCTGGTTCTAGGGGGGCTGGCCCTTGTCCTCAGTCTCGCCAGCTTTCTGCGCGATCAGCATGCCAGTGGGCGGGGTTGGAGCCGACGCTCGTGGATGGTGCTTGGCGTGGCCTGCGTGTCCTTTCTCGCTGTCCAGGTGGGGGCCGGAGCGGTGCTGGACCGGTTTGACCGGCTGGAGTCGAGCGAGTCGCGTTTCCTGACCTGGCCCATCATTCTGCAGGAAGCGCTGAAGTTTCAGCCCGCGGGATCGGGACTTGGCGCCTTCGAGGCCATCTTCAGGGCAGCGGAGCCCGCCGAGATGGTGGATCCCACCTATCTGAACAATGCCCACAATGATTATCTCGAACTGTGGCTTGAGGCCGGCGTCCTGTTTCCAGCGGGCTTTCTGGCTTTCCTCATCTGGGCTGGGTTCGGTGTCTGCGGGGCCTTGCGAGGATCATCGTCCAGCACGGCCATCGGACGAGCCGCCGGGATCGCAATCCTGATCCTCCTGTTGCACTCGGTGGTCGACTATCCGCTGCGGACCCAGGCGCTGGCCTGTCTTTTTGGGCTGTTCTGCGGACTGCTAACCCCGCCTCCCGGGCCCGAAATGGGATCAGGTCCAGGCTCCAATCCAGATTCCCTGTCGGACGGAGCCTGACGGCGATCGTTCAGGGACCAACAGCCTGCTCATAAGCGTAGCCCAGGCTGAGCAACTTCGCTTCGCTCCAGGCCGGGCCGACAAAGGAAAGCCCGACGGGCAGTCCGGACACCTTGCCCATGGGGACGGTCAAATGAGGGTATCCCGCAACGGCCGCCGCATTGCCGGCGCCGCCGCCGACGTATCGATCTCCCAGCACAGGGTCGATCAGCCATGACGGACCGACTGTCGGCCCCACCAGGGCCACGATCTGATTGTCCTTGAACAGTCGGTCAAGTCCGCCGGCCGCCAGGCGGCGGCCTTCCGAAAGGGCCTTGATATAGGCCGGATCGTCCAGGCCCCTGGTGGCTTCAGCCTGTTCGAACAGGTCCTGGCCGAACAGGGGCATTTCCGCTTCGGCATTCTGACGGTTGAAGGCGATCAGGTCCGCGAGGGTCCGGGTCTTGACCCGGGCGGGGTCCGTGCCGGCAAGGTACTGGTTCAGACCGACCTTGAGTTCGGTCAGCAGGACGACGATTTCGTGGCCTCCGATGGCGTTGCGGTCCGGAAATTCCTTGATCTCGACCAGTACCGCGCCTTGGGCCCGCAGGGCCGAAAGGGCATTTTCGAACACCGCATCGGTGGGCGCATGAAAACCGGCGGCGTATCGCATGACGCCGATCCGCACGCCCTTCAGGCTGGCAGGGGTCAGGCCCGCTGCATAGTCCGTTCGCCGACGGTCGGCCTCGGTGGTCGCGGGGTCGGCTGGATCGGAACCGGCCATGACCGTCAGCAATCGGGCCGCGGCCTCGACGGTGGTAGTCATCGGACCGGCGGTGTCCTGGCTGGCGCTGATCGGAATGATGCCGGTGCGCGACACCAGCCCGACTGTCGGCTTGAGACCCACAAGGCCATTGATCGAGGCGGGGCAGGTGATCGAACCATCGGTCTCGGTGCCTATGGCCGCCGCCGCCAGTCCCGCAGCCATGGCTGCGCCGGATCCGGCGGACGAGCCACAAGGGCTGCGGGCCTTGTCAAAGGGATTTCGGGTCTGGCCGCCCAGGCCGCTCCAGCCGCTCAAGGAGTCGGAGGAGCGGATGTTGGCCCACTCTGACAGGTTGGTCTTGCCAAGGATCACCACGCCAGCGGCGCGAAGCCGGGCAATGACGGGCGCATCCACCGCCGGCACATTGTCCTTCAGGGCCATGGATCCCGCCGTGTTCGGCAGACCAGCGACGTCGACGTTATCCTTCACCAGCAGGGGCAAGCCGTTAAGGGGAGGCGCCTTGCCGCCGGCACGGCTGTCTGCGGCGGCAGCTTCGGAAAGGGCCCGCGGGTTCACCCAGAGAACCGAACGGATCGCCGGATCGTCGGACTTGATCCGGTCCAGATAGGTGCGGGTTTGCCGGACCGCCGACGGCTCGGCGGCAAAGGCCACGCCGGCGGTTACGACCATCAAGCCCACCAGCGCCGTCTTCTTCATGAAGTTCCCCCATCGACCGTCAAGCGACAACCTTCCGCCGACCTGGGGGCCCGGCAAGGCCTGTTCAGTCAGAGGTATGGCGAAGCGTGGCGGTATCCAGAGGCAGGCTCAGGCGGGGCTGGCCCTTGACGTCCCGCACCTCGACCAGGACGCGGGGCGCCGGCGGGGTCCAGTCGATCGTGATCAGGCCGAAGTTCTGCTCCCGCAACACGTTGCCTTGCCGCAGGGC
>CAMAVA010000003.1 GCA_945861515.1 Brevundimonas vancanneytii | reverse complement strand
GCAAACGCGTGGTGGAACTCCTTGAACAGCTCGGTGTCCATCTCCCCGACCTTGGGCCGGGCGAAGGCCACCTTCCAGATCAGATAGGGCCGGTTGGAAAGATCCAGGGCGCAGCGGGTCAGGGTCTCGTCCATCGGCACATAGGCATGACCAAACCGCCGGACGCCCTTGAATCCGTCCAGGGCCTGTTTGACCGCCTGGCCCAGGACGATGCCGGTGTCCTCCACCGTGTGGTGCATGTCGATATGCAGGTCCCCGACCGTCTCCACCTGCAGGTCAAACCCGCCATGGCGGGCGAAGCTTTCCAGCATGTGGTCATAAAAGCCGATGCCGGTGGAGACCTTCGCCTCGCCCGTCCCGTCCAGATCGATCCAGACCCGAATTTGGGTCTCCTTGGTGTTGCGGATGATTTCACCAATCCGGTTCATGTCAGAAGCCCCCGGGACACCGCCAGCTCCCTCAGATTGGCCTGGGGCCTTGGTCCGTAATGGCCGATCACCTCGGCGGCGGCCATGGAGCCGAGCCGACCACAGACGTCGAGCGGCAGCCCTTGGGCCAGGCCGAACATGAAGCCGGCGGCATACTGATCGCCCGCGCCTGTGGTGTCGACGACCTGGGCCACGGTATCGGCAGCGATGACATGGCTCTGGTCGCCCGCCAGGATCAGGGAGCCCTGCTCGCCCCGGGTGATGGCGCAGATCTGGGTGATGGCGCCCAGCCGGGCCGCGGCCAGATCGAAGTCATCGGTCTCGAACAGGGCCTTGACCTCCACTTCGTTGGCGAAGACCAGGTCGGCCTGGCCCTCGATGAAGCCCAACAATTCGCCGCGATGGCGCTCCACCACAAAGGCGTCGGACAGGGTGATGGCGATCATGCGGCTGGAGGCATGGGCGATGGCGGCGGCCTTGGCGAAGGCGCGGCGCGCCTCGCTGGGGTCGAACAGATAGCCTTCCAGATAGACGATGGCCGCCTGTTCGATCAGCGCGGGCGGCACGTCCCCGGCGGTCAGTTCGGTCGAGGCGCCCAGATAGGTGCACATGGTGCGCTGGCCGTCCGGGGTGACATTGATCAGGCACCGGGCAGTGGCGGCGCCGCCGGAAAGGGGCGGGGTTTCAAACCCGACCCCGATGGCCCGCATGTCGTGGGCAAAGACCCCGCCCAGCTGATCATCCGCCACCTTGCCGATATAGGCGGCCCGGCCGCCGAAGCTGGCGACGCCCGCAATGGTGTTGCCGGCCGATCCGCCGCTGGTCTCGATCCCCGGCGCCATGCGGCTGTAGAGGTCGACGCCCCGCGCCTCGTCGATCAGCTGCATGGACCCCCTGGACAGCCCTTCGGCCTGCAGGAATGCCTCCTCGGCGGGCGCGATCACATCGACAATGGCATTGCCAATGGCGGCGACGTCGTAAAGGGCGGTCATCGGCGGGCTCCGTCAGGCTGGGAAGTGGCTGTTACAGGAGCCGGGCCGTCCGGGCAACGCGGCGGGGCCTTCAGGGTGGCCCAGGGGCTCGCGATGCTGGCCAAAGCGCGATAAATCGGCGCCATGAAACTTGCCATCCTCACCCCTGCCGCCGATCAGGACCTTTATATCCGCATCTGGTCGGACTGGTACGCACAGCTGGAAGCCGCCCTGGCCGGCGCCGGCCTCAAGGCCAGTCCGCACAGCTGGACCGAGCCCCTGCCCGGTTCCTTCGACGCCGTGTTGCCGATGATCGCCTGGGGCTATCACGCCAGCGCCGATCGCTGGCTGGCGCGCCTGGCGGCCTTCGAGGCCGAGGGCCAGAGGATGATCAATCCAACCTCCGTCCTCCGCTGGAATACCGACAAGGCCTATCTGGCGGAGCTGGAAGCCGCCGGCGCGCCGGTCGTCCCGACCCTGTCGGTGGATCGCCTCACCCCGGCGGATGTCGAGGCGGCGCGGGCGCGGTTTGACAGCGAGATCGTCATCGCCAAGCCCCGGATCAGCGGCGGCTCGCACCAGACCCTGAAACTGGCGCCCGGCGACAGCCTGGAGGGCGGCCCAACGGGCCCCGCCCTGGTCCAGCCCTTCCTGCCGGCGGTCAGCGGCGAAGGGGAGTTGTCCATGCTCTATTTCGGCGGTGTGTTCAGCCACAGCGTCGCCAAGGTCGCCGCCCCGGGGGATTTCCGGGTGCAGATCCAGTTCGGCGGGCAAAGCCGGCGGGTGGACCCCTGGCCCGGCGCCCTTGAGGTGGCCGAACAGGTCCTGGCCGCGGTTCCGCCCCTGACCTATGCCCGGATCGACCTGATCCGGGGCCTCGACGGCGCGCTCAGGCTGATGGAGCTGGAGGCGATCGAGCCGGACCTGTTCCTGAACAATGCGCCGGAAGCCGGGGCCAGATTCGCCGCAGCCGTCCGGGCGGACCTGAACCGTTAGTCCACGCGCCTTCCGACCTACCGTCCGATGCTGGCTCGCGCCCGCTCCAGGCGCAAACGCCCGCCCGGGTCGGCCTCCTCGGCGTCCAGCACCTTCAGAAGCGCCGTCTTCAACGCCGCCTGGGCCCGGGGGTTGTCCAGCTTCCCGCCGCTGCCGGTCTGGACATAGAAGGCGTCAACTGCCCGTTCGCCGTGGCCGTCGATATGGGCCGAGATGATGGACAGGCCGGCGTCCGCTATGGCCCTGGCCAGGGCCTCCAGCAGGCCGGGCCGGTCGCGGCCGGAGGCCTCGACCACCGTGGCCTCCGAAGAGGCCTCATTGTCCAGAACCACGGTCGGAGCGATGGCGAAGGCGGCCGTGCGGCCATTGTCGCTGCGGCGGGCCTCGCCAGTCTGGGGCTCGCCCCGTCCCGCGGATTCCAGGGCATCGGCCAGCCGCCGGAGCGCCCGGGGATTGTCGCCGCCGAACGGGGCGCCCGAGGCGTCCTGGACCTGGAAGACGTCCAGGGCCTGGCCCTGCCGCGATGTGAAGATCCGGGCGCCCAGGACATTGGCCCCGAGTCCGGACAGGGCCAGGGCCAGATCGGCGAACAGGCCGCGCCGGTCCTGGGCGGCCACCACCACCTCGGCTGTGTTTCGGTCCTTGCGGATATAGGCGCCGGCCGCCGCCCCGCCCTGACTATGGGCTCGCTGGGCCAGGGCGGCATGGTCTGCGATCTCGGCAGGCGAAAAGGCGATGAAATAGGCGTCTTCCATCGAGGCCGCCCAGTCGGCAGCTTCCGGATGAGCCGCCTGCAGGGCCGCCCTGGCCGCCAGGGCCGAGGTCATCTGGTAGCGCTGGGCCGCGGCCTCCGGGTCGCTGCTGCGGCCACCCCGGAAGGTGGCCTCCGTCGCCGCGTAGAGTTCCCGCAGCAGCTGGCCCTTCCAGCCGTTCCAGACCCCGGGTCCCACGGCCCGGATATCGGCCACGGTCAGCACCAGCAGCAGCCGCATCCGCTCGGGGCTTTCGACGATGCGGGCAAAGGCGGCGACCGTGGCAGGGTCGGCGATGTCGCGCTTCTGGGCGAAATCGCTCATCACCAGGTGATGCTCGACCAGCCAGGCCACCAGCTCGATCTTGGCCCGGTCTATGCCCAGCCGTTCGCAGGCCTGCCGCGCGGCCCGGGCGCCGGCCTTTTCCTGGCCGCCCGCCCCGCCCTTGCCTGTGTCATGCAGCAGCATGGCCAGGAACAGCGCCTCGCGGTCCTCGATCAGCGGCATGATGGCGGTGGCCAGGGGGTGATCCTCGGCCATGCGGCCTGCGGCGATGTCGTTGATGACCGACACGGCCCGCAGGGTGTGCTCGTCCACCGTATAGCTGTGGTACATGTTGAACTGCATCTGGGCCACGACCCGGCCGAATTCCGGCAGGAACCGACCCAGCACCCCGGCCTCGTTCATCAGGGTCAGGGTGCCATAGGGGCTCTTGCCCCGGACCAGAATGTCAATGAAGGCCTGGGCTGCCAGGGGGTCCCGCCGCATCTTCGACCCGATCAGGTTCAGGGACCGGGTCACGGCGGTAAAGGCGTCCGGATGCAGGTCCAGGTCCCGCTGGTCGGCCAGGCGAAACAGCCGGATCAGGTCAACCGGATCGCGCTCGAAGACCTGGGGTCCCTCGACTGTCAGTCGGCCGCCCTCGATCAGGAAGCCCGGAACATCCAGGGCCGTGCGCTTGACCTTGCCCAGCCCGGGAAAGAACCGCGACAGACCTTTTGGCTCCTGCTTGAGCTGTTCGGCCTCCAGCTTGGCCGAGAAGGTCCGGGTCAGGGCCCCGACTTCCCGAGCGATGAGGAAATAGTGGCGCATGAACCGCTCGACGGCCGGATTGTCGGCCCGGTCGCCATAGCCCATCCGCCGGGCGATGGCCGGCTGGATGTCAAAGGTCAGCCGCTCTTCGGGCCGGCCCGTGGTGAAATGCATATGGGCCCGCACCGCATGCAGGAAATCGAACGCCCGGGTGAAGGACCGGACCTCGCGAGAGTCGAAATGCGGCAGGCGGAATATATGGGCCGGTCGCTCCACCGGATAGAGATACTCGGCGATCCACATCAGGGTATGCAGGTCGCGCAGGCCGCCCTTGCCTTCCTTGACATTGGGCTCGACCATGTAGCGGCTCATGCCGGCCCGGGCATGGCGCTCGTCCCGCTCCTTCAGCTTGGCGGCGACAAACTCGTTGGCCGTGCCCTTGACCACCTCGTTGTAGAACCGCTTGCGGAGCTCGGCCGCCAGAGTCTCGTCGCCGGACAGGCGCCGGGCCTCCAGCAGCGAGGTGCGGATGGTGAAGTCCTCGCGGGACAGCTTGACACATTCCTCGACCGTGCGGCTGGCATGGCCGACCTTGAAGCCCAGGTCCCACAGCGCATAGAGCATGTATTCGATCACGCTCTCGGTATGGGCCGTCTGTTTCCAGGGCCGCAGGAAGAGCAGGTCCAGGTCCGAATAGGGGCTGAGCACCGCCCGGCCATAACCGCCAACGGCCAGCAGGCAGAGGCGCTCGCCCTCGGTGGGGTTGCGGGCCCGGAACACATGGACCGTGGTGAAGTCGAACAGGGCTGTGACCACCTGGTCGGTGACGCCGCAGATCAGCCGGGCGGTCTCCATGCCGCCGGCGCCGTTCTCCAGCCGCTCCTTGGCGATCATCCGGCCGCGGAACAGCGCCTGTTTCAGGATCTCCAGCGCCCGGCGCCGCTGCTCCCGCTCATCGCCGCTGGCGTCCAGGGCGGCGGCCGACAGACGGGCGCGCAGGGCCTCGCCATCAACGACATGTTCCAGGCGGGTCGGGCGAAGGCGGGGCGGCATGTCCCATATGTGCGCTGGGACGGCGAAGGACGCAATGCGGGGATCGCAAGGGGCCGTTCCGGCCGGGTCAGGCTGCCGCCGCGAGGCACGCGGCGCGCCCCGACCGTGAGGCTCCCCGACCGATGGCAGTCGATCACTTCTCGTCCAAGTCCTTCATCCAGGCGATGATGTCGGCCACGTCGCTGGCGCTGTATTCAAACTCCGGCATGGCCGGATGGCCCGAAATGATGCCCTCGGCCAGGGCTTCCTCCAGCGAGTCCAGGGGATACTGGCTGTGCAGGGTGCGGAAGGGCGGCGCCGGACGAAAGGGGCTGGCGCCGGTCTCTTCGACCGCATGGCAGCGGGCGCAGTCCCGCATCACCAGGGCGTGGCCGCGGTCCGGCGACGGCGCTGACGGGGCTATGGGCGGCGGCGGGCCGGTGGATGCACCCGGCGCCATGCCCATCAGACAGACCAGGGCCGCAGCCCCGACGCCGACCCAGGTCAGACGATCTTGCAATCTGTTCATGACCGGACAGGCTCCTCGGTTAGTCCCACTTTATGCGCGTCGAAGAGCGCAATTGAAACGGACAATGATCCGCGTCGAAACGGCGGCATTCTGGGATCGACGTTCTTGCCGATGGCGCCGAACCCGGCTTTCATCCATCGTTTTTCACGGTCCGGGGGGACAAAAGCATGGCTTTCAGGCCGAAACTTTCCAGGCGCGCCGTTCTCGCCGTGGCGGGCGCCGGAGCCGCAATCGGCGGCGGCTGGGTCGCCGTAGGGTCTGCGCGGCGCAGTGGCGTCGAGGGAGCGGTGCTGCCCTGGTTCAAGGCCAATTCGCAGTCCTTCGACCCGGCCCGCCCCGACAGCCTCTGGAGCCCGGCCATGGCGGCCCAGCTGGCGGGCGCCCGGATCGTCGGACTGGGCGAGGCCACCCATGGCAGCCATGAGGACATCACCGCCAAGGCCGCCCTGCTTAAAGGCCTGGTGACGTCGGGACAGGTGACGGCCTTCTATCTGGAGTCCAACGCTCCGGGCGGACGCCAGCTGGACGCCTTCATCACCGGCGAGACCGGCGATCCCTTCGAACGCCTGCGTAGCGCCAAGGTCTTCCGGGTGATCAAGAGCCGGCCGGTCGCCGAGCTGCTGGGCTGGTTGCGGGACTGGAACCGTACAGCCGCCTTGCCGGTCCGGATCTTCGGGATCGACTGTCAGGCTACAGCCCAGGACGCCGCCAGCGCACTCGAGGCGCTCAAGGCCCTGGATCCGGCCGCTGCCGCGCCCCTTTCGGCGCGTCTGGCCCCGATCGTCTCCGCCAAGGCCCAGGCCCTGCGGTTTCCGGTCCTGATCAAGTCCCTGACCACGGCCCAGCTCAAGGACGCCATGACGGCGCTGGAGGCCCTGTCCGCCGCCCTGAAGGCGCGGCCGGGAACCGCCGAGGCCCAGTATGCCGCCCGCACAGCCTGGCAGGGGCTGAAGGCCTTCGAGCTGGAAACGGCCGACGGCAAGATGACGGGCGATCTGGCCGAATACTTCAGCCGCCGGGACCGGTTCATGGCCGAGAACATCCTCAAGGCGCCAGTCAGCGGCGGCGGCGTCTTCTGGGGTCACAACATGCACGTCGCCAGCGGCGGCCCGCCGGGCTCCGATTTCCTGCCCACCGGCGGGGCCCTGCGCCAGGCGCTCGGCGATGGATACCGGTGCGTTGTGTTCGAATATGGCGAGGCCCGCTTCAACGCCGTGCCGCAATGGCCTCTGACGCCCCCGCCCAGCGCCGCCGACCCGACCAGGGTCATCCACTGGTCCGGCAAGGGCGGTCGTCTGGCGGCCCTGCTGTCGAAGGCCAGGGCGGGGTCTCACTGGGTCCCTGTCAAGAACCTGCCCGACGACAAGGCCGGACAGGACTGGCGAAACCTGACCTACCGACTGGCCTGGCCAGGCTATGCCGCTGTCCCGAGCACGGCCCTGCTCCTCGACGCCGACTACCCCTGCGGCCGGATGTTCGACATCATGGTCTATCTGGAGCAGCTGACGCCGTCGCGACCCGTCTGAAGCCGGGGCGGGCCGCCCTCAGACCATCCCCTTGAGCCGGTAAAGCGCCTCCAGCGCCTCCCGGGGGCTCATGCCGTCCGGGTCCAGGGCCTTGAGGGCCGCCTCGGCGGGACCGGGTTCCCATCGGGGCGCGGCGGGGGCGGCCAGTTCGAACAGGGGCAGCCCCTCCAGCCGGGCCGGGGAATGGCTTTCCGCCTCCAGCCGCTCCAGCACCTCCCGGGCCCGGACCACCACGGCGGGCGGCACACCGGCCAGCCTAGCCACCTGGACGCCATAGCTGCGATCGGCCGGGCCGGGCCCGCATTCATGCAGGAAGACCAGGTCGCCGTTCCATTCCCGGGCCTTGAGCGACAGGTTGGACACATGGGCCAGCCGGGTCTCCAGCGTCGCCAGCTCATGGTAGTGGGTGGCGAACAGGGCACGGCAATGGTTGGCGTCATGCAGGGCCTCGGCGCAGGCCCAGGCGATGGCCAGGCCGTCCCAGGTGGCCGTGCCCCGGCCGATCTCGTCCAGGATCACCAGGCTGCGGGGCGTGGCCTGGGTCAGGATGGCGGCGGTCTCGACCATCTCGGCCATGAAGGTGGAGCGGCCCCGGGACAGGTCATCGCCCGCCCCTACCCGGCTGAACAGCCGGTCGACGACCCCCAGGGTCAGGGCCTTTGCCGGCACATAGGATCCGGCCTGGGCAAGGACCGCCAGAAGGGCGTTCTGGCGAAGGAAGGTGGACTTACCCGCCATGTTGGGACCGGTGACGATGGAAAGCCGCGCCGCCGTCTCGCCGCTGCCGTCCAGCCGGCAATCATTGGGGGTGAAGGGATCGCCCGCCCGCCGCACTGCCGCCTCGACCACCGGATGGCGCGCCGCCACAGCCTCGAACTGCAGGGATCCATCCACCACTGGCCTGCAGGCCCCGGCGTCTTCGGCCCATTCGGCCAGGGCGCTGGCGACGTCCAGCATGGCCAGGCCCTCGGCGGCTGCCCTCAGGGGCTGGGCCAGGGCCACCGCCTCGTCGCGCCAGGCCTCGAAGGTCTGGACCTCGATGGCCAGGGCCCGCTGGGCGGCCTGGGCGATCCGGGCGTCCAGGTCGGCCAGCTCGACCGTGGTGAACCGCACCTGATTGGCCAGCGTCTGGCGATGGATGAAGCTGGCGTTCAGCGGCGCCTGGAACAGCGGATCGGCCTTGCCCGCCGTGGTCTCGACAAAATAGCCCAGGACGGCGTTGTGCCGGATCTTCAGGGGCAGGCCGCTCATCTCGGCCAGCCGCGCCTCAAGCCCGGCAATCACCCGGCGACTGTCGTCCCTCAGGGCGCGGGCCTGGTCCAGTTCGGGACGCACCCCGGCGGCGACAAAACCGCCGTCCCGCGCCTGGGCAGGGAGATCCGGACCCAGACCGAGCTCAAGGGTGGCCAGCAGGGTCGAGAGCGCCACCGACAGGTCCGGATTGGTCGCCGCCAAGGCCATCTGCACCGCTTCGGGAGCCTCCGGCGAAGTCCCGGGACCCGTCATGTCCGCACCTGCCGGATCGACCGGCAGGGCCGCCAGGGCCTGGCCGGTCTTCAGGGCCGCCCGCAGGGTCCCCAGGTCCCGTGGTCCGCCCCGTCCCAGGGCAAGGCGGGACAGGGCCCGGGCGAGATCCCCGGTCTGGCGCAGCTGGTCCCGCACCGCCTCCCTCAGGCGTCGCCGCTCAAGGAACCACTGGACCGCATCCAGCCGGGCGGTGATCCGCATCGGATCCAGCAGAGGCCTGGCCAGCCGCTCCGCCAGCAGGCGCGAACCCGGCGCCGTGATGGTCCGGTCTATGGCCCCCAGCAGGGACCCTTCCCTCTGGCCGCCTGTGGTCCGGTCGATCTCCAGGCTGGCCCGGGTCGCCGGGTCGATCGCCATGACATCGGCCTCGCCCGCCCGGCGGGGCGGCGACAGGGCGGGCATCCGGCCGGCCTGGGTCACCTCCAGATGGGCGGCGATCAAGCCCAGGGCTGAAACCTCGGCGCCGGACAGGGCGCCAAATCCGTCCAGGGTTTCCACGCCATAGAGCCGCTTGACCCGGGCCTCCGAGGCCGAGGGTTCGGCCAGGGCCTGGGCCATGGGCTGCACCAGTCCACCGGCCTGTTTCACCGCCGCCGCGACCTGGGGGTCTGCAAACAGGCGGTCCGGCACCAGGATTTCCGAAGGACTGAGGGCGGCCAGGGCCGCGGCCAGCCCGGCCGGGGCCAGCAGCAGGCTTTCCACCGCCCCGGTGGACAGCTCGACGGTCGCCACCGCAGCCTGTCCGCCTCGCAGGGCGATGGCCGCCAGCCGGTTGGCCCCCCGGCTGTCCAGCAGGCTGTCTTCGGTCAGGGTTCCCGGGGTGATGATCCGGACGACATCGCGGCGCACGATGGCCTTGGAGCCGCGCTTGCGGGCCTCGGCCGGATCTTCCATCTGTTCGCAGACAGCGACCTTGAAACCGGACCGGATCAGCTTGGCCAGATAGGCCTCGGCCGCATGGACCGGCACCCCGGCCATGGGGATCGGCTGGCCATTGTGGTTGCCGCGAAAGGTCTGGGCGATGCCCAGGGCGGCTGCGGCCTGGACGGCGTCCTCGAAGAACAGCTCGTAGAAATCGCCCATCCGGAAAAAGACCAGGGCGTCCGGCTGTCGGGCCTTGGCTTCGAAATACTGCGCCATGACGGGCGTCGCGCCGGCGGCATCCGGGATCAGGGCGGCGGGCGGCGCAGGGGCGTTCATCGCCGGCAAACTACAGGGCGCCGGCCGGGCGGCTCAAGGGCCAGTCGTCTTGCGCCGAAACTGGATCAGTTCGCCGGCGGGCTCGTGTCCGCCTGGGTCGGGGGCTTGGCCGCAGGCTGGACCATCGATGCCGGCGGTGTCGTGGCCGGCGCCGTCAGCCGGAACGAATTGATGAACCGCTCGCTGCCTGCGGGCGGGCCTTCCCTGGGGCCGACCGCCATGATCTGGAAGAAGGTCGAGCCCAGGATCACCATCCGGGTGCGCAGGGTCACGTCGCCCTCGCCCGCCTCGATGACCAGGTCCCGCGCCGGGGCCCCGTCCACGGTCAGGTCGGCCTTGCTGACCAGCCGGCCGGCGACGGACTCCACAGCCCCTGTGGTGGCGTTCTCCAGGGCCGGAATCCCGTCCAAGGGCTCGGCGCTGACCGTGGCGATGACGAGAAAGGCCCCGGTCGTGCCGGCCTCGAGGGAAGCCACATCCATGACATTGCCGAGCGGCGTGGTTTCCTGGGTCTGGCTGGGCACCCCGGGGAACTCGACCCGGTAACCATGCGCACGGTCGGTATGGGTTCGCCAGGCCGTCTGGGCCAGGGCCGGTGTCTGGGCGCTGCAGACCAGGAGGACAAGTCCCGCCAGGATGAGCAGGCCCGGTCGCCGCAGGAGTGAAAAGGCAGAGGCCATGGCGGCTCCAGATCGGGGGGCGGTCTAGACCCGGTTGGCGGAGCCTTGAAAGCCGAGGCCCGGAATTGAAGGTCGAAGGCGCTGGGGCACGGTCCGACAGGTGTGAAACGGTTACCGGATTGAACCATGCTCTGACAGTAGGAAGTGGAGCCTGCTTTTCCGTCTTGATCGGTTCGATCAGAACGGGACAGGCTCTAGCCTCCGGTGACTTCTGACCAGAACCGCTTTGCCTTGCCCAGGAAGTTGGCGGATTTAGGGTGCTGCTGCTCGCCGGTAAGGGCGGCGAACTCGGCCATCAGTTCCCGTTGCCGGGCGGACAGATGGGTCGGGGTCTCGACAAACAGCTCGACCACCAGGTCGCCCTTCTCGCGGGACCGCAGGGAAGGCATGCCCCGGCCCTTGAGCCGGATGGTCTTGCCGGTCTGGACGCCGTCCGGGACCTTGACCTTCATCCGGCACTGCCCGTCACAGTTTTCCCCGCCGGTCAGGCAGGGCGCCTCGATCTCGCCGCCCAGGACGGCTGTGGTCATGGGCACGGGCACCGTGCAGAGCAGGTCCAGGCCGTCCCGCTCGAACAGGTCATGGGGACTGACCGACAGGAAGATATAGAGATCGCCCCGGGGACCGCCCCGCTGTCCGGCGTCGCCCTCGCCCGCCAGACGGATCCGCGCCCCGTCATCGACGCCGGCGGGGATCCGAACGGAAAGGACCCGGTCCCGGCGCACCTGGCCGGCGCCGCTGCAACCCTTGCAGGGGTCGAGGATCATCCGGCCCGACCCGCCGCAGCGGGGACAGGCCCGTTCAATGGAAAAGAATCCCTGTGTGGCCCGGACCCGGCCGGCCCCGCCGCAGGTGCCGCAGACCGTCGGGCTGGTGCCCGGCTTGGCGCCCGACCCGTCGCAGACTTCACAGGTGATGGAAGAGGGCACCTTGATCTCGACCTCGGCGCTGGCATAGGCCTGCTCAAGGGTGATCTCCAGATCATACCGCAGGTCGGCGCCCCGGGCCGGACCATTGCGTCGGCCGCCGCGGCCGCCGCCGAACATCTCTCCAAAGGCGTCGCCGAACACCTCGTTGAAGATGTCGTGGACGTCCGAGAATCCGCCGCCCTGGCCGCCGCCGCCCATGCCATTGACCCCGGCATGGCCAAACCGGTCATAGGCCGCCCGCTTCTGGGCGTCGGACAGGATGCTGTAGGCTTCGTTGATTTCCTTGAAGCGCGCGGAGGCCTCTTCACTCCCGCCGTTGCGATCGGGGTGATGTTCCATGGCCATCTTGCGGAAGGCGGATTTCAGCGTCGCGTCATCGGCGCTGCGGTCCACACCAAGGATTTCGTAATAGTCACGCATGGCGTCTGCGGGGCCCGGGCGTTCGAGGAAAAAGGCAGATGGCCGATCCACCCGCCCCGGAGGCCCGCAATAGGCTCCGGGACGAGCGGATCAGGGCCGCGTCAGGCCGACTTCTTGCTGTCGTCCACTTCCTCGAACTCGGCGTCGACAACGCCGTCGTCCGCAGCTTCGGCGGCCGCATCCTCGGCTCCGGGCTCGGCCTGCTGGGCCTTGTACATGGCCTCGCCCAGCTTCATCGAGGCCTGGATCAGGGTCTGGGTCCTGGCCGCGATATCCTCGGCGTCGCCGCCGTCGACCACGGCCTTGAGGTCCGCCAGGGCGGTCTCGATGGCCGCCTTGTCGTCGCCGGAGACCTTGTCGCCATACTCGGCCATGGACTTCTCGGTGGAGTGGATCACCGCATCGGCCTGGTTCTTGGCCTCGACCCCGGCTTTCCGCTTCTCGTCCTCGGCCTTGTTGGCTTCAGCTTCCCGGACCATCTTCTCGATGTCGGCGTCGCTGAGGCCGCCATTGGCCTGGATGCGGATGGCCTGTTCCTTGTTGGTCGCCTTGTCCTTGGCGGTCACATGGACGATGCCGTTGGCGTCGATGTCGAAGGTGACTTCGATCTGCGGCACGCCGCGCGGCGCCGGCGGAATGCCGGCCAGGTCGAACTGGCCCAGCATCTTGTTGTCGGCGGCCATGGGGCGTTCGCCCTGGAAGACCCGGATCGTAACGGCCGACTGGTTGTCGTCGGCCGTGGAGAAGGTCTGGCCACGCTTGGTCGGGATGGTGGTGTTGCGCTCGATCAGCGAGGTGAACACGCCGCCCAGCGTCTCGATGCCCAGGGTCAGGGGCGTGACGTCCAGCAGCAGGACGTCCTTGACGTCGCCCTGCAGCACCCCGGCCTGGATGGCGGCGCCGAGCGCGACCACCTCATCCGGATTGACGCCCTTGTGGGGTTCGCGGCCGAAGAAGGCCTTCACCGCCTCGACCACCTTGGGCATGCGGGTCATGCCACCGACCAGGACCACCTCGTCGATGTCGGTCTTCTTCAGACCGGCGTCCTTCAGGGCCTGTTCGCAGGGACCGATGGTGCGGGCGACCAGATCATCGACCAGGGCTTCCAGCTTGGCGCGGGTGACCTTGATGTTCAGATGCAGCGGGCCGGAGGCATTCATGCTGATGAAGGGCAGGTTCACCTCGTACTGGGTGACGCTGCTGAGTTCCTTCTTGGCCTTTTCGGCCTCTTCCTTCAGGCGCTGAAGGGCCAGCTTGTCCTTGCGCAGATCGACATTGGTTTCCTTCTTGAACTCGTCGGCCAGGTAATCCACGACCCGAAGGTCGAAATCCTCGCCGCCCAGGAAGGTGTCGCCATTGGTCGACTTCACCTCGAAGACGCCATCGCCGATCTCGAGGATCGAGACGTCGAAGGTGCCGCCGCCCAGGTCATAGACCGCAATCTTCTTGCCGTCGTTCTTGTCCAGGCCATAGGCCAGGGCCGCCGCCGTCGGCTCGTTGATGATCCGCAGAACTTCCAGGCCGGCGATCTTGCCGGCGTCCTTGGTGGCCTGACGCTGGGCGTCGTTGAAATAGGCGGGAACCGTGATGACCGCCTTGGTCACCGGCTCGCCCAGATGCTGCTCGGCGGCTTCCTTCATCTTGATCAGGATGAAGGCGCTGATTTCCTGGGGCGAATAGTCCTTGCCATGGGCGCGGACCCAGGCGTCGCCGGTCGGGCCCTTGACGATGTCATAGGGCACCATGTCCTTGTCCTTGGCCACCACCGGATCGGCGAACTGCCGGCCGATCAGACGCTTGATGGCGAACAGGGTGTTGGCGGGATTGGTCACCGCCTGGCGCTTGGCCGGCTGGCCGACCAGGCGCTCGCCGTCGTCCATGATGCCGACCACCGACGGGGTGGTGCGGATGCCCTCGGCGTTCTCGATCACCTTCGGCGTCTTGCCATCCATGATCGCGACGCAGCTGTTGGTGGTGCCCAGGTCAATGCCGATGATCTTGCTCATCTTGCGGTCTTTCGCTCCTGTTTGGCGGACGGAATTTTTTGGGGGGCCTCCTGAAGATGAGCGCCCCTGGAAAATCCTGTTCCGTCCCCTCTAGATGAATGGCCTTTCGGCCGGCTGTTGCGGGTAGACTTTGTCCCTTGCGGAGAGCCTGCCTTCGAGTCGCCATATGGGAATGGCGGGGCGGCTCGCAAGGGGAAAACCCCAATTGCGGTGGGGCTTTGCCCTGACCTAGCGCCGGAGTCCAGTGATGTCCGCCCCCTCGGGCTTTCGAGTTTTCCCCGCGAGACTGGACCTTGGGGCCCAGCAGGCGCTGCTTGCCACGGTGATGGACCGGATCGTGGCGGCGCCTTTGGCTCGCTACCAGACCCCCGGCGGCCGGGCGATGAGCGTGGCCATGACCAGTCTGGGCGCATTGGGCTGGGTCTCGGACCGGCGCGGCTACCGATACGATTCGGCCCATCCGGCCACCGGTCGGCCCTGGCCGCCGATCCCCAAGGCCCTGCTGGAGCTCTGGGCGGACCTCGCCGACCCACAGGTTCCGCCGGACGCCTGTCTGGTCAATCTGTACAGGGGGTCTGCGCGAATGGGCCTGCACCAGGATCGCGACGAGGCCGACCTGATCTTTCCGGTCCTGTCGATATCCCTTGGGGATACCGCGATTTTCCGCATCGGCGGCCTGCGCCGCAGCGACCCCGCCGCCAGTGTCCGCCTGGCCTCGGGCGATGTCTGTATTCTGTCCGGCGATGCGCGGCTGGCCTTTCACGGGGTGGACCGGATACTCGCAGGATCCTCCCGGCTGATTCCGGGCGGCGGCCGCCTCAATCTCACCCTTCGGCGAGCGGCGCCTCCTTGATGATCTTGGTTCTGTGACATTGCCGGACTAGGGTAAAGACAGACTGTCTCCAGGCTGGGAGGAACCGCCATGTTGACCCTGAACCGTCCTGAGGGCCCCGAGCCCCAGGACCTGCACCTGTCCCGCCGCATGCTCGGCGGACTGTTCTTCGCCGGCTATGCCGCTGCGGCCGTCTCCGCCAGCGCCGCGCCCATCGCCACGGATGAGGCCGGGCTGGTGACAGGGGCGGTGATGATCCCGTCCTATGACCGGGAAATTCCGGCCTATGTCGCCCGTCCGGACGCCAAGGGCCGCTTCCCGGTGGTGGTGGTGGTTTCCGAAGTGTTCGGCATCCACGAATTCATCCGCGACACCTGCCGCCGTCTGGCCAAGCTGGGCTATGTCGCCATCGCGCCGGACTTCTTTGTCCGTCACGGCGATCCGGCTCCGCTGACCGACTTCGGGGCCATTCGCAAGATCGTCGCAGACACCACCGACGCCGAGACCAGGGCCGATCTCTCGGCCACGACCGCCTGGCTGCGCAGACAGGCCTTCGCCAATCCCCGCAAGATGGCGATCACCGGCTTCTGCTGGGGCGGCGCCGTCACATGGCTGGCCTGCCAGCGGTCCAAGGACTTCCGCTGCGGTGTGGCCTGGTATGGTCGCCTGGCCCGCCCGGCTGCCGGACAGTTTCTGGGCGAGGCAGAGCGGCAATGGCCCCTGGAGCTGGTGGCCGACCTGAAAAGTCCGGTGCTCGGCCTCTATGCCGGCAAGGACCAGGGCATTCCCCTGGCCGATGTCGAGACCATGCGGGCCGCCCTGGTGAAGCACCGGATGAAGAACAGCGAGATCATCGTCTATCCGGAGGCCCAGCACGGCTTCCACGCGGACTACCGGCCCACCTATGACGCCTCCGCCGCCGTGGATGGCTGGAGCCGGATGCTGCTGCACTTCGCCCGCTGGGATGTGGCCCCCAAGCGCTACTGATCCGCCAGGACGACGCGCAAAAAAGGAAGGGGACGGAAGCTGACAGCCTCCGTCCCCTTTTCCTGTCCGGCCTTGGTCCAGAGACCGGCGTTCCCCGCGCCAGACTATCCCCGCAGCTTGCGGGTCAGGGTCTCGAGGTCCTGGGTCAGGACCGGATCGGCGGCCTTCAGTTCCTCGATCCGACGCACCGCATGAATCACCGTGGTGTGGTCGCGTCCGCCAAACCGCCGCCCGATGTCGGGCAGGGAGCGGGTGGTGAGTTGCTTGGCCAGCCACATGGCCGCCTGACGCGGCCGGGCGATGGCCCGGTTGCGACGCTCGGACAGCAGGTCGGCCTGGCGCAGGCTGTAATGCTCCGCCACGGCCTTCTGGATGTCATCCACCGTCACCCGCTTTTCCGCGCCCCGAAGATGCGGTCGCAGGATGGACTGGGCTTCGTCCAGGTTCAGGCTCCGGACATTTTCCCCGGCCCGGGCCACAAGGGTGTTGAGGGCCCCCTCGAGTTCGCGGATGCTGTCGGTGAAACGGTCGGCGAGAAACTCCAGGACCTCGCCGCGCGCAGACGCGGCAAAGCCCTGCTGACGGCCCAGGGCCTCCAGCTTGCGTTCCAGTATGCCCAGTCTCAGGGTCCGGTCCGCCGGCTCGATGCCGCAGACAAGGCCGGCAGAAAGATGGCTTCTCAGCCGGGCGTCGATCTCGGTCAGGGCGGCAGGCGGCCGGTCGGAAGAAAAGACCACCCGGCGACCGTCTTCCATCAGGGCCGTGAGGGTGTGGAAAAGTTCTTCCTGGGTTGACTGTTTGCCGCCGACGAAATGCACATCGTCGATCAGCAGCAGATCGGCCGCCCGCAACTCGTCCTTGAAGGCGGCCGTCTGACGATCCATGACCGCCCGGACGAAAGTCGACAGGAAGCGCTCTGCAGTCAGATAGACCACCTTGCGGTCCGGGGCGTTGCGCATGGCTTCCCAGGCCATGGCGTTCAGCAGGTGGGTCTTGCCGAAGCCGTAGGGGCCATGGATCACCACGGGGTTGAAATGGCCGTCGGCCCAGCTGGCGACCCGGCGGGCGACCGCATGGGCAAATTCATTGGCCGGACCGGCGACAAAAGTCTCGAAGCTGAACCGTTCCTGCAGACCTGCATTGCGGACCGGACGCTGGCCCTGAATGGCCGGGGAGGGCGCGACGGCGGGGACATCTGACGACACCGGATCGACAGCCTCGATCACCTGGGCCACGCCGCCAGCCTCGAACTCCATGCGGGACTTCAGGTCCAGTCGGCGGCCTTCGGGGTCGTTCTGCGCCCAGAGCTCGGAAATCCGGCGCCAGGCGTTCCGGCGGATCCAGTCGCGGGCAACGCCGGTCGGGGTGACAAGCACGAGGGCGCCTTCGGTGGTCTCGCGCAGGGCGGCCTGGGCTAGCCAGGAGCCGAAATCAGCTTCGCCCAGCTCACGACGAAGCGCCAGGCAGGCCTTGCCCCACACCGCTGACGCCGGCGCCGAAGAGCTCATCATCTGCCCGCTGGAACTCATCATTGCTCACCGTCATCCATAGATCATCATCAGGACCACCGGACGCCCGCCCCCACGGCGATGCCCGACATTTCAGACACAATTCCTCTCCACACGGCGGATACGAGGTATCCGTCGCTGTCGCCGACAATCCCGGTCGCCGACAATCCCGAAAAAGTCGGGAGGAAAAGCGCTGAGAGGCCAACTTTAGTGCCCCCTCTTTGGGGGGGTCAAACGGGAAATTTGGCGCCGCCTGCGGATATTTCTGTTGACTCGCGAGACCCCCTCGCGCCGCAAGGGAAATCGTTAATTTTACCTCCGGGTACGGAACTCATGCTCACCGAACCCCGATTTCCGGCAAAACAAAACCGCCCGGGTCATGAACCCGGACGGTCAGAAATAGTTCTTTGACTTCAGACCGTTATGGCCTGAAGGTCCAGATCAGGCGGCCGACAGCTTCTTCAGCTGGGCGTGGAGGCGAGAGACCTTCCGCGATCCTGTGTTCTTGTGAACGACGCCCTTGGAAACGGCCCGCATCAATTCGGACTGAGCCTCGACAAACGCCAGCTTGGCGGCGCCGGCGTCGCCCGAGGTGACGGCCTCGTCGAACTTGCGCAGATAGGTGCGAACCCGCGAACGGCGAGCCTTGTTCACTTCGGTGCGGCGAGCGATCTTGCGGATCGCCTTCTTGGCGCCGGGGTTGTTAGCCATGGTATTCTCTGACCTTGAGACGGGCGGACGTCCAGACATCCTGTCCAGGCGCCGAGCAATCGGAAGCGCGGCGATATACGGGAAGGGGCCTGCCTGGTCAATGCGGATTCCCGGATCTGTCTTCAACCGTTCTGCGGCCTCACACCGATATCGTCCATCAAGGCGGGACTCATGCTGAGAAGAACCTTCTTTCAATCCGGCCTCGTCGCAGCAGCAGGCCTGGCCGGCTGTGGCCTGGGGCCGCCCGCCGGGCTGACGGTGGTCTGCGACATGGACCTGCGTCTGCCCCTGATCCATGCCGCTGCCCTATGGCCGGATCGACGGAACGGCCCCTATGACGTGCGAAGCGATCAGACGGAACGCGCCCTGGGCCTGCGCATGGAGGCCCTCGACGGCGGGCTTGTGGTCACCCGGGAGCCGAAACAGGCCAACCGGCTGCAGAGGATGGGACTGGCGCGGCTCGATCATCGCTGGACCCGGACCCTCGGCGGAGGGGAGATCATTCTCATCGCGACCCGCGGGGATTTCCGCCGCCAGAGCCGGGCCATCGCCTTCGCCAGATGGCTGGCCTCACCTGCAGCCGATCCGGCCCTGTCGCTGCCGGACAGGGCCCCAAGAGACGTGGCCGCCCTCAGCGGCCCTTGAAGTCCGGTTTGCGCTTTTCGATGAAGGCGGCCATGCCTTCCTTCTGGTCCTCGAAGGCGAACAGGCTGTGGAACAGACGGCGTTCAAGGGCGACCCCGGTGGTCAGGGTGGTCTCATAGGCCGCCTCGACCAGCTCCTTGTTCATGGACACGGCCAGGGGCGAATGACCGGCGATCTTGCTGGCGGCGGCGATGGCCTCGTCAAGCAGGGTATCGGCCGGCACGACCCGGGAGACCAGCCCGGACCGCTCGGCCTCGGCGGCGTCCATCATCCGGGCCGTCAGGATCATGTCCATGGCCTTGGACTTGCCGACAAACCGGGTCAGCCTCTGGGTGCCGCCAATGCCGGGCGCGACTCCCAGATTGATCTCGGGCTGTCCGAACTTCGCTGTATCCGAAGCGATGATGAAGTCGCACATCATGGCCAGTTCGCAGCCCCCGCCCAGGGCATAGCCGCTGACCGCCGCAATGATCGGCTTGCGGAACTGCTCGATCTTCCGGGCGGCGGCCGTGAAGAAATCGAGGGTCATCATCTGGGCGTAGCTCTTGTCGGACATCTCCTTGATGTCGGCCCCGGCCGCAAAGGCCTTGGCGGAACCGGTCAGGACCAGGCAGCGCACCTCGACGTCGCCCGCAGCGGCGTCCAGGGCCTGGCCCAGGTCTTCCAGAAGCTGGCTGTTCAGGGCGTTGAGCGCCTCCGGCCGATTGAGGCGGATGAGCTGGACGCCCGTTGCGGGGGTCTCGACGAACAGGGTCTGGTAGGTCATAGCGGGGTTCTGCCGCTTTCCGGCCCCCGGCTCAAGGGCGCCGACCCCATTCGCAACCGGTCTGGAGCCGCGCCTTGAACGCCGCCTTCTGGCTTCACAGCCTCAACCGCGACCTCACCAACCTGTCCCTGATCAAGCATCGGAACTGGGACGGCTATCTGGTGACCGGCCAGCATTCCGGCACCCACTGGATCAAGTGGATGCTGTCCTGGGCCATGGCGCAGCACTACGGCGTCGAACCGCCGAAATTTTACAACAACGCAGATTCCAACGCGGTCATCGGCCATCCCAAACATCGGCTGAACCTGCCGGGCGTCCCCCGCATCGCCTCCAGCCATTCCATCCCGGCCTATCCCGTCGAATGGGCCTGGGTGCGCCGTATCGCGCCGCTTCCGGTCTATGGCGTGGTGGTCCGCGATATCCGGGACGTCCTGATCTCCAACTACGAGAAATGGCAGGACCGATATGGGGTTCCCTTCGAGACCTATGTCACCGGGGACCCCTGGGACCAGAAATACATCTGCGATGTCTGGTGGTACGTCCGGTTCCTGAACCGCTGGGGGGCTGTGGCCCAGCGCTATCCGCAGGAGACCCTGGTCCTGAAGTACGAGGCTTTTCGCGCCGACCCCCATGCCAGCCTGGACCGGCTGGCGCGGCATCTCGGCGTGGTCCTGCCGGATGAGGCCCTGGCGGCGGGGGTCCGGGCCGGCGACAAGGACACCATGCTGGCCCACCGCAACCCCGACGCCCCGGCCCAGGCCGTGCGCCGGGACGGCGAGGGCAGGACCGCCTGGACGCCAGAGACCACCGCCATCCTGCAGGCCATCCTGCGGGACCATCTGAGGCATGATTTCGGCTACGACCTCGGCCTTTGATGGCCCGGAGGGCTGATGTTCCGGCGCCGGAAGGCCGCTATTTCTGGCAGACCCGGCAGTGAAAGGTCGACCGTCCCGCCTGGACTGTCCGCTCGACCTCGCCCCGGCATCCTTCCGTCGGACAGGGCTCGCCTTCCCGGCCATACACCCGGAACCGGTGCTGGAAATAGCCAAGCGCGCCATCAGCGGCGGCAAAATCGCGCAGGGTCGAGCCCCCGACCTCCACCGCTTCGGTCAGCACCGCCTTGATATCGGCCGTCAGCCGCCCCAGCCGGCGTTTCGAGACGCCGCCCGCCGGCTTCAGGGGTGAGATTCCGGCCCTGTGCAGGGCCTCGCAGACATAGATGTTGCCAAGACCGGCCACGACCCTCTGGTCGAGCAACAGGCTCTTGGGCCCCTGCTTGCGGCCGGCAAAGGCCGCCTCAAGGACTCCCGGGTGGAAGTCCTCCCCCAGGGGCTCGGGACCCATGCCGGCAAACCAGGGATGGGCCTCCAGGACATCGCCCTCGATCAGCCCCATGAAGCCGAAGCGCCGGGGATCATAATAGGTCACCCGGGCCCCGCCTTCGGCTTCGAAAACCACATGGGCATGTCTGGGATCGGGGGCGACGGCCTGTTCGAACAGGCCAGGAACGGCGCCGTCGATCTCGAACCGGCCCGACATGCCCAGATGCATGATCAGCATCCCGCCGCGGTCCAGCCGGCCGACCAGATACTTGGCCCGCCGCTCGAGACGCGTGATCACGGCGCCGGTCAGGCGCTGGACGAAGTCGTCCGGAAACGGAAACCTCAGGTCCGGGCGGCGCTGTTCGACCCGGGTCAGCCGCCGGCCCTCAAGGGCGGGGATCAGACCCCGCCGAACCGTCTCGACTTCGGGAAGCTCGGGCATGGGCCCGGGCTAACCTGTTTTGGGCCTGGCGGGAACCTCTCCGATCGACGAGAGCATGTTCCGATCGGCGTGACGCGGCCATCGGATCGAAACAGGCTCTAACATCTTGAATTAGAGCCTTTTTTCCGCCGTGACCGGTTCGATCATGGCGGAAGAGGCTCTGGCGAACTTCTTCGACCCGGTCTATGGACGAGGCATGAGCAAGCAGCAGGCCACCTTCGGGTTCAGGGACGTTGATCCGGCGGAAAAGCCCGGTCTGGTCCGGGGCGTCTTCGACCGGGTCGCCGGTCGCTATGACCTGATGAACGACCTGATGAGCGCCGGGGTCCACCGCCTCTGGAAGGACGCCGTGGCCGCGCGGCTCAATCCCCAGCCGGGCGAGGTGATCATCGACTGCGCCGGGGGCACCGGCGACATGGCCCGGCGCTTTGCGAAGATGGCCCGCGCCGCCCAGCTGCGCCGGGGCGGCGCTGACGCCACGATCCATGTGATCGATTACAATGGCGAGATGATCGCGGCCGGACGGGCCCGCGGCGGCGAGCCCGAAATCACGTGGGGGGTCGGCGACGCCCAGCATCTGCCCCTGCCGGACGCCTGCGCCAACGCCTATTGCATCGCCTTCGGCATCCGCAATGTGACCGACATTTCCGCCGCCCTGCGCGAGGCACGCCGGGTGCTGAAACCCGGCGGCCGGTTTGTCTGCCTGGAGTTTTCCAGGCCGGTCAGCGAAGGCCTGAGAAGCGCCTATGACCTGTGGAGTTTCAAGGCCATCCCGGTCATCGGCGAATGGGTGGTCAAGGACCGCGACAGCTACCAGTATCTGGTCGAAAGCATCCGTCGATTCCCCGATCAGGACCGTTTCGCCCGGATGATGCGCGAAGCGGGCTTCGGCCGCGTGACCTGGACCAATTTCACCGGCGGCGTGGCGGCGCTCCACCAGGGCTGGGCAATCTAGCTTCATGGCCCTGAGACGACTGATTTCCGTGGGCTGGGACCTTGTCCGCTCCGACGCCCTGCTGCCCCGGGAACTGGATCCGCTGCTGCCGGCCCCGGCCCGCCTGGCCGGACGGATTGCCCGGCTGTTTTCGGGTCCTGCCGCACGGCTGGGCCGGCCGGGCGAGCGGCTTGCGCGCGTTCTGGAACGCCAGGGGCCGGCCGCCATCAAGCTGGGCCAGTTTCTCTCGACCCGCGCCGACATCCTGGGCGAGGCCTTCGCCAACGATCTGGCGCGGCTGAAGGACAGGCTGGCGCCGTTTCCGATGGCCCAGGCCAGGCTGGAGGTCGAGCGATCGCTCGGACGGCCGCTTGAGACCCTGTTCCTTGACTTCGAAGCGCCGGTTGCCGCCGCCTCCCTGGCCCAGGTCCATCCGGCTCACCTCCTCGACGGACGCAAGGTGGCGGTCAAGATCCTCCGGCCGGGCGTCGAGCGCCAGGTGGCGGAAGATTCCGCCGCCATGCGGCTGGCTGCGAGGCTCGTTCACGCCCTGGTTCCCCTGTCCCGCCGGCTGGAACCCGCCGCCTTCGCCGAGGTGGTGATCCGGGCCCTGGATCTGGAACTGGACCTGCGGTTCGAGGCCGCCGGCGCCGACGAGCTGGCCCAGATCATGGCGCGGGACGGCTATATGGCGGCCCCGGCCATCCATTGGGACGCCGTATCGCGCCGGGTCCTGACCCAGGACTGGGCCGGGGCGACGGCCCTCTCCGATCCGGACGCCCTGTCCGACCCCGCCTTTGATCGCAAGGCCCTGGCGGACAACCTGACTCGCGCCTTCCTGGCCCAGGCCCTGGATCACGGGGTCTTTCACGCCGACCTGCATGAGGGAAACCTGTTCGTCGCCGCCCCGGCAGGCCTGACGGCGGTGGATTTCGGGATCATCGGGCGGATCGGGGCCCAGGAACGCCGGTTCCTGGCCGAGATTCTCTATGGCTTCCTCAATCGGGACTATGCCCGCATCGCTGCCGTCCATTTCGAAGCCGGCTATGTGCCCGCCCATCAGGACCGGGCGGCCTTCGCCCAGGCGCTGCGCGCGGTAGGCGAGCCGATCTTCGGGCGTTCGGCGTCTCAGGTCTCCATGGGCCGGCTGCTGGCCCAGCTGTTCGAGATCACCGCCCTGTTCGAGATGAAGCTGCGGCCCGAACTGGTCCTGCTCCAGAAGACCATGGTGACGGTCGAGGGCGTGGCCCGCCGCATCGATCCGCAACACGACATCTGGGCCGCCGCCGATCCGGTGGTGCGACGCTGGATCACCCGGGAACTGTCGCCCGCCGCCCGCATCCAGTCCTTTGCCCAGGAGGCGCAGGACGCGGTCCGGGCCATTCTGCGTCTTGCCCAGACCCCCGCTTCCCCGCCGCCTCCGGTCGAGCCGCCGTCAGCGCCCTGGGGCGGTTTCGCCGCCGGCGCAGTTGTGGCGGCGGCAGCCTTTGTCCTGGCCAGACTTCTGGGCTGAGCCCCCTGACAGCTGATTGACGCCCTGCAACTGCCCTGGCCTAGCCTTGGTCATCCTCGCGCCGGTTGCTCTGCCTGCGCTCCCGGCGCTCCTGATCCCGGGCCTTGTCCTTCTCCCAGTAGGCCGCACCCTCCTCGGGTTTCATGATCAGGCGGGGCGCGCCCTCCTTGCTGACCACGGCGAATATGTTGCTCTTGGGATCATAGATGGCCTTGTCGCCATTGCGCCTTGTGTAGCTCTTGGCGCCCGCTGGCGGACTCGAGGTGAAATCCTGGGCCTTGCGGACAAAGTCGTCGAGGTTCTTGGCGTCAAAATCCTTGCCGTTGCGCGCGAACTGCCGCTCTGCGGCCTCGGCCGCCGTCAGCCGGCGGTTCGCCGCCCACATGGGCCGGCCATTCACCTGGGGGGCCGGCAGGGTTCTGGGATCGACTTCCGGCAGGGGCCCCCGGGCGGTGTCAGCGGCGCCGGCGGCAGATCTCACCCCGGCATCACCTGGCGACAGGGCCGACTTGCCGCTTTCAGCAGAGGTCTGTTCACGCGCGGGCTGGCCGGCGGGCCCGCCATCGCAGGCGCTCAGCGATACAGCGCCCACCAGAATCAGGGCCAGGGGAACAATGCGGGTCATGGTTGCGCCTTTTCTCCGGGACGGCTCAGGATTACTGTTGCGACATAAGATCAAACCATGAACATTGTCGAGTCCTGTTTGGCCTTGCCGGCAAACTCGTTAGGAAGGCCCATCGATTGGCCGCCGCAGGGCGAGGGAGCGCAGAACCATGACGCAACAGCGGGTCTTGCTGATCGTGGGCGGGGGGATCGCAGCCTACAAGGCGCTGGAACTGACCCGGCTGCTGCGCAAGGCCGGGATCGCCGTGCGGGTCATACTGACCTCGGCCGGCGCCCAGTTTGTAACCCCCCTGTCCCTGTCGGCCCTGTCGGAGGACCGGGTCTACAGCGAGCTGTTCTCGCTGACTGACGAAGCGGAGATGGGCCATATCCAGCTGTCCCGGTCAGCGGATCTCGTGGTGGTCGCCCCGGCCACGGCCGATCTGATGGCCAGGGCCGCCCAGGGCCTGGCCGGCGACCTGGCCGCCACGACCCTGCTGGCCACCGACAAGCCGGTCCTCATGGCCCCGGCCATGAACGTCCGGATGTGGGAGCACCCGGCGACCCGGCGCAACCTGGCGACCCTGAAGGCCGATGGCGTGGGTTTTGTCGGGCCGGATGAAGGCGCCATGGCCTGCGGCGAGTATGGCGAAGGCCGGATGGCCGAGCCCGGGGCCATCTTCGAAGCGATCCTGAGGCGACTGGCCGGCGCCGGCCCCCTGGCCGGGCGGCATGTCCTGGTCACGGCCGGTCCGACCGTCGAGGCCATTGATCCCGTTCGGCTGCTGACCAACCGCTCCAGCGGCCGGCAAGGGTTCGCCATAGCCGGCGCCCTGGCCGGGCTCGGCGCCAGGGTGACCCTGGTGGCCGGGCCGGTGTCCCTGACCACCCCGCCCGGAGTCGATCGGGTCGATGTGGAAAGCGCCCGGCAGATGATGACGGCCTGTCGCGCCGCCCTGCCGGCAGACGCGGCGGTCTGCGTCGCGGCGGTCGCCGACTGGCGGCCGGACGAGGTCTTCGGGGTCAAGCTCAAGAAAGGCCGGGAGGGTCCCCCGTCCATCACCCTGGTGGAGAATCCCGACATCCTGGCCGCCCTGGCCGCGCCTTCGCCCGACCGGCCACGGGTCGTGGTGGGTTTCGCCGCCGAAACCAATGACGTCGAGGCCCATGCCCTGGCCAAGCTGCAGCGCAAGGGATGCGACTGGATCGTCGCCAATGACGTCACCGAGCCGGGCGTCATGGGCGGGCTGGAAAACGCCGTCATGATCATTTCGAAGGCCGGGACGGAGCGCTGGGCCAGGGCCGACAAGGACGAGGTGGCGCTGGGCCTGGCGCAGCGCATTGCGAGGGATCTCACGTGACGCCGACAATTTCCGTGGTCCAGCTGGACCATGCCGCAGGCCTGCCCCTGCCGGCCTATGAAACCGCTGGCGCCGCCGGCATGGACCTGAGGGCGGCAGTGCCCGAGGATCAGCCCCTGGTGCTGGCACCGGGTGACTGGCTCCTGGCGCCCACGGGCCTCAGCTTTGCGGTGCCCCCTGGGTTCGAGGCTCAGGTCAGGCCCCGGTCGGGTCTGGCGGCCAAGGCAGGCGTCACCTGTCTCAACGCACCCGGCACGATCGATGCGGACTACCGGGGTGAAGTGAAGGTGATCCTGATCAACCATGGCAAGGCCGACTTCGTGATCCGGCGCGGCGACCGGATCGCCCAGCTGGTGATCGCCCCCGTCGCGGCGGCGGTCTGGCGACCGGTCAACAGCCTGGAGGACACCGAGCGGGGCTCGGGCGGCTTTGGCTCCACCGGCAAGGTCTGATCGCCCCTGGACCGATGGCCCGGCGCGGCTGTGGCGTCAAACCGGCGGACTGTTGAGTCCCACGGCCAGCCAGCCAAGGAAACCGGTGGCGAAAAAGGCGCCGGCAATCCACAGCAAGGGCTTCAGGATCGACCGGGATGGGCTAGCAGTCTGCATGGCGGGCCTTCTTCGGGCTCTGTGTTGAAGAGTACGCGATACCAGCAGGCGCCCTTCCCCCGGGGGCTGACCCGTCAAGGAGTCTGACATGATTCGCCTCACGATTGATCAGTGTGTTGTTCAGCTCGCTCAACGCCTGAAATCCCGTTCGGCTCCAAGAATCTTTGTCCCTTTCGGACCCGGCGAGCCGCTCGGATTCCGGAGCGCCCTGTCGGCCCGTCCCGACCTGTTTTCCGGCGCCTGCTTTGTCGGCGCCCCGATCCCGGGCCTCAATACCGCTGACTGGACCCGCCTGGTTCCGGGAACCCGCTCGGAGGGCATCTTCGTCTCCAATGACTGGCGGGAGGCCTTCGAGGCCGGCCGATTTGCGCTTCGGCCCATGACCTGGTTCCAGACCTATGGCTGGCTGGCGACCACGGCCCTGGACGCCGCCCTCTTTCAGGTCAGCCCTCCCGGACCGGATGGAACCCTGTCCCTGAGCGTCGCCAGCGACCTGTCGCCGGCGGTCCTGGGGCGCCCCAGCCTTCTGAAGGTGGCGGTGATCAATCCTCACCTGCCCCATGTCCGGGGGCCCTCCGCCCTGCCGGAAGCCTTCGACCTGGTCTGCGAGGATCCAGGGCCCGTGGCGGACTACGACGCCGGCGACCTGGACCCGGCTTTCGAGCGCATCGCCGCGAATATCGCCGCCGCCACACCCGACGGGGCCAGCCTGCAGTTCGGGGTCGGGAAGGCCGGGGTCGCGGCCCTCAAGGGCCTGCGCGGCCGGCGCGGGCTGAAGATCCATTCCGGCATGGTGACCAATCCCCTGGCGGCGCTTCTGGATGAAGAGGTGGTCGACAGCGTGGTGACCGGACTGGCCGCCGGCACAACCGTTCTGCGAGACCGCCTCACCGATTCCCGCCTGACCTTCCGCGAGTCCGGATACACCCATGACATCCGGGTGCTGGCCGCCATTCCCCGCCTGGTGGCTGTCAACTCGGCCCTGGAGATCGATCTGTTCGGCCAGGCCAATGCCGAGTTTCAGGATGGACGGCAGGTTTCCGGCATCGGCGGCCTGACCGACTTTCTCCGCGGCGCCCGGCTGTCGGACGGCGGGGTCCCGATCCTGGCCCTGCCGGCCTCGGCCCGCAAGGACAGCATCAGCCGGATCGTCCCGCGCCTGTCCCTTGGCGCGGTGTCCGTTCCCCGCGCCGATGTGGCGGTCGTGATCACCGAGCACGGCACGGCCGACCTGCGCGGGCTTGATCTCGACGCCCGCGCCCAGGCCCTGATCGGGGTCGCCAGCCCGGCCCATCGGGACCGTCTGGCCAATGACTGGAGCGCCATGCGGGCGGGGCTCTAGGTTACCGATGCGAAGGATAGTTCACGTTCACGTAAAGGTCTTGACGTTAACGTAAGAGGAATTTACGAATCCCGACCAAGGGCGAATAACAGCCGCAACACGATCCTGGGAGAAGACATAATGGCTATGGAACTGCGCCGTCCTGAGCGCACCTTCACCATCCGGCAGCTCTGCACTGAATTCAAGGCGACCCCCCGCGCGCTTCGCTTCTATGAAGACAAGGGCCTGCTGACCCCGGCCCGCGACGGCATGAACCGGGTCTACAGCTACAAGGACCGGGCCCGGCTGATCCTGATCCTGCGCGGCAAGCGCGTCGGCCTGTCGCTGCAGGAGATTCGCGAGATCCTGGAGCTTTACGACGAAGGCGACGAGGCCATGAGCCAGAACGCCCATTCGCTCAAGAAATTCCGCGAGAAGATCGTGGTGCTGGAGCAGCAGCGCGAAGACATCGAAGGGGCCATCACCGAGCTGAAACAGGCCTGCGAACGTCTGGAAACCCGGCTGGCCGAAAAGCGACCCGATCTGCTGCCCAAGGCGGCCGACTATGACCAGATGCTGCGCGCCCGCCTGGACGGTCACGCCGACATGGCCATGGGCAAGTAAAGGCGGACTGTCCGGCTGGACCCCTTGGGGTCAGGCCGGACAGTCCGTGCCGGGGTTGACCTTCGCAGGCGGTTTCCAGGCGATAACCGTTTCCCGGTTTTCGGAAAATGCTTTAGCGACGCGCAAGTTTTCGACCTTCGCCCGACAAGGATAGTCATGGCCTACAAGCCGCCGGTCCGCGATCACGTCTTCCTGCTGGAGGATGTCCTGAAGATCGACCGCTATGCCCATCTGCCGGCCTTTGCCGACGCATCGCTGGACGTGGTCAAGCAGATCATCGAGGAGGCCGGCCGGTTCACCGGCGAGGTCCTGGCCCCCCTCAATGCCGTGGGCGACAAACAGGGCTGCGTCTGGCATCCGGACAGCAGCGTCACCACCCCGACCGGCTTCAAGGCGGCCTACGAACAGCTCTGTGCTGGCGGCTGGACCGGCCTGGGCTCCGACCCCGCCTATGGCGGCCAGGGCCTGCCCCATGTGGTGAATCTCTCGTTCAGCGAGATGAGCTCTTCGGCGAACATGGCCTTTGCCATGTATCCGGGCCTGGCCCACGGCGCCTATTCGGCGATCCATACGGGCGGTAGCGACGTCCAGAAGGACCTTTACCTGCCGAAGATGGTGTCCGGCCAATGGACCGGCACCATGAACCTGACCGAGCCCCATTGCGGCACGGATCTGGGCCTGTTGCGCACCAAGGCGGTCCCCCAGGCGGACGGCAGTTACCGCATCACCGGCCAGAAGATCTGGATCTCGGCCGGCGAGCACGACATGGCCGAGAACATCATCCATCTGGTCCTGGCCAGGATCGAGGGCGCCCCGGCCGGGGTCAAGGGCATCAGCCTGTTCATCGTGCCGAAGTACCTGCCCGATGAGGCGGGCGAGGTTGGCGCTCGAAACGAGGGCGTCAAATGCGCCGGCCTCGAGGAGAAGATGGGCATCCACGGCAACGCCACCTGCGTCATGGCCTATGACGAGGCGCAAGGCTTTCTGATCGGCGGGGAAAACTCCGGCCTGAAGATCATGTTCGTCATGATGAACGAGGCCCGGATCGGGGTTGGCCTGCAGGGCATCGCCCAGGCCGAGGCCGCCTGCCAGGCCGCCGCCGATTTCGCCAGGGACCGCCTGCAGGGTCGGTCCCTGACCGGCCCCAAGAATGCCGACGGTCCGGCCGACCCGATCATCGTTCATCCGGACGTGCGGCGCATGCTGCTGGATTCCAAGGCGATCATCGAGGCGGGCCGCGCCTTCCTGTTCTGGACCGCCCTGCACGGCGATCTGGCCCACGGCCATCCCGACGCGGCGGTTCGCCAAAAGGGCGGCGACTACATGGGCCTGCTGACCCCGGTCCTGAAGGGCTACCTGACCGACAAGGGCTTCAAGGTCTGTGTCGACGCCATGCAGGTCCATGGCGGCTCGGGCTTTACCGAGCATTTTCCGGCCAGCCAGTATCTGCGCGATTGCCGCATCGCCCTGATCTATGAGGGCACCAACGGCGTCCAGGCCCTGGATCTGGTGGGCCGCAAGCTGGCGGCCAATGGCGGCCGGGCGGTGATGAGCTTCTTCGCCGAGATCGACGGTTTCATCGATGCGGGCAGCGCCGATCCGGCCCTGGCGCCCTTCCTCGACGGCCTGGCCGGCGCCAAGGCCCAGCTGCAGGACGCCACCATGTGGTTGATGCAGAACGGCCTGGCCAATCCCGACAACGCCGGCGCCGCCTCCACCGACTACATGCACCTGTTCGGCATCACCGGCCTGGCCTTCATGTGGGCCCAGATCGCCAGGGCCTGCCTGGCCCGGGCCGCTTCGGGCGACCATGATCCCTTCTACGCCAACAAGCTGGTGGTGGGCCGCTACTTCCTGGAGCGGATCCTGCCCGAGACCGGCGCCCACCTGACCAAGCTGAAGACCGGCTCGGCCACCCTCATGTCCCTTCCTGCCGAGGCTTTCTGATGAGCGCACTTCAAGTCGAACGCACCCCGTCCCTGGCCGAAGAGGACATTGTCATCTTCGAAGGCGCCGTGAAGAAGTTCTTCGACAGCCATGCGCCGGAATCCCGGGTCGCCAAATGGCGCGAGGACGGGGTCGTCGAGCGGGCCATGTGGACCGAGGCGGCGGAAGCTGGCCTGTCATGCCTGTCCATTCCGGAAGAATACGGCGGCATGGGCGGGGACTACCGCCATGAAGTGGTGCTGATGGAGCAGCTGGGCCTGATGGGCGTCGACGGCTTTGGCCTGTCGCTGCACAACTCCATCGTCGCCCCCTACATTTATCATTACGGCAACGAGGAGCAGCGCCGCCGCTGGCTGCCGCGCATGGCCAATGGCGAACTGGTCACCGCCATCGCCATGACCGAACCGGGCGCCGGATCCGACCTTCAGGGCATCAAGACCACCGCCCGGATGGACGGCAACCAGTATGTGCTGAACGGCTCCAAGACCTTCATCACCAACGGCCAGACCGCCAACCTGATCATCGTGGTCTGCAAGACCGACGCGACCCAGGGCGCCCGGGGCACCAGCCTGTTGCTGGTGGAGACCGATGGCGCCGAGGGCTTCGAGCGGGGCCGCAACCTGGACAAGCTGGGCCAGGAAGCCGCCGACACTTCCGAGCTGTTTTTCAATGATGTCCGGGTTCCGACCGCCAACCTTCTGGGCGGCGACGAGGGCCAGGGCTTCTTCCAGCTGATGAGCCAGCTGCCGCAGGAACGCCTGAACATCGCTGTCCAGGGCCTGGCGACCATCGAGCGGGCGCTGGCCCTGACCATCGACTACGTCAAGGGCCGCAAGGCCTTCGGAAAGTCGATCATCGACTTCCAGAACACCCAGTTCGAGCTGGCCGAATGCAAGACCGAGGCGACCGTCGCCCGTGTCTTTGTCAACCACTGCATCGAGCAGCATCTGAAGGGCAAGCTGGACGCCGCCACCGCCTCCATGGCCAAATACTGGGTCACTGATCTGGAAAACAAGATCATCGACCGCTGCCTGCAGTTGTTCGGCGGGTTCGGCTACATGGCCGAATATCCCATCGCCCGCATGTACCGCGACAGCCGGGTGCAGCGCATCTATGGCGGCACCAACGAAGTCATGAAGGTGCTGATCGCCCGCACCCTGTAGAAGGACCGGAACCCTGGCCCACTATATCGCCTCGGTCGACTGGACCCTGCAGCCCGGTGAGGACTTCCTCGCCGGACGCTACAGCCGCAAGCACGCTGTGGCCTTTGACGGCGGCATAGAGATCGCCGCCTCGGCCTCGCCCCATGTGGTTCCCGCCCCCTGGTCTGCCGCCGATGCGGTCGACCCGGAGGAGATGCTGGTGGCGGCCATCGCCGACTGCCACATGCTGTCCTTCCTGCATGTGGCGCGGGAGGCCGGCCTGGTGGTGATCTCCTATCGCGACCGTGCCGAAGGGGTGATGCGCAAGACCGCCGGGGGCCGGATCGCCGTCACCCGGGTGACCCTGCGGCCGCAGATCGTCTTCGAGGACGGCCAGCCGGGGCAGGACGTGCTGGATCATCTCCATCACCAGGCCCACGAAACCTGCTACATCGCCAATTCGGTCAAGACAGAGATCGTGGTCGAAGCGGCCTGAGGGGACGCAGGGTCCCGATCAGTGCTGGGCCGTCAGTGCGGGCCCGTCAGTGCGAGGCGGCGGATTTCCGCTTCGGAATGAAATGCAAGATCAGCACGATCACCCCGCCCACGACAAATCCAACCACGGCCGACCCTGCGGCAAAGGCCAGCCAGCCCGTCAGGGGCCCAACGACCGGCGCGGCGGCTGCCCAGTGTGACGCCGCCTCGACCCAGACCGGGACGGGGCTGAAGTGATAATGTTCCAGGCCATGGACCAGGATGCCGCCGCCCACCCACAGCATGGCGGCGGTGCCGATCACGGTCAGGCCCTGCATCAGGGGCGGCATGGCCTGGACCAGGCCGCGGCCGATGGCTTGTGTCAGCCGGCCCTTTCGCCGCGACATGTGCAGGCCGATATCGTCCATCTTCACGATGAAGGCGACCGTGCCATAGACGGCGATGGTCAATAGCACCCCGACCATCAACAGGGCGCCGGCCTGCAGGGCCAGGGGCCGACCGGCAACCTCCGCCAGGGCGATGGCCATGATCTCGCCGGACAGGATCAGGTCGGTGCGGATGGCGCCGGCCACCTTCTGGTTCTCCAGGTCCTTGGAGCTGATGGCCAGTTCCTCGAAACTGTCGACGGGGTCATGGTGGGAGAAGGCCTCCACGATCTTTTCCGTGGCCTCGAAACAGAGGTAGACGCCGCCGATCATCAGGATTGGCGTGACCGCCCAGGGCGCAAAGGCGCTGAGCAACAGGGCGCCTGGCAGCAGGAACAGGAGCTTGTTCTTCAAAGAGCCCCAGGCGATCCGCGCGACGATGGGCAGTTCCCGATCCGGGGAGAACCCGATCGCATAGCCGGGGGTGACGGCGGCATCGTCAACCACCACACCGACAGCCTTGGTGCCGGCCTTGCCTGCCGCTCCGGCCACGTCATCCAGGGACGCCGCCGCCAGCTTGGCGATTCCGGCGATATCGTCGAGCAGTGCGGCAAGCCCGGAAGGCATGTCGAAATCCTGTTGTCTGGCGAAGGAACGGCGCAACCCTGATCTCGTGGGTAACCGCTGGCGACAGGTTCGTAAAGCCGCCCGGCCCCCGCCCCGCCCTCGTCCCCGGAGCGGCCTTGCAGCCCGACGTCCCGGCAGCAGGCAACAAATGTTTCGGCGAGCGCCGTTCTTTCATCGAACCTTAGGGACCGGGACCGCAGTCTCTTCCCAACAAGGGAGCGACCGATGAGTCTCAGTGTCGGGACAGACAGGCTCGGACTGGCCAGGGCGACGATCGCCCGCCGCCGTCACCTGCCTGTTCGCCTGGTCACCGCGGTCGTCGCCGCTGCAGGCATTTACCTGACCCTGGGCTGGGAACTGGTCTGGCTCTGGGCTGCGGCCTTTTCTGCGGTCCAGGTTCTGGAGCACAGACTGTCGCCAGTCCTGGTCAGGATGGCCGGGTCCCTGTCCGGCCTCGCGGCGGGATCCCTCTGTGGGCTGTATCTCCTGTCCGGCCTGGCCTTCGGCGCCATCGCCCCGGCCCTATGGGTTGGTGCGGGCCATTACGGCCCGGCCCTGGGCATCATCGTCATCGCCACGGCCATCACCAACCTGATCGCCATCTGCCGGCGCTCGCGCCTGGCCTTTGTCGCTGCGGCGGCTCCCTATGCCGTCTATCTTCTGGCCATGCCCCTGATGGACGCCCGGTCGGCGCCGGGCCCCATGCTGGCCACCATGATGATCGGGGTCGCCCTTGTGCTGGTGAATCTCGTCGGCGCCTGGATCGCCACCGAGGACGCCCGCCGGGCACAGGATCTGGCCCAGGCCGAAGCCGAGGTCCGTCGCATGGAGGCCGAAGCGGCGACCCAGGCCAAGTCGGCCTATGTCGCCATGATCAGCCATGAACTCCGCACGCCGATCAGCGCCATCCTGGCCGGCGCCGCTGAATCCGAGAGAGCCGGACATGCCCCGGCCCGGCTGATCGGCGACGCGGGACGGATGATGACGACCCTGCTGGACGACATGCTGGACCTGTCCAAGCTGGAAGCTGGCCATATGCAGGTGGAAACCCTTGATTTTGATCTGCGCCGGACCGTTGCCGAGGTGGCGCGGCTCTGGCGACCCCAGGCCCGCGCCAAGGGGATCCGGCTGCGGCTGGCCGGAGCCAGGACCCTGCCCGGACGGGTCAGTGGCGATCCCATGCGCCTGCGGCAGGTGCTGAACAACCTTCTGTCCAATGCCCTGAAATTCACCGAAGCGGGATCGGTCACCCTGGTTCTGGGCGGCCGGGCCTCGCCGAATGACCCGCTCATCGCCATCACCGTGGACGATACCGGGCCCGGCATGACGCCTGATCAGTTGGCCAGCCTGTTCCAGCCCTTCGAACAGCTGGGCGCCCAGACGGCCAGACAGCATGGCGGCACCGGTCTTGGCCTGGTGATCAGCCGGGAGCTGGCCAGGCTTATGGGCGGCGACCTGGTCGTCGACAGCGCGCCGGGCAAGGGCGCCCGCTTTACCCTGACCCTGCCCCTGGCGCCCGCGCTGGACGGGCCGCCGCTCGTTGAAGAGTCCCGGCGACATGACCCCGTTCAACCGGCCCCGGTCCGGGTCCTGGTGGTGGACGACCATTCAATCAATCGCCAGGCCATCACCCTGATCCTGGCCCAGGCCGGCATTACGCCGGAAACGGCCGCCTCTGCGGAAACCGCCCTGGAACGACTGGCGGTCGAACCCTTCGACCTGATCCTCATGGACGTCTATATGCCGGACATGGACGGACGGGAGGCCACGACCGTCCTGAGGTCCCTGCCCGGCCCCAACCGTCAGACCCCCGTGGTGGCGATCACGGCCTCGGCGACGGCCCGCGACTGGGAGGCCTGCCGGGCCGCCGGAATGAACGGTCACGTGGCCAAGCCGATCCAGCCGGAAAAGCTGTTTGAAGCGATGGAGTCGGTCCTGGACGCCAGCGCCGTGGACCGTCAGGCTGCGGCCTGAGTCAGGACCTGGAGCCGCCGGGTCAGGCCCGGCAGATCCCGCAGTTCACAGTCCCAGATCACCTCGACCTGCCAGCCGTGTGCCATCAGGGCCTCCAGACTGGCCCTGTCCCGTTCCCGGTTGCGGCCGATCTTGGCCAGCCAGTAGTCCTGGTTCTGCTTGGGGACCCTGGCGCCCCGGGCGCAGTCATGGCCATGCCAGAAGCAGCCGTGCACAAAGATCGCCAGACTCCGCCCCGACATGACGATGTCCGGCTTTCCCGGCAGGTCGGCTCGATGCAACCGGTATCTCAGGCCAAGACCGGTCAGAATCTTCCGGACTTTGCGTTCCGGGCCCGTATCCTGCGACTTGACGCGCCGCATCACGGCGGACCGCTTTTCGACGCTGTAGACGTCGGTCATCCGGGGCCGGGTCCCGTCCGCCGACCTCAGAGACCGTCGAACAGCGCCGTCGACAGATAGCGTTCGGCGAAACTGGGAATGATGGTGACGATCAGTTTGCCGGCATAATCCGGCCGGCTGGCCAGTTCGAAGGCGGCGGTCAGGGCGGCGCCGGAGGAGATCCCCACGGGCAGGCCCTCGACGCTGGCAGCCTTGCGGGCCATGGCGAAGGCGTCGTCATTGCTGACCTGGACAATGTCGTCGATGACGCCGCGATCGAGGATTCCCGGCACGAAACCGGCGCCGATCCCCTGGATCTTGTGGGGTCCGGGCTGGCCTCCGGACAGGACAGCGGAGTTCTCGGGCTCGACCGCCACCATCCGCAAGGACGGCTTGCGAGCCTTCAGGGCCTGGCCAATGCCGGAGATGGTGCCGCCGGTGCCAACCCCGCAGACCACCGCATCGACCCGCCCGGCCGTGTCGTTCCAGATTTCCTCGGCCGTCGAGATGCGGTGAATGGCCGGATTGGCCTCGTTCTCGAACTGCTGGGGCATGACCGAGCCCGGAATCTCCTCCAGCAGTTCCTGGGCCCGGGCGACGGCGCCGCGCATGCCGCGCTCGGCGGGGGTCAGTTCCAGTCGCGCGCCCAGCAGCAGCAGCATCTTGCGACGCTCGATGGACATGCTTTCCGGCATGACCAGCACCAGGGGATAGCCCTTGGCGGCGGCGACAAAGGCCAGGGCGATCCCGGTATTGCCGCTGGTCGGCTCGACAATCGTGGCGCCCGGCGACAGCACCCCGTCCGCCTCCATCTGTTCGATCATCGCCACCCCGATCCGGTCCTTGACCGAGGACATGGGGTTGAAGAACTCCAGCTTGGCCACGACCTCGCCCAGGGGCTTCAGCTCGGCTGACAGCCTGGGCAGGGCGACGATGGGCGTATCGCCCATCAGGTCGATCACCGACGGATAGATCCGGCCACGGCCAGACCGGCTGAAACGGGCAGTGTCAAAGGGCTTGGGCATGGCTGGTCTCGCCGGGTCAATGTTGACTTCTCAGGTGGAGATTAACGGCGCGCGCAGCAAGCCGCCAGCCTCACTGATCGCTGCCCGGCCGGAATGTCCGGGTCGAAGGATGCGCCCACACCAACGCTCAGGCCGCCGCCCGGGCCTGCGCGGCCAGCAGGGGCTCCAGAAGTCCTCCGGCCAGCCAGGCCACAACGCTGGCGTTGACACCATCTCCCACCACCTTCAGCCCCGCGCTCTGGCTGTGCGGCAGGACATAGTCATCCGCCAGGCCCATGAGTCTGGCGCCCTCTCGGGCCGTCAGGAACCGTGACCTTGCCGGACCGTCCCCCGCCACCAGGATCATCTGGCGCGAAGATCCGCCGCCGGGAGTCCGCAAACACCCCGCCAGACCATCCAGCCGGATCTCGGCGCGGGGAACACCCGCCCGGGTGCGCCGGAACACGGCGGCGACCGTCCTGCCCGAAGCGGCTGCGGCCTCAAATCGCTGGCGGTGCAGCGACGTCATCTGGCCCAGCAGGCGCTCGGTCTGGTCGGCGGATCGCCAGGGGACATGGCTGTCCGGCTCCAGAATGTCCGCCAGTTGCAGGTTTCGGCCGCTCGGCGCCGCCAGTCTCCAGTCGATCCAGCTGGCGCGCAGCCCCGGAGGCAACCTGTCTCGGGCGGCCTGGACCTGACCGGACCGATAGGCGCAGGGGCCGGTCAACGAGGCCGGAATCTCGCCCCTGGCTGCAATGACGAACACCCGCGGCCGTGACTGGGGCGCAAACCCTGCAGCATCGATCTCCAGGGCTCCGAACCGATAGCCTTCCTCGGCCAGGGCGCTGCAAAGGGCGGTGAAGTCATCGCCGCCATGGGAACTGAGCAATCCGACCACGTTCTCGACCACGATCAGTCCTGGGGCCCGTCCCTGCCGGTTCAGGGCCCGCATCAGATTCCAGAACCCGAAGAAGGCGCTGGACCGCCCGCCGCCCAGACCCGCCCGCGCCCCCGCCAGGCTGAAATCCTGGCAGGGCGACGAGGCCCAGGCGAGATCCGCTTGACCCGGCAGGGCGCCGGCCTCAAGGGCCCAGACATCCCCCTGGTGGAAGTGGTCCTGAGCGTCCGGAAAATTGGCGCGATAGGCCGCCGCCTTGACCGGGTCGAAGTCGTTGGCGAAGGCGCAGGTCCAGCCGGGGCCAAGGCCGATCCGGGCCATGCCGCCGCCGGCGAAAAATTCGTAAAAGGTGGGTCCGGCGCTTCGACTCATGGCCTTCAGGGTCTAACCTGAAGGCTCTGCCTGCAAGCCCCCGACCGGAGAAAGACCCGATGCGCGCCCTGTTCGCCCTGACGGCCGCGGCCGCCCTGTTGGCCGCCTGCGAGCCGGAGGCGCCAGGCGGGGGCGCAGCGCCGCCGCCGGCTGATGCGCCTGCCGCCAAGTCGTCAGACACCGCCAGAAAGCCCGATGCGACAGCCCCGGCCTCGGAGCAGGATATCGTGGCGATCGGGACCGAGCCCTTCTGGCGGCTCGACGTGAAGAGCGGTGAGCTGGTTCTTACCCGGCCTGACTCCGCGGTGGTCCGGGTCTATCCGGACGACTTTTCAGCCGGTGGGGGAACCGGCGTCTGGACAGGTCAGGCCGGCGACCAGACCCTCGTCGCGCGACTGACGCACGAACGCTGCAGCGACGGCATGAGCGACCGGGTCTACCCCTATCGGGCGGAGGTGACGCTGGGCGATCTGACCCTGAAGGGATGCGGCATCATGGCCAGGGACTTTGCGGCCCTGCCGCCGGCCTGAGCCAGCGGGCCCTGCCGGCATCAGCGGCCGTCCAGTTCCAGGGTCGGGATCTGCGACTTCGCCGGCTTCTGATGCTGTCCGGGGACCGGCAGAAGCATGGCCAGGATGACGGCGAAAACGGCGGCGGCGGCGAAAAGGCCTTTGACGGCCATGGTCTTCTAGCTCCGGATGCAGCGCCCTTATGGCGTGCCTTGGTTAACGAAACGAACCCTTGAGGGTTCCGGATGGTCCGGCGCCATCCCGAAAGAAGACGGCGCGGGGTTTTGCCCCGCGCCGCTGCAAGTCTGTGTCCAGAAAGTTCGCCCCGTTCCGGGACGCTTTCTGTCTTCTAGTAGATCTCGAACAGGCCGGCGCCGCCCTGGCCGCCGCCGATGCACATGGTCACGACACCCCATTTGGCGCCGCGACGACGGCCTTCCTGCAGCAGATGGCCGGTGCAGCGGGCGCCGGTCATGCCGAAGGGGTGGCCGATGGAGATCGAGCCGCCGTTGACGTTATACTTGTCGGGGTCGATGCCCAGCTTGTCGCGGCTGTAGAGGCACTGGCTGGCGAAGGCTTCGTTCAGCTCCCAGATGTCGATGTCGTCGACCGTCAGGCCCTGGCGCTTCAGCAGCTTGGGCACGGCATAGACCGGACCGATGCCCATTTCGTCAGCTTCACAGCCGGCGGCGGCCCAGGACACGAACCGGCCCATGGGGGTCAGGCCGCGGCGCTCGGCTTCCTTGGCTTCCATCATCACCACGGCGGCGGCGCCGTCGGACAGCTGGCTGGCGTTGCCGGCGGTGACGAAATTGCCTTCGCCCTTGACCGGGGCCAGCTTGGCCAGGCCTTCCAGGGTGGTTTCGGGACGGTTGCACTCGTCGCGATCCACCACGTAGTCGACCAGGGTCTCTTCCTTGCTCTCCTTGTTGACGACCTTCATCTGGGTCGCCATCGGCACGATCTCGTCGACGAACTTGCCGGCGGCCTGGGCCGCAGCCATCCGCTGCTGGGACATCAGGCTGTATTCGTCCTGGTACTCCCGGCTGACATTGTAGCGCTTGGCCACGATATCGGCGGTGTCGATCATCGGCATGAAGATGGCCGGGGCGATCTTGATCAGCTCGGGGTCAACCGTGCCGGAACCGCCCATGCCGCCGCCGGGGATGGAAATGCTTTCCACGCCGCCGGCCACCACACAGTCGCCGCCATCGGCGCGGATGTAGTTGGCGCCCATGGCAATGGCCTGCAGGCCGGACGAGCAGAAGCGGTTGATGGTCACACCCGCGGTGTTGACGGGCATGCCGGCCAGCAGGGCGGCCAGGCGGGCGATGTTGGCCGCGCCATGGGCGTTGTTGCCCAGGTAGCAGTCCTCGACAAAGTCGGCCTCGACGCCGGACTTGGCCACGGCGTGCTTGATGGCATGGGCGGCCATGGACATGGGCGGGGTGACATTGAACCCGCCACGTCCCGCTTTCGCGAGGCCTGTACGGGCATAGGAGACAATTACGGCTTCGCGCATCGGTTTTCCTCAAGGTTCAAACAAGGGTTTGAAAATCGCAGCGGACCCTAGGGGAAGCGAAGGCAACAGGAAAGATCACGCGAACGTCAACTTGACCGACCCCGGGCCGGGGCCTGCCGCCAAGGCGCCCTTGACCTTGGCCGGCCGTCGGCCGACCTTCGAGCCCAACCGAAAAGAGACAGCCGACGGGACAGGAAACAACATCATGGCCGATCACAGGTTTGATCTGGTTCTGCGCGGCGGGACGGTGGTGGATGGGTCTGGAACCGCGCCCTTTGTTGCCGACGTGGGAGTCCGGGGCGGTCTGATCGCCGCCATCGGAACCGGTCTGGCGCCCGGCGCCGAGGAAATCGACGCTGCGGGCAAGCTGGTGACCCCCGGCTTTGTCGACATCCACACCCACTATGACGGCCAGGCCACCTGGGACACCCGCCTCAACCCGTCGTCCGGCCATGGGGTCACCACGGTGGTCATGGGCAATTGCGGGGTCGGGTTCGCTCCCTGCAAGCCTGAGGACCATGACCGGCTGATCCGGCTGATGGAGGGAGTGGAGGACATTCCCTTTCCGGTCCTGACCGAAGGCCTGCCCTGGTCCTGGGAGAGCTTCCCCGATTACCTTGACGCCCTGGAGGGGCGGCGCTTCGACATCGACCTGGCCGCCCAGCTGCCCCATGCCGCCCTGCGGGTCTATGTTATGGGCGAACGCGGCGCCAACCGCGAGCCGGCGACCCCGGACGATATCCAGAAGATGGCGGCCATTGCCCGGGCGGCCATGGAGGCCGGCGCCATCGGCTTCTCCACCTCCCGCACCCTCAACCACCGGACCAGCGACGGCCAGCCCACTCCGACCCTCACCGCCGGCGAGGATGAGCTGACCGGCATCGCCATGGGCATGAAGGCGGCAGGCCGGGGCGTGCTGCAGATCGTCAGCGATTTCACCCCCGATCCCGCCGCAGAATTCGCCATGTTCCGCCGCATCGTCGAGGCCAGCGGACGACCCCTGAGCTTCACCCTGGCCCAGAGCCACAGGGCGCCGGACAGCTGGAAGCTGCTGCTGGGCGCCCTCGAGGCTGCTGTGGACGCCGGCCTGCCCATGAAGGCCCAGGTCTGTGGCCGGCCGGTCGGGGTGCTGTTCGGCCTGGAACTGACCCTCAATCCCTTCAGCCAGCATGAGACCTACGGGGAGATCGCCCATCTCCCCCTGGCGGAACGGGTCGCACATCTGTCCGATCCGGCCTTCCGGGCCCGGCTGCTGGGCGAGGCCGTCAATGCCCGTGGTCCCTTCGCCGGCAGCGCTCTGCGAGCCTGGGACAACATGTATCTGATGGCCGAGCGCCCCGACTATGAGCCGACTCAGGACCAGACGGTCCAGGCCCTGGCGGCCGGCCGGGGCGTCTGGCCGGACGAACTGGCCCTGGACCATATGCTCGAGGACGGCGGCCGGGGCATGCTCTATCACCCCTTCCTCAACTACGGGAACGGCAGCCTGGACCCCAGCTTCGCCATGCTCAGCCACCGCGACACCGTGCCGGGCCTGTCGGACGGCGGCGCCCATGTCGGCATGATCTGCGATGGCTCCTTCCCGACCAGCATGCTGACCCACTGGACCCGGGACCGGACCCGGGGCCCGAAACTGTCCATCGAACAGGTGATTTCGCTCCAGACCCGCCAGACCGCCGAGGCCGTGGGCCTGCTGGACCGGGGACTGGTCGCCGAAGGCCTGAGGGCCGACCTCAATGTCATAGACCATGAGGCCCTGACCCTGCACGCTCCGGCCGTGGCCTACGACCTTCCGGCCGGCGGGCGACGTCTGGTCCAGGCGGCCGACGGCTATATCGCCACCATCGTGGCCGGGATCGTCACCTATCGAGACGGCGACCCCACCGGCGCCCTGCCCGGCCGGCTGGTCCGGGGCGCCCGAAGCGCGCCACTGGCCATGGCGGCGGAGTAGGTAACCCCGATCAAAGTGTGGGTGGGATTCGCTCAGACCCGAGCGAGGCGTCGTTCAGGCTGCGGCGCGGGGCGGCCCATCTCCGCATTTGCGGATAGCCAGACCTCGATGGCGTCATGGGCGTTGGTAAGCGCCATGATGTCGGTTTCACCGTCCGCCATGCAGCCCGGCAGGTCGGGAACGAGAGCCACAAACCCGCCGCCGTCTTCTTCCGGCAGGGGTTCAATCACGATCCTGTACGGGGGATGAGCCATTGTCTCTGCTCGCTTCGACAGCCTGAACGTAGGCGACGAACTGTCGGATGTATATCGGTTTGATGGGCCGTCGGGCGGGGATAGTCAGGATCGCGACCTGGGATGCATGGGAGATACTGTAGTGGCTGCCACCGGTCGGATTTCGAATGCTGAGTCCAAAGGCGCGCGACACGACCTGGATATCGCTGATCACAAACCCGCCCTGCGGGTTGTTCGCCATGCCCCTCAAGAGCTTGTCACTTTTTGACATGGGAGCCCTTAGCTCACTGGAAAACCTGGCCCGGCACAGGCTTCACGCGGATTCACGGTTGGCCGCAACGCACGCCACCCTGCGCCTCGCCCGAGGGTGTGATGCCATCGCATGCCCGCCTGTTGCGAACTATGTGACGGCTGGCGAAACATCACCAGTCTGAACCTGATCCCAACCGTTCGCTCGCAGGTCGGCGGCGCTAGCGTCCGCCCAGGTGTTGGACAACGCCCCTTTCTTGGCCTCACAACTGGTTCTAAACTTCCTCATGGACGACTTCATAGCTCCGCCGCCCAGCCAATCGCCCACTAATCCGCGCCCCATCGTCGATGTCCTGATCGAGGAGCGCGCGCCTCGCCTGGCCCGGTCCTGGGCCTGGCCGCTGATCCGGCCGCCGCTCTATGCCGCCCTGCACTATCGGCGGGCCCGCACCCTGGCCGACGCCATAGCCCCCATGAGCGGTCAGGAGGCCATGGCCCATGTCTCGAAACTGCTGGATCTGAAGATCGAAGCCCGGGGTCTGGAACATGTCCCGACCGAAGGCCGGCTGGTGGTGGTGGCCAATCATCCCACGGGCATTGCCGACGGGGTCGCCCTGTTCGACGCCCTGAGGGGCACGCGTCCGGATATCCTCTTCTATGCCAATTCCGACGCCCACCGGGTCTGTCCCCGGTTCGGAGACGCCCTGATTCCGGTCGAATGGGTGGACGAGAAACGCACCCGGGACCGCACCCGGGTGACCCTGCAGATGACCCGCGCGGCCATGGAGGCGGAGCGGTGCCTGGCCATCTTCCCCGCCGGCCGCCTGGCCCGGCGTACGGCGGAAGGCCGGCTGGAGGACAAGAGCTGGATGCCCACCGCCCTGTCCGTGGCCCAGAAGTACAGGGCGCCAGTCCTGCCGGTCCATGTGGACGGTCCCTGGGCCACCCTGTTTCATTTTTTCGACCGGTTTTCCGCCGAACTCCGGGACATCACCCTGTTTCACGAGCTTCTGAACAAGAAGGGGCGGGTCTTCACCCTGACGATCGGCCCGCCCATCCCCCCGGAGCGGCTGGTCGGCGAGTCCGCCGTCCTGTCCGAAGCCCTCAAGGATTTCGTCGAAGGACCCCTGTCCCGGGACCCGCAGGCCCGGTTTTGACCAGGGGCCTTCTGGTGCGCCGCCTGGCCGACGAGGGCCAAACTGCCAGGCTTGGCCAGGCGCTGGCGCCCCTGCTGCGCCCCGGCGAGGCGATCTGTCTGTCCGGCCCCCTGGGAGCGGGCAAGACCAGTCTGGCGAGGGCCCTGATCCGCGCCCTGACCTCGCCGGAAGAAGAAACCCCCAGTCCGACCTTCACCCTGGTCCAGTTCTATGACGGCGCCGGACTGACCCTGGCGCATTTTGACCTCTACCGCCTGACCGATCCGGACGAGGCCTACGAGATCGGCCTGGACGAGGCGCTTGATGCGGGCGCCGCCCTGATCGAATGGCCGGAGCGACTGGAGGGTCGCCTTCCCCCCGACCGACTGGATATAGAGATTGCCCTGGACGGCGAGGGTCGCATGGCGCGCCTGACGCCCCATGGCGCCTGGAAGGATGGACGGCTTGAGCTCTGAACGCGAGGCGATGAAGGCCGATTTTCTCGACCGTCACGGTCTGGGCGACGCCCGGCGACAACCCCTGACCGGCGACGCCTCGACCCGGGCCTATGTGCGTCTCCACCCACAGGCCGGCCCCAGCCTGATCTTCATGGATCAGCCCCCCAGGGCGGAGACCGCTCCCTGTCCCCCGGAGGCGACGGTGGAAGAGCGGCTGGCCCTCGGCTTCAACGCCGCCTACCGCCTGGCCGCCGGTCGGGTCGACGCCTTCGTCGCCTGCGCCCGCCACCTTCGCAGCCTCGGCCTGTCGGCGCCGGAGGTGGTGGCCTTCGACGCCGAGGCGGGCCTGGCGGTGCTCGAGGATCTGGGCGACGGCCTCTATGCCCGCCAGATCGAGGCCGGGGCCGATGAAGCCCTGCTCTATGACGCCGCCATAGACGCCCTGGCGGCCCTGCATGCCGTCCCGCCGCCGACCGTTCTGGGCGAAGCCGAGCCCCATTGGCCGCTTCTGACCTATGACCAGCTGGCCCTGACCATGGCCAGCGATCTGTTCGTCGAGTGGCTGCCGCAGCTGCGTCCGGCCCTGGATCTGGATGCGGCGGCGCGTCAGGCCTGGGAACAGGTCTGGACACCGATCCGCGCCCGGGCCGAAGCCGGGGCCGAGGTCTTCTGTCATCGCGACTATCACGCCGAAAACCTGATCTGGCTGCCAGATCGCCAGGGCGCGGCCCGGGTCGGGCTCATCGATTTCCAGGACGCGGTCAAGGCCCACCGGGTCTGGGATCTGTCCATGCTGTTGCATGACGCCCGGCGCGATGTCAGTCCGGAGCGGGAAGCGGCCAGTCTGGAACGCTATCTCGCCCTGCATCCCGATCTCGACCGGCCACAGACCCTCGCCGACTTCCACGCCCTGGGCGCCCTGAACATCGCCCGCATCCTGGGCATCTTCGCCCGGCTGGTCATCCGCGATGGCAAGCCGCGCTACGAGGCCTTCATGCCACGGCTGTGGGGGTATCTGGACCGTTGCCTGGCCGACCCGACCCTTGTCGATCTCAAGGCCTGGTTTGACCGCCATATTCCAGTCGAGGCGAGGACATGAAGTCTTCAGAACGCGCCGCACCTTTTCCAGACACGGCCATGGTGCTGGCTGCAGGCCTCGGCACCCGCATGCGTCCCCTGACCGATGATCGGCCCAAGGCCCTGGTCGAGGTGGGCGGCAAGGCCCTGATGGACCATATGCTGGATCGCCTGGCGGCAGCGGGCGTGACGACCGCCGTGGTCAATGTCCACTATTTCGCCGACCGCATGGAGGCTCATCTGGCGGAGCGCACCGCCCGGGGGCTGACGCCCAGGATCATCGTCTCGGACGAGCGCGCCCAGGCCCTGGAGACCGGCGGCGGCATCAGGCAGGCCCTGCCCTTGCTGCCGGACCGGCCCTTCTGGGTGGCCAATATCGACTCGGTCTGGATCGAGGGGGGCGTCTCGGCCGTTGAGGCCGTGGCCCAGGCCTGGGACCCAGAGCGAATGGATGTCTGTCTGATGCTGGCGCCGACCGTTTCATCCCTGGGATTCCACGATACGGGCGATGTCTTTCTCGAGCCCGACGGCCGGGTGCGGTTCAAGGCGACGGGCGAGGTCGCGCCCCTGGTCTATGTCGGGGTGCATATCTGCAAGCCCTCGGTGGTGGCGGATGGTCCCGAGGGGCCCTTCTCCCTGACGCCAATCTGGAAGCGACTGGCCAGCGAGGGCCGGGTGTTCGGCGTTTCCCCGCCGGGCCTCTGGATGCATGTCGGTGATCCGGCGGCCCGGGATGCGGCCCAGGCGCAACTGGCGCAGGCACGGTGAAGGTCTTCAAGGCGGGCCTGGCCTACTTCGCCGTAATGTTCACGTTCGGCTTCGTCCTGGGCGCCCTGCGGGTCAGCCTTGTGGCGCCCAGGCTGGGCGAGCTGGTCGCGGTGCTGATCGAACTGCCCCTGATGCTGGCGGCCAGCTGGTTTGTCTGTCGCCGCCTGACGACGATCCTGGCGGTCCCTGCCCGGGTTGCCGACCGGTTGGCCATGGGCGCCCTGGCCTTTGGCCTGCTGATGATCACGGAACTGGCCCTGGCGGGCCCCTTGTTCGGCCGCAGCGCCTCCCAGTCCCTGGCCGGCATGGCGACCGAAGCCGGGCTCCTGGGTCTCGCCGGGCAGATCCTGTTCGGGCTTGTCCCGCTGCTGCAACTGAAACGGTGAAGTCGAGCTCGCAGAAACTCCACGCCGTCAGGTTTTCCGGAAGAAAGGCGGTGATCAGGTGGCGACGATTGCGATCCAGCTGACAGCCATTTTCCAGAAATCCTTGAAGGTGATCTCCTCCGGACGCAGGCGCTGATCCCGGCAGATTCCCGGCAGGTCATCCGTAAAGGCGCGATAGTCTCCGGCGATGGCCATGCCGCCCGGAACGTCAGGTTCGCCGGCGGAATCTCGCAACCAGGTCGCTACCTGCTCGATCAGTCGGTCGACGTCGCCCCCATAGGCGTGAACATCCTGGCCAGCGATGTCGGAGATGAACTGTTGATAGCGGTAGGGCTCTTTGTCCAGGATGAGCGCCCTCTTGGATCTGTGGATCTGCCCGCCGAACATTCTGGCCCCAAGAAACAGTCCAAGTTCAAAGGGCATGTTGAACCTGGGTAAGCCGGACCCGGGGTCGGATTCCGTCTTCGAAATGTCGTGGATTCCGAAAGCGCAGTCCCTGATGATCCGACGGATCTTGTCGAAGCGAACTTCTCCTCCGTCATCATTTTCTCGAGCGCATCGCGGCGTAAAGCCGGAACGGATGACGGTGAAGACAATGGCGTGAAAATGTTGACTGTAGTCGTCGGAGAACGGGCAGTTAATGAAGATATGTCGGTTGATCATCCCGCCTGTCGCGCGGCGATGACCTTCTTGATGCTCTTGCGGATTTGCGGCTCAGTGAAGTGTGTGGCTCGTGGGGCCTTCAATAGGGCCACACCATCGCGAGTCACGGCCAGAACCTCGGACCTTGGCGTCCGTTCTGACCGTCCGTCCTTGCCGACAACATCGCCTTCGCTCATTTCCAGATTTTCGTCAAATAATGTCCAGATTGCAAGGCAAAAAATTCCCGATAGGCGACTATGTCTCCAGGGACCGCAGCAGGTCCGGGTCGCGCCGGGCCAGGGCCACCAGGCCGTCGGGATCGTCACGGCCTTCCATGTCCAGGATGTCCCGCAGCCTGGGCAGGCGCGAGACGACATCCTTCAGGGTTTCAGGATCGGCGGCATTGGCCTGCAGGGCGGCGGCGACCACATGCTTGCAGCGCAGGCCGCTGTCCTGGAAATCCGGGCAGGTGCAGCGTGCGCCGGACCCGTCCGACGATGGCAGGTCTACGACATAGGCGATGCCCCGCTCGCCCATGACATGGGCCAGCAGGCCGTCCGGACCCTGGTCGACCAGACTGACCCAGCCATGGGCGAAATAGTTTTCGCCGCGCATGACCCGGGCCTCGGGCATGTCAGCGGTCAGGGCGGCGATGTCGAACAGGGCGGTCACAGGCCGTTTCTAGCCGATTCGTTCACGGTTTGCCCCCTCACTCCGATTCTACCCGGTCGATGTCGTCATCCGACAGGCCGAAATGATGGCCGATCTCGTGGACCAGGACATGGGTGACCAGATCGCCCAGGGCCAGGTCGCCGCGTTGCGCCCATTCATCCAGGATCGGCCGTCGATACAGAAAGATCATCGGGGCCATGGGGGCCGGACCCAGGGTCGAGCGGTTGGCCAGATCGACGCCGCTATAGAGTCCTGTCAGTTCGAAGGGATCCTCGATCTCCATCTCCGCCAGGACCGACTCCTCGGCAAAGTCCTCGATCCGGATCAGGGCCTCGCCGGCCAGCCCCCGGAAAGGCTGGGGCAGGGCGTCGAACGCCGCCTGGGCGAGGGTTGCAAAGTCATCGAGGGAGGGCGCGGGGGCCTGGGACCAGTCAATCATCGGGGAGATATGGCCCCGTGGTCCCGCGATCGCCAGAGTCTGTCGGCGACCTGTTCCCGCGAGGGGCGATCCCGGCCTATGGTGGGGGCTTGATTCGAGGGGCGCGGCTGTGGGCCCATCCATACTCATTCTTGCGGCGGCGGCCGGTTCGGTCAGCCTGGCGGTCTGCGCGACCCTCTGGGCGGTAGCCCAGCGGCGGGCCGGGGACGCCCGCGCCCTCGCCCTCGAGACCCAGGTCGAGCAGCTGAGGGCGGGGTCCCTTGCGGCCAGGGCGTCGGCGGAGGCCTTTGACTGCGCCCTGGTGGTGATCGACGACGGTCATGCGGCCCTGGCCTCGGGCGAAGAGGCCCTCGCCGCCTGTCTCGCAGCCTTTGATCTTGAGACGGGGGAGGTCCAGGCGCTGCTCGAGGCCATGACCAGCGCCGATGCCGATCATGCCCGCCGCCTCAGGGTCCTCATGGAAAAGGGCGAGCCCTGCGCCTTCGAATCCCGCGGAACCTTCGGGGCGGTATCGGTCGAGGGTCGGGCGGCAGGCGCCCAGGTCTGGCTGCGGCTGACGGCCCTCTCGGCCGGCGAGGCCGCCCTGCCGACCGCCGCCCGGCTGGCGGCCTTTCTCGACGCCCAGGGGGAAGCCGCCTGGATCGCCTCGGCCGATGGCGCCGTCCAATGGGCCAATGCCGCCTGGCTGGAGGCCGTGGGGGCCCAGGACCTGGCCGATGCTGTCAGCCGAAGACTGTCCTTCGACCCGGAGACCGACGCGCTTGCCCGGGAAGCCGCCGAGGCCGGCGAACGGCGCGAGACCGTCAAGCGGATCACGGTCCTGGGCCGCCGGCGGGCCTTCCGCATCCGCGCCATGCCCCTTGAAGGTGGCGATGTCGCCCTGAGCGCCCGGGACCTGACAGAGTCGGAAGACATCCGCGAGGCCCTCAAGCGCCATGTGGCCGCCCATGACGAGACCCTGAACCACATCGCCGAGGCCGTGGCGATCTTCAGCCAGAACCGCAAGCTCTCCTTCCACAATGCCGCCTTCGCCGAGCTCTGGGCCCTGGAGCCGGCCTGGCTGGCCGATCATCCCACCCATGGCGAGGTCCTCGACCGGCTGCGCCAGCGCCGCCGTCTGCCGGAAACCGCAGACTATGCCGGCTGGAAGGCTGCGGAACTGGCGCGGTATGAATCCCTCGGCCCGCACCCCGATGACCTCTGGAGCCTGCCCGACGGCCGCACCCTGCGGGTCGTCCATCAACCCCATCCCCTGGGCGGGGCGCTGCTGCTGTTTTCCGACATCACCGACGAGCTGAAGCTGAAGGCCCGCTACAATGCCTTCATCCAGGTTCAGCAGGCCACCCTGGACAAGCTCAATGACGCCGTGGCGGTGTTCGGGGCCGATGGCCGCCTTCGCCTGCACAACGAGGCCTTTGCCGGGTTCTGGAACATTCCGGCGAGCGAGCTTTCAGGGCCGGTGGATTTCGAAGGCGTTGTGGCTGGCTGCCTGCCGCGGCTGCACGATCAGGTCTTCTGGACGGAACTGAAGGGACGGATCGCCGATCCGGACCCCAAGTCCCGCGCCCTGGCGTCCGGCGAGGTGCGCACCAGCGACAGCCGGATCGTGTCCTGGCAGTCCAGGCCGCTGCCCGATGGCGCGACTCTCATCGCCTTTGCCGACATCACCGACACAAGGCGGCTGGAAAGCGCCCTGGCCGACCGGGAGTCCGCCCTGGCCGAGGCCGAGCGGCTGAAGCGGGAGTTTGTCGGCAATGTCTCCTATGAACTACGCACGCCCCTGACCACCATCATCGGCTATTCCGAACTTCTGGAGCGGATGGGCGACGCCCTTCCCGACCGCGCCCGGGGACACCTGGCCGCCGTGCGGTCGGCCGGGGCCCAGCTTGGCCGCTCCATCGACGATGTCCTGGATATCGCTGCCATCGATGCTGGCGAAATGGCGCTGGAGGTAGCGGACGTCCGGGTCTGTGACCTTCTGACACAGACCGCCGAGCGCTGGACACAACGGTTCGAGGCGGGACAGTTGTCCCTGGTGGTGGATTGCGATCCGCAGGCCGGCGTGATTCGCGGGGACGCCAAGCGGTTCGCCCAGGTCCTGGATCACCTTGTGGAGAATGGCCTGCGCCAGACTCCGCCTGGCGGCGCCATCACCCTGTCAGCCCGCCGGGCGCCGGGCGAGGTCAGGCTGGCGGTGGCGGACACAGGGCGGGGCATACCCTTCCATGTACAGGCCCATATCTTCGACCGGTTTGTCGGCCGCGACCGGGGCGGTCCGGGCCTGGGCCTGGCCCTGGTCAAGAGCCTGGTCGAACTGCATGGCGGCTGGGTGGCCCTCGAAAGCGAGCCCGGCCATGGCGCGGTCTTCACCTGCCATCTGCCGGAATCGACCCGGATCGAGGGCGGCCAGAGAGAGCTGGGACTTTAGGCCCGGCTCCCCCGCAGGATCAGTGCTGGCTTTCCGGCATCCGGATGACCAGGCCGTCCAGATCGTCTGTGACCTTGATCTGGCAGGACAGCCGGCTGTTGCTCTCGACGTTCTCCGCGAAGTCCAGCATGGATTCCTCCATGGCCGACTTGGTCCCGGTCTTGCCGTCCCAGGCAGCGTCCACATAGACGTGGCAGGTGGCGCAGGCGCAGGCGCCGCCGCAGTCGGCGTCGATGCCGGGAACGTTGTTCTTGATCGCTCCCTCCATCACGGACATGCCGGTCTTGACCTCGACGGTGTGTTCGGTGCCGTCGTGCTCGACATAGGTAATCTTGGCCATACGTTCCCTTTGACCCTTCTCTTGTCGCAATCGCGCCTTGTCAGGCGGCGACCTCTTTCATGGAAACCGATGGGTTCGCAAGTCTCTCGCGCGAGATGGCCTTGCGGGACCCGATGAGAGACCTGCCCATCATGAACTCCGGGGCGGCATTGACGGCCTCGACAGCCTGGATCTGGTCGCCCTTCAGGTGGAATACGGCAAACTTCGCCATCGCCGGATCGCCCCGGACCAGGATGGTGTCGGCGTCGAACGGCAAGCCGGCAATCTGCAGCTTCAGATCATACTGGTCGGACCAGAACCAGGGCACTTCCGGGGCCGGGCCCGGCCGGCCGGTGATGGCGCTGGCGGCCTGCTTGGCCTGCTCCAGGGCATTCGGCACGCTCTCCAGCCGCACCGTGCGGTCATAGAGGGGCAGGGGCCGCTGGGTCACGTCGCCGATGGCGAAGATGGCCGGGTCGGAGGTCCGGGCTTCGGCATCGACCAGGATGCCGCCCTTGCAGTCCAGGCCCGCGGCCTGGGCAATCTCGTCATTGGGGATGGCGCCGACGCCAACCAGGGCTGCGTCGCAGGCCAGGATCCGGCCATCGGCAAGACGCACGCCGGTCACCCGGCCGTCCTGGCCCTCGAAGCCCTCGACACCGGCCGACAGCTCGAAGGTCACGCCCCTGGCCTGGTGATAGTCGGTAAAGAAGGTCGACAGCATCGGGCAGGCCACTCGCGCCAGGACCCGAGCCTCCCGCTCGATGATGACGGCTTCCGACCCCAGGGCCCGGGCCGAGGCCGCAGCCTCCAGCCCGACATAGCCGCCACCAACCACGGCCAGCCGCTTGCCGGGCCCGAGACAGGCCTTCAGCGCCTCGGCGTCAGCCGCCGTCCGCAGGGCCAGGACCCCGGCCAGGTCGGCGCCCGGCAGGGCCAGGGTCCGGGCCCGGGCTCCGGTCGCCAGGATCAGGATATCATACGCAAGGCTCTGGCCATCCGACAGCCGGACCGTCCGCGCCGCCCGGTCGAGACCGGCAACCGTCGCGTTCAGATGCAGGGCGCAGCCATTGTCCTGGTACCATTGGGCGGGCTTCAGGGAGAGGCTGTCGGCATCCGCCTCGCCCTTCAGCCAGGCCTTGCTGAGCGGCGGTCTTTGGTAAGGAACCAGCGGCTCGTCGCCGATCAGGTCAATGGGGCCGGTATGACCATACTGCCGCAGGAAGGCCGCCACCGAGCCGCCCGCATGGCCGGCCCCGACAATCACCACCCGCGACGCAAGATCGGCCAAGGCCCGCTCCCTCAAATCGATTCAAAAATGACGACTGCGTCACTTTTCCTCAAGTCCTGTCTTATCCCGAAGCGGACAGGTTGGCAAAAGCCTTTGATTGCAAGCGGTGTGGGGGAGAAGCCGTCATGACGAGGCGAGAATGCTGCCAATCAAGGTCGTCGGAGGCGAGAGGCCCCCCCAAGCATCCACAACTCCAACGTGCGTGGACGCCATAAACTGTTTATGGCACACTAGTGTCATGACCGCGATCCGGAAAATCACCGTGCACCTCCCCGAACCGTTGTTGAGTACGGCACAGAGGCTCTCCGGCGAAGGCGTGACGGAAACCCTTCGACTTGCTCTGCAGGCCTATAACACTGCCGAATGGCACCGCCAGTTCAGGGCGTTGCGCGGCAAGGTGCATCTGGACATCGATATCGATGCCTTGCGCGAGGATCGGGATTTTGATGAATCGGGCCATGTGCTCCCTTGATCGGGGCATCGGATACCAGTGCCCTGATCGCCTATCTGGCAGGTAAGTCAGGCCCTTCCGTGGATGCCGTCGCAGAACTGGCTGACAACGATGCGCTGCGCTTGCCGCCAGCTGTGATCACCGAGATGCTGTCGCATCCCTTGCAAGGCCCGATATCGGCTGATTTCGTTGCCAGATCACCGGTGCTCCCTCTGTATGAGGGATACTGGACACGAGCCGGCGAGACCCGGCGCAAAATTCTGGCGCTCGGCCTGAGAGCAAGGCTGTCAGACACCCTGATTGCCCAAGCTTGCATCGACTCGGACGTCCCGCTCGTTACCCTGGACAACGACTTTAGGCATTTTGCAGAGTACTGCGGTCTAAAGCTGGCCTGATCCGCTGCGGCTCTTCGCCTGGCGACAGCAGAAGAGCCGCGACCTGGACCCTACGCCTTCTCCGGCAACGTCGCCGCGCCGCCGTACCAGTCCATGCGCCGGGTGAAGTACATGGCTGAGGCGATTGCGGAGAAACTGGCCAGCGCGCCGACCAGCAGGGCCAGATCTTCCAGGCGCATCAGCACATAGATCAGCCCGTAAAGGGCGCTGAAGGCGGCCATGGCGACCGTCCCCTGCCGCCGGCTCTCGAACACCCAGCCCGAATAGACCGAGATCAGCCCGACGGTCGCCGTAGCCGCCACCGCAAAGGCCGGGTCGAAGCCAATCCGTTCGGAGATCGACAGCAGCAACAGGTAGAACACGATCTGCGCCAGGCCGATCAGCAGGTACTGGGCCGGGTGCACCCGCCGCCGGGTCGTCGTCTCGAAGATGAAGAAGGCCAGGAAAACCAGGCCCATGAACATCGGCGCATACTTCAGCGACCGTCCCACCGACTGGTAGGGGTTGGTCATCTCCACGAAGGAGATGCCCAGGGCGCCTTTCGACAGCCCGCCGATCAGCGAGATGTCGCCCTCGGCCGGCACGTCCCGGGCAATGAACGGCACGCTCCAGCGGGCCTCGAAGCCGTCCGCCGTCACGCTGCGCGTCGTGGGCAGGAACCCGCCATCAAAGCCGGGATGCGGCCAGTCGCCCCGCGCCCGCACGGTGGTGGTCTTGGCCCAGGGCAGCACGGCCAGCCGCCGGGCGCCGGAAAACTTCAGCTCGGCCCGCGCCTGCAGGCTCTGACCCAGGACCCGGGGATCGCCGATCCGGGCCCCGAACAGCCGGATTCCCTCCAGCCCCTCGGCCTGCTGGCCCAGGGTCGCCGGCGCCAGGGCCAGGGTCCGGCCGCTGACCGCCAGCCTGGCGTCCGACCGCGCGCCCCGGGCGTCCGACACCCCGACGAGAAATTCCGCCCTGTCCCAATCCAGCATCATTCCGGCGGGCGTCAGGGCGCCGGCCTGGGCGAGATCGAACCGCGAGTTCATGCCGATGTCGGCCTGCCAGACCGGGGTCTTGAACAGCGATCGGCGCCGCACCTCGGAGCGGGTGGTCGCCTGGGCGTCGCCGGTGACCGGAAACACCACCCAGACCCCGCGCCGGGGCGACTCGCCGGGCTTCTCCGCCGGGATCACATAGGGCACGCCGAGCACCGGCCCCAGGAAGGTCTGCGGGCCGCCGACAAGTTCGCCGACCTCCTCGCTGACCTGCTCGGCCCGCTGGGTGCGGTCATAGAGCAGCAGGAAGACAAACAGCGCCACCACGCTCATCACCAGCCCCAGGGCGCAGACCAGGAGCAGTTTCAGCCCCATGGAGCGCCGGGCGCTGGCCATTGGCAGTCGGAGCGTATCAGTCATGGAATGGTCTCCCTCACGACCCGGGCGTCGCTGGCCTGACCTTGCGCCACAGGGCGTGCAGGCCTGACGCAGAGGATGTGTGGTCTCCGCTCAGACGGATGGGAAACTCATGAAGCCCTTCTCCTGCTCTTCGGGAGAAGGGGGCGGCCGAAGGCCGACGGATGAGGGCAGCGCGGCAGGTCGGTGAGCGTGGTCGATGCAGACCTTCAAAGGCCGGCGCCGTCCTCATCCGGCCGCTACGCCTCCACCTTCTCCCGACAGGCGGGAGAAGGAAAAGTCCCCCTCACACCACCCGCTCGGCCAGCATCTTCTTGACCTCGGCGATGGCCTTGGCCGGGTTCAGCCCCTTGGGGCAGACCTGGGCGCAGTTCATGATGGTGTGGCAACGATAGAGCTTGAAGGGGTCTTCCAGGGCGTCAAGCCGCTCGCCGGTGGCCTCGTCGCGGCTGTCGATCAGCCAGCGATAGGACTGCAGCAGGGTGGCCGGGCCCAGATAGCGCTCGCCGTTCCACCAGTAGCTGGGGCAGCTGGTCGTGCAGCAGGCGCAGAGGATGCACTCGTACAGGCCATCCAGCTTGGCGCGGTCTTCCGGGGCCTGGCGCCATTCCTTCTGGGGCTCGGGCGTCTCGGTATGGAGCCAGGGCTCGATGGAGGCGTACTGCGCGTAGAACATGGTCAGGTCGGGGACCAGGTCCTTGACCACCGGCATGCTGGGCAGCGGGCTGATGGTGATTTCCTTGCCGTCGACCTCTTCCCAGCCGCGGGTGCAGGCAAGCGTGTTGCGGCCGCCGATATTCATGGCGCAGGAGCCGCAGACCCCTTCCCGGCAGGACCGGCGGAAGGTCAGGGTGGGGTCGACCCCGTTCTTGATGTGGATCAGGACGTCCAGCAGCATCGGGCCGCAGGCCTCGACATCGACGTCATAGGTGTCCCAGCGCGGATTTTCCGTTCCCTCCGGATCATAGCGGTAGATCTTGAAGGTCTTGACCTTCCTGGCGCCCTTCGGCGCGGCATAGTGCCGGCCCTTGCCGACGCGGGAATTCTTGGGAAGCGAAAGCTGGACCATCAGGCGGAATCCTTGGGGTCGAAGAAGAATTGGATTTCAACACAGCAGGCAGATCGGATCATGTCCGGCCCTCGGCGCGATCGCGCGGATAGCTGTTCAAGGAGGGCACATCGTCCATCCACCGCACCCGGCTGGAGACCCAGGTCTGGTCCTTGGGCGGGACCGCGTCCGGATCATCCAGGGTGGCTGTGGTGACAACGAGCTCGCCGGGATGGGCCGTGCTCTGGAAGGTCACCTGGGCGCCGCACTGGGGACAGAAGCTGCGGGTTCCGGTCTCGGACGAGGCATAGCGGGTCGGCTTGCCCTCGGTGAACTTGAAATCCCTCGGCCGGACGCTGAACCAGGCCACAGCCGGGGCCCCGGTCGTGCCACGACACAGGGAACAATGGCAAAGCGTCTCCTCGAACGGGACGCCGGACGCCTCGTACCGCAGGAACCCGCACTGGCAGCCGCCGGTCAGCACGATCAATAGACCCGGGCTTTGGGCGGGATATAGGCGATCTCGTTGGTCATGGTGTAGCTGTGGACCGGCCGGGCATCGAACCGGACAGCGCCCGTGACATCATCGAACCAAGCCAGGGTGTGGGTCATCCACTCCCCGTCATTGCGATCCGGATAGTCCTCCCGGGCATGGGCGCCGCGGCTTTCGGTGCGGTGCAGGGCGCCGCCGACCGTGACCGCCGCCTGGCCGACCAGGTTGTCGAACTCCAGGGTCTCCATCAGGTCGCTGTTCCAGACCAGGCCCCGGTCTACGACCTTGATGTCGGCCCGGCCGGAGATGACCTTGGCAACCCGCTCGACGCCCGAGGCCAGGGTTTCGCCGGTGCGGAACACGGCGGCGTCCTCCTGCATGGCCTTCTGCATGTCCAGCCGCAGGGCGGCGGTGGAGGTCGAGCCATTGGCGTTGCGGAAGTGGTCGAACCGCGCCAGGTGCGCCTCGGTATAGCTGTCCTTCATTTCCGGCTGGGTGGCCCCGGCCTTGACCGTGTCGGCGCAGCGCAGACCGACGGCCCGGCCAAACACCACCAGATCGATCAGGCTGTTGCTGCCCAGACGGTTGGCCCCATGGACCGAGACGCAGGCCGCCTCGCCCACCGCCATCAGGCCGGGCACCGGGGTGTCCGGCTCGCCGTCCTTCAGGGTCAGGACCTCGCCGTGATAGTTGGTCGGGATGCCGCCCATGTTGTAGTGGACGGTCGGCAGGACCGGGATCGGCGCCTTGGTCACATCGACCCCGGCGAAGACCTTGGCCGTCTCGGATATCCCCGGCAGCCGCTCATGCAGCACCTTGGGGTCGAGGTGATCGAGGTGCAGGAAGATATGGTCCTTGTTGGGGCCCACGCCCCGGCCTTCACGGATCTCGATCGTCATGGCCCGGCTGACCATGTCCCGGGGGGCCAGGTCCTTCACGGAGGGCGCATAGCGCTCCATGAACCGCTCGCCCTCGCTGTTGGTCAGATAGCCGCCCTCGCCCCGGGCGCCTTCGGTGATCAGGCAGCCGGCCCCATAGATGCCGGTCGGATGGAACTGCACGAACTCCATGTCCTGCAGCGGCAGGCCGGCGCGCAACACCATGGCGTTGCCGTCGCCGGTGCAGGTATGGGCGCTGGTGGCGCTGAAATAGGCCCGGCCATAGCCGCCGGTGGCCAGGATCACCTTCTGGGCCTGGAACCGGTGCAGGGCGCCGTCGTCCAGCTTCCAGGCCGTGACACCCCGGCAGACGCCGTCGTCCATGATCAGGTCGAGGGCGAAATACTCGATGAAGAACTCCACGTTCCGGCGCAGGCTCTGGCCGTACATGGTGTGGAGCATGGCATGGCCGGTGCGGTCGGCGGCGGCGCAGGTCCGCTGGATCGGCGCCTCGCCATAGTTCTTGGTCATGCCGCCAAAGGCGCGCTGATAGATCTTGCCCTCGGCCGTGCGGCTGAAGGGCACGCCCCAATGTTCCAGCTCATAGACGGCGGCCGGCGCATTGCGGGTCAGGTATTCGATGGCGTCCTGGTCGCCCAGCCAGTCCGACCCCTTGACGGTGTCGTACATGTGCCAGCGCCAGTCATCCTCGCCCATGTTGCCCAGGCTGGCGGAAATGCCGCCCTGGGCCGCCACGGTGTGGGAGCGGGTCGGGAAGACCTTGCTGACGCAGGCGGTCTTCAGCCCGGCCTCGGCGCAGCCAAGGGCGGCCCGCAGGCCGGAACCGCCGGCCCCGACGACAACGACGTCATAGGTATGGTCGATGAACTGATAGGTCGCCATGGCTAGAGAGCCGCTCCCAGTGCGATCTTGAGGATCGAAATCACGGCCAGGCCACCGGCCAGGACGCAGATGAACAGATTGGCCAGCAGGGCCGCCGATTTGACGAAGATGGTCGCGAGATAGTCCTCGATCACGACCCGCAGCCCGTCATGCATGTGCCAGATGCTGACGACAAAGGTCAGGATCATCAGAAGCGCGTTCAGCGGCTGGCCCAGCCAGGCGATGGCGCCGTCCCGGCTCATGGGGGCCAGCTGCAGGGCGGCATAGACCACCCAGAGGATCAGCGGGACCAGGGCGATCGACCCGACCCGCTCGGCGATCCAGTGTCCGGCGCCATGGCCGGCGGCGCCGTTGCCCCGGGCGCGGGAAAGGGGGGTGCGGTAGGGATGGCTCATCACAGGGCTCCCATCAGGCCGGCCACGATCCAGACGGCGACCGCCGCCACCAGGCCAAAGGCGATGACCGCTGCGCTGCTGGCATTGGCCGACTTGATGTCCAGGCCGCGACCGGCGTCCCAGACAAGATGCCGCACGCCGTTGCCCAGGTGGTAGAACAGGGAAACCGTCACCAGGAACAGCGCCGCCTTGCCGGGGATGGAGCCCAGCAGGCCCATATAGAGGCCATAGGCCCGCGGCCCGGCCGCCAGGGTCACCGCCCAGGCGGCAGCCAGGAGGGTGGCGCCATAGAGCCCCACCCCGGTCACCCGGTTGAGGATCGAGGTCAGCATGGTCACATGCCAGCGCCAGACCTGCAGGTGCGGCGAGAGCGGCCGTTCACGACCGCCTGAAGAGGCTTGCGTCATTGCGATTCCGGATTTTCTGGGCCCTGAACTGGCACTGCCCCGGATTTAACCCCCATCGCGCCCGTGTCAAACAAAAGCGGGTGACAGGCGAACAGGAACCTTGGGCGACCAACCGGCAGCCTCCATTCCAACGCCTGGCAATGGCCGCCTGCCCGTTGGCGAGGCTCAGTCCCGCTCCTGTTCCAGCCAGCCGGTGGACTGCATCTCTTCCAGCCGGGAGACGGTGCGTTCGAATTCAAAGGAGCCGTCGCCTTCGGGATAGAGGTCTCGCGGGCGGACGGCGGCCAGGGCGACCAGCCGGACCCGGGCCTCGTACAGGGCGTCGACCAGGGTGTTGAACCGCTTGGCGGCGTCCCGGCGGGCCGGGGTCAGCCGGGGCACGTCCTCCAGGAACACCGTGTGGAACCGCGCCGCCAGGGCCAGATAGTCCTGCGGTCCCAGGGCGTGCTCACACAGGCTGGCGAACCTGGCCCGCACCAGCCCGCCGCTGGCCCGGGGCAGATGCAGCCGACGGCCCAGGACCTCCAGGGTCGCGCCCGTTTCGGCCTGGCCGTCCAGCATGTCGGTCCACAGCCGGTCGAACTGTCGCTGGTTGTCGGGATCGTCGGGCGCCAGCCAGACCCGGGCCGAGCGCAGCCGGTCCAGGCGAAAGTCCTTCGGTCCCTTCACCGCCACGACCTCCAGCCGGTTCTTGAGCATGTCCACAAAGGGCAGGAACAGCTGCCGGTTCAGACCGTCCTTGTAGAGGTCTTCCGGCGGGCGGTTGGAGGTGGCCACCAGGGTCACCCCCCGCTCGAACAGGGCCTCGAACAGCCGGCCCAGGATCATGGCGTCGGCGATGTCGGTGACCTGCAGCTCGTCAAAACACAGCAGCCTGGCGTCGGCGGCGATGGCGTCGGCGGTCGGGGCGATGGGATCATCCCCTTTCGCCTGGCCGAACAGCGCCTTGCGGGCCGCAGCGTCGCCCTTGCGCCAGGCGTCCACATAGGCGTGAACCTCGGCCATGAAGCCATGGAAATGGATGCGGCGCTTCTTCGCCACCGGGGCGCTGTCGAAGAACAGGTCCATCAGCATGGACTTGCCCCGCCCGACCGGTCCCCAGAGATAGAGCCCCCTCTGGCTCTTGGGCTTGCGGCCGAACAGGGAAAAGCCCGGCTCACCTGCCCGGTCGAGATCGGATTCCAGCCGGCAAAGGGCCTCCACCGCCCGCTCCTGGGCGGCGTCCGGCTGGATCAGCCCTTCGGCAAGGCGCTGTCGATAAGCGGTGCGAACAGAGTCAGGCATGGGTCTCGTCCCTGATCTTCAGGTCATCAGGGATGGGGTCAATAACGGGCCGGGGCCGCGCCCAGGTCCGCCCGCAGATAGCGGTAGGTCTCACGGTCCTCGCAGGCGCAGGCCTTCATCTTACCGTCCTGGGTCCACCAGACCAGGGTCGGATAGCGGATTCCCGCCGGGCTGACCTTGACGCCGTTGGCGGTCAGCAGCGGGCGCAGGTCCTGCACCATCTTGCGGCCGGCCTCGACCACGGCCGTGCGGGCCATGTCCCCGTCGGCCGGGCCAAGGCCCGGCGCCGTCCAGGCGTCGGCCGGCACCGCCGCCCAGCGTTCGAACAGGGTCCAGTCCCGGTTGATCCACAGTTCCGCCACGGTGGTCCGCTCGGCCGGGGTGGATTTCTCGGCGCCGTTCAAGTCATCCCGGGCGATCTCGATGACCCGGGTGTCGACCCCGGCGGCATGCAGGGCCGGAAAGACCTCCGTCTTGAACCGGATACAGTCCGGACAGCTGCGGAAGCCGATCATGTAGAGCCTGGGTCCGGTCAGCTTGGGCGAGACATAGCCTGACGCATCGAGAATCTTCACGATCTCGCCCTGGTGGCGGGTCACCACCTGGGGCCGCCAGCGCAGATCCAGCCACCACCAGCCGCCCAGGCCGGCGCCGGTCAGGACCACGATCAGCACGATCCAGAGAATGACCTTGTTCATGGGCGGCCCTGATCCTTGCAAAAGGTCTCCCTCTATCCCTTGACGGACGCCGGGCGGCAAGGCGCTGTATCCTTTGCACCCCCGTTCCCGATCGGTCGCCCCAGAGGTTTTGTGTCCAAACGCCCGCCCGTTCCCGCCCTGTCCGAGGCGCCCCTGGACCCCGGCCTCTATCTGGTCGCCACCCCTATCGGCCATCTGAGGGATATCACCCTGCGGGCCCTGGATGTGCTGAACGGCTGCGACCTGGTCCTGGCCGAGGACACCAGGGTCACCGCCAAGCTGCTGACGGCCTATGGCCTGTCCAGGAAGATGGAACGGTTCGACGAACATGCCGCCGCCCGGGAAGACCCGCGCGGCCCCACCCATAAGACCCTTGCCCTGTTGGCCGGGGGCGGGCGCGTCGCCCTGGTCAGCGACGCCGGCACCCCCATGGTCAGCGATCCGGGCTATGGCCTGGCCCGGGCCGCCATCGCGGCAGGCCATGCGGTCATCCCGATCCCCGGCCCGTCCGCCGCCCTGGCCGCCCTGACCCTGGCCGGCCTGCCCACCGACCGGTTCCTGTTTGCCGGGTTTCCGCCGCCGCGCAGCGCCGCCCGCCGGACCTTCCTGGCGGAACTGGCCACGATCCGGGCCACCCTGATCTTCTTCGAGGGCGGCTCGCGGCTGGCGGCCAGCCTGGCCGACATGGCCGCCGTCTTCGGCCCCCGTCCTGCCGCCGTGGCCCGGGAACTGACCAAGCTGCATGAGACCTGCGTCCGGGGGACCCTGGATATCCTGGCCCAGGACCCGGCCCTGGATGACCCGAAGGGCGAGATCGTCATCATTGTCGGGCCGGGCGAGGCCGAGGTGGCCACGGCCGCCGACGCCCAGTCGGCCCTGGTCGAGGCCCTGACCCGCCTGCCGCCGGGCGAGGCGGCCTCTGAGGTGGCCAGGAGCCTCGGCCTGCCGCGCCGGGATCTCTACCGCATGGCCCTGGCGCTGCGGGAAGGCCGGTGAGCCAGGCCCGCCGGCAAAGGGGCGGGGCGGCGCGAAGGTCCGGCCGCCGGGCCGAGGTCTGGGCCGCCCTGGTCCTGCTGCTGCGCGGCTACCGGATCCTGGGATTTCGCCTGCGCACGCGACGGGGCGAGATTGACCTCCTGGCCCTCAAGGGCGGGGTTCTGGCCGTGGTCGAGGTCAAGAGCCGGTTGACGGCCCAGGCGGCGCTGGAGGCGGTGCGGCCGGACCAGAGGGAGCGGCTGCGCCGGGCCGGCGCCCAGTTGATGCAGAACCGGCCGGCCCTGAAAGGCTGCACCCTGCGGCTGGACCTGATGGTGGTCAGCCCGGGGCGATGGCCGCGCCATATTCCAGATGCCTGGCCGGGAGGCTATTGAGGGCCATGACCCGTGAAGACGCCTTTCAGACCCTCATCCGCCTTGGCCAGGCGCCGGATGACGGGTTTGCCCTGTTCGAGGCGGCCCTGGCCTGCGCCCTTCACGAAGACCCCGGCCGCGATCCCGCCGACGCAGAGGCCCTCGGCCGGCATGCCGTGGAGCGGCTGGCGGTTCATCTGAAACAGCTGGGGGGCGAGGCAGCCCTGGCCGAAGCGATGTCCGGAGACCTGCGTCTGACCGGCGACCTGATGACCTATGATCACCCGGACAATGCCGATCTGATCGCCCTGGCCCAGCGCCGCAAGGGCCTGCCGGTGATGCTGGGCATCGTCTATCTCCATGCCGCCCGGGCCTGCGGTCTCAAGGTCCAGGGGGTGGATTTTCCGGGCCACTTCCTCCTGCGGATCGAGACCACCGAGGGGCTGATGGCCCTGGACCCCTTCAGCGATGGCCGGGTGGTCCTGCCCTCGGAACTGACCCGCCGCGCCATGCGGGCCGGTCTGGCTCCGGACCTGGCCGGCCGTCCTGACCAGCTGATGGCCCCGGTCAGCGACCGAAGCGTGCTGATCCGGCTCCAGAACAACCTCCTGGCCCGGGCCAATGCGGCGCAGGACTGGGCCGGCGCGGAACGGGCGGCATCGCGTCGGGCGGTGATCGCCCCGGCCCTTCCCGCCCTCTGGCTCGATGTCGCCCAGGCCCGTGAGGCGCAAGGAATTCTCGGCGGCGCCCTGGAGGCCCTGTCCCGGACCGGCGCACTTCAGGGCGAGGCCGCCATGGCCGCCAGGGCCAGCCGCGACCGCCTGAGGCGGACCCTCAACTGACCCGGCCGGCGCTGACCCCGGCCTGAAATAACCGGCGGCCTATGGCGAAATCGCCCGGGCGGCCTCACCTTAGCGACTGAAGTTTTGCGGAGCTCCCATGACCCTGCGCGTCGCCGTCCAGATGGATCCCATCGGCGGAATCAATATCGATACCGATTCCAGTTTCCTGATGATGCTCAATGCCCAGGAACGCGGGCACAGCCTCTGGGTCTATTCACCGGACCATCTGACCCAGGAAAACGGCCGGGTGCGGGCCCGGGCCCAGGCGGTGACCATCCGGCCGGTCAAGGGCGACCATGTGACTGCAGGTCCCTTTGTAACCCTGGACCTGGCCGAGGACATCGACGTGGTCCTGATGCGCCAGGACCCGCCCTTCGACATGGCCTATATCACCGCCACCCATTTCCTGGACGCGGTGCATCCCGCCACCCTGGTGGTGAACAATCCCACCGAAGTGCGCAACGCCCCCGAAAAGCTGTTCGTCACCGAATTTCCGGGCGTCCAGCCGCCGACCCTGATCAGCGGTGATCCGGAAGCCATTCGCGACTTCCAGGAGCGGCACGGCGATATCGTGCTCAAGCCCCTCTATGGCGGCGGTGGTTCGGGGGTTGTGCGCCTGTTGAAGGGCGACCCCAATCTCGACGCCCTGCTGGAACTGCATGCCATGATCGGCCGCGAGCCGGTCATCGCCCAGGCCTTCATCCCGGCCGTCAGCAAGGGCGACAAGCGCATCCTGCTCGTCGACGGCCAGCCGGTCGGGGCCATCAACCGGGTGCCGGCCAGCGGCCAGGTCCGAAGCAACCTGGCCCGGGGCGGCCGGGCCGAGGCGGTGGACCTGACGGCCCGCGACCTGGAACTGTGCGCCATCATCGGACCGGAACTGCAGCGCCGGGGTCTGCTGTTTGTCGGGGTGGATGTCATCGGCGATTACCTGACCGAGATCAATGTGACCTCCCCCACCGGCGCCCAGCAGCTGAAACGGTTCGGCGGCCCCGACGTGACTCTGGCCCTGTGGGAAAAGATCGAGGCCATCCGTGCGGCGGGATGACATATCGCCTTGCAGGCGAATCTGAACTGTGACGCTTAGGTGTCTGTTTGCGCTCAGTTTCTGACGATGTTCTTGCTTTGATCCCGCTTTGATC
>CAMAVA010000002.1 GCA_945861515.1 Brevundimonas vancanneytii | reverse complement strand
CTACGTCCGGGAGGCCCGAATTCACGCTTTTGAGGGGAGCGCGACCGTGAAGATACGGCGCGCTGGCTCGGAGGGACTAAGTTGAGAAACCATTCCACGCGCGGACGCCTGCTGGCATCCACGATGATTTGCGGGGCCGCCTTCGCGGCGTTCGCCGCCGCTGCGCCGGCCTTTGCCCAGGACGAGGGTGAAGTCGACGCCGTCTACGTCACCGGCTCGCGCATCCCGCAACCGAACCTGGTCACCACCAGCCCGGTCACCCAGGTGACGTCGGAAGACATCACCACCCAGGGCGTGAACCGCGTTGAAGACCTGGTGAACCAGCTGCCGCAGGCTTTCGCCGCGCAGAACTCCACCGTTTCCAACGGCGCCTCCGGCACCGCCACCGTCAACCTGCGGGGCATCGGCTCCGTCCGCACCCTGGTGCTGGTCGACGGTCGCCGCCTGCCCTACGGCTCGCCGAACGATCCGGCAGCCGACCTGAACCAGATCCCTTCGGCCCTGGTCGAGCGGGTTGAAGTCCTGACCGGCGGCGCTTCCGCCGTTTACGGTTCGGACGCCATCGCCGGCGTTGTCAACTTCATCATGAAGAAGGACTTCGAAGGCGTTCAGCTGTCGGGCCAGTACAGCTTCTACCAGCACAACAACGACTTCAGCGGCGTCGGCAATATCCGCACGACGCTCGCCACCCGCGCCCTGACCAACCCGTCGCAGTTCCAGCTGCCCGACGACAATGTCATCGACGGCTACGGCAAGGAAGTGTCGATGCTGATGGGCGTCAGCTCGCCGGACGACAAGGGTAACATCACCGCCTATGTCACCTACCGGAACAACGACTCCATCTCCCAGGCCGACCGCGACTTCTCGGGCTGCTCCATCGGCGCCCCGACCGCCGCCCTGCCGAAGAACTTCACCTGCGGCGGTTCCAGCACCAGCTACCCGGGTCGTTTCACGGACTTCGCGACCTACAACTTCACGATCAACTCGGCGACCGGCAACACCTTCCGTCCGTTCAACGCCGCTACCGACCAATACAACTTCGGTCCGATCAACTACTACCAGCGCCCCGACGAGCGTTACTCGCTCGGCGCCGTCGGTCGTTACGAGGTCAACGACAAGGCTGAAGTCTTCACCCAGCTGATGTTCACCGACTATTCGACGGTCGCCCAGATCGCCCCGTCAGGTAACTTCTTCAGCACCTCGACGATCAACTGCGGCAACCCGATGCTGTCGGCTTCCCAGTCGGCCGCCATCGGCTGCACCGCCGGCGACATCGCCGCCGACAACACCAAGGACATGTATATCGCCCGCCGGAACGTCGAAGGCGGCGGCCGTCAGGATGACCTGCGTTACCAGTCCTACCGTGGCGTCCTGGGCGTTCGCGGCCAGCTGTCCGACGTCTGGTCCTATGACGTGGCCGGCCAGTACAGCCGCGTCCAGCTGTCCCGGACCTACCTGAACGACTTCTCCGTGACCCGCCTCGGCCGGTCGCTGGACGTCGTCAGCGTTGGCGGCACCCCGACCTGCCGGTCGGTGGTCAATGGCACCGACCCCAACTGCGTTCCGTGGAACATCTTCTCCATCGGCGGCGTCACCGAAGCAGCCCTGGACTACCTCCAGACCCCCGGCATCCAGCGCGCTGCGACCATCCAGCAGGTCGTGACGGGTTCGGTGGCCGGTGATCTGGGCGCCTATGGCGTCAAGACCCCCTGGGCTTCCAACGGCCTGCAGATCGCCGTCGGCGGCGAGTATCGCCGTGACGAACTGGAATCGACCACCGACACCGCCTTCGCCACCGGCGACCTGGCCGGTCAGGGCGGCCCGACCATCGGTCTCTCCGGTGCGACGGAAGTCTATGACCTGTTCGCCGAAGCCCGCATGTCGATCATCGAAGATGCGCCCTTCGCTAAGCTCCTGTCGGTCGAAGCCGCCTACCGCTTCTCCGACTACGGCACCGGCATCAACACCGACACCTACAAGCTGGCCGGTGACTGGGCTCCGTCCGACGACATCCGCTTCCGCGCCAGCTATCAACAGGCTGTCCGCGCTGCGAACGTCATCGAACTGTTCACGGCCCAGGGCTTTGGTCTGTTCGACCTGGATGAGGATCCCTGCGGCACCGCCGCCACGGCTTCCCTCGCCGCCTGTACCGCGACCGGCGTCCCCGCCGCTCAATACGGCACCGGCGCCCTGGACAGCCCGGCTGGTCAGTACAACCTGCTCGGTGGTGGTAACCCCAACCTCAGCCCGGAATCGGCCAAGACCTACACGGTCGGTTTCGTCCTGACCCCGGCGTTCATCCCCGGCCTGAACGTGTCGATCGACTACTTCAACATCGAAGTTGAAGACCTGATCACCACCTACGGTGCGGCCAACACGATTTCGGATTGCTACACCGGCGGCGACGCCGTGGCCTGCGCCCGTATCAACCGTAACGCCAACGGCCAGCTCTGGGTCGGCAGCGGCTATGTTGAAGACTTCAACATCAACGTCGGTTCGCTCGAAACCTCGGGTGTCGACCTCGTGGCCAACTATGGCTTCGATGTCGGTGAACTGGGCAGCATGGACGTCAACTTCATCGGCACCTGGATGGAAGCGTCTGACGCCTCCAACTCCAGCGTTGGCGACTGTGTTGGCAAGTTCGGCGGCGTCTGCGGCACCCCGACCCCGGAATGGCGTCACCGCGCTCGTCTGTCGTGGGATACCCCGTGGGGTATCGATCTGGCCGGCACTTGGCGCCACATCGGTGAAGTCGAGCTGGATACCGGTTCGGCTGGCCGTATCGACGGCGTGTTCGACGCTGAAAACTACTTCGACCTGTTCGCCTCCTGGAAGGCCACCGACTCGGCTCGCTTCCGCGTCGGCGTGAACAACGTTCTGGATGATGATCCGCAGCTGTCCTACAGCGTCGGCACCACCGGCAACGGCAACACCTACCCGCAGACCTACGACTCCTTCGGTCGTTACGTCTTCATGGGCTTCACCCTGGACTTCTAATCCATCCAGTCTGAAGTGAGTTACGGAGGCGGCGGGCCCTAGGCCCGCCGCCTTTCGTTTGGGGGGATGGCGGGGCTGGATGGGTGAAGCGGGGGTGCATCATGACCAACCCCAATTGCACCGTCATCCCGGCCGCAGCGCAGCGAAGAGCCGGGACCCAGAGGGGCGAGGGTGCATATTGCGCGGCTTCCCATCCGCTCTCTGTCAACTCTGGGTCCCGGATCGTCCCTTCGGGCCGTCCGGGATGACGGGGGTTTATAATCAGGCTATCAGAGTATTAAGGCGGTGAAAAATCTAAAGGTATATACGTATGGAGCGGCGCTTTACTGTCTACATTCTGGCCAGCGACCGCAACGGCACGCTCTATGTTGGCGTCACCAGCAATCTGTCACGCCGGGTCTGGGGACATCGTGAAGGGACGGCCAGTGTCTTCACTGATCGGTACGATGTTCGAAAGCTGGTGTGGTATGCCGCTTTTCCCACGGCGCTTGAAGCAATCGCTTTCGAGAAGCGGTTGAAGCGCTGGCGACGGGCGTGGAAGCTGGCGCTCATCGAAGCGAACAATCCGCAATGGCGCGATCTCTACGAGACCCTCAATCAGTAACACCGTCATCCCGGCCGCAGCGCAGCGAAGAGCCGGGATCGAGAGGGGCGGGGGCGGAGATTTCGCAGCTTCCCAATCGTGCTCTGTCGGCCCTGGGTCCCGGATCGACCCTTCGGGCCGTCCGGGATGACGGGAGCTGGATGGGTGAAGCGGGGGTGGATCATGACCAACCCCAATTGCACCGTCATCCCGGCCGCAGCGCAGCGGAGAGCCGGGACCCAGGAGGGTGGGGGCGGAGATTTCGCAGCTTCGAAATCCGCACTCTGTCAACTCTGGGTCCCGGATCGACCCCTCGGGCCGTCCGGGATGACGGGGCCGGATGGGTGAAGCGGGGTGGATCATGACCAACCCCAATTGCACCGTCATCCCGGTCGCAGCGCAGCGAAGAGCCGGGACCCAGAGGGGCAGGGGCGCGCACCGCGCAGCTTCGCAATTGAGCTCTGTCAACTCTGTGTCGCGGATCGTCCCTTCGGGCCGTCCGGGATGACGACACAAAAAAAGGGCCGAGGTTTCCCTCGGCCCCTTGATTGTAGACGTTGGTGAGGCGGTCAGAGGCCGCCGGGGCCGCAGTCGGTCTTGAGGAAGGCTTCCACGGCATTCAGCACCTCTGCCGTCTGACCGGCTTCCCAGGTGTTGTAGGAGTGGCCCATGCCCTTCAGTTCCAGATACTTGTGAAACTTGCCATTGGCCTTGAGGGCCGCGACGAACTTCTCCGACTGGCTGATGGGCACGTTGGTGTCCCGCTCACCGTGATAGATGAAGACCGGGATCGACACCTTGCTGGCATTGTCCAGGGGCGAGAGGCCGTCGATGGTCTGGCCCTGATACTCTTCCTGGAAGCTGTTGAACGAGGTCCGGGTCTGCATGTAGTTCATGGAGGAGGGACCGGCCCCGGCGAGGGCGCATTGATACAGGCCGTTGGGGCGGACCGAGGCGGCCATGGCCGCATAGCCGCCATAGCTGTAGCCATGCATGGCGATGCGGTCGGGGTTGGCGATGCCCTGGGCGATCAGCCACTTGGCGCCGTCGTCCTTGTCGTCCTGCATCTTCTGGCCCCATTCACGGTCGCCGGCGCGCCAGAGCTTCTGGCCCCAGCCGTCAGAGCCGCGGTACTGGGGTTGCAGGACCGCATAGCCGCGGGCGGCGAAATACTGGTTCCAGCCGGACGGATCCCAGTCCAGATCGTCCCGGGCCCAGGGGCCGCCATGGGGAACAATCAGGGTGGGGTAGGGGCCGGGACCATAGATGTCCTTGCGGGGCGTGGTCAGGATGCCCGGGATCATCAGGCCGTCGCGGGCGGCATATTGCACCAGGCGCGCATCACCCATCGCGGTGGTGTCGAACCAGGGCCGCGAGGCGCCCAGCTTTGACAGCTGGCCGCTGTCGGTCAGCAGGTAGTATTCCACAGGCTGGCGCGGGCCGACCTTGGTGACGATGGCGTACTTGAAATCGTCGGACCAGTCGGACAGCTCGACGTCAAAGCCGTCGGCCGTGGCGTAGCGGATCTTTTCGCCGGTGGCGATGTCGGTCCACTGAACCGGCACGGTGCGGACGCCAAGCGCCTTGCGGACACCCTTGGTCAGGGCGGCGAGCTTCTCGTCCGTCCAGTAAACATGGGTGGTGTCTGCGCCGTAGAAGAAGCCCAGCAGGTCGCCATAGGTGTTGGCCGAGCGGGACTGCACCACGCCCAGGGCGTCAAACGACTTGAAGGCGAAGACCTGTTCCAGGATCTTGCGCGCCTTGACGTCGTATTCATAGATGCCGGTATTGTCGCCGCCATTGTTGGTGCGAACATAGAGGATGTTGGAATCTGCGGTGAAACCGACCACTTCGGTCGGCTCGCGGTTCTTGGCGTACCAGCGGAAGTGTTCAACCCAGGCTTCACCCTCGCGGATCCACTGGGCGATATAGGCGTCACCATTTTCGTAGCCGAGGGACTGGCGGGCGCGGAAGTCGCCCTTCAGGTCGCGGCGCTCCTCGAAGAACTTGTCCGAGCCCTGGAACACCTTCTGGCGCGAACCGGAATAGACATCGACCTTGTAATAGCTGCCGGCATTGGCGCCGCTGGTGACGGTGATCAGGATCCGGCGCGGATCCTGGGGCAGGGAATCGACGATCCGGACGCTCTCGAAATTGTTCGGGTCCTTGGAGCCGTCAACCGCCACCTGGTTGCTGCCGTCCAGCCTGGTGATGAAGGACCGGAAAAGGTGGCCCTTGATCGCGCCGCTGTTGATCTGCTGGCGGATGTTGATCGAGAGCCGGTCATTCTTGATGAAGCTGACGCCCATGCAGCGGTTGCGGTCGCCACAGCCGATAGTGACCGGGGGTTTGTCGACGGCGTCCGTGGCCCAGACCGCGACATAGGCGGTGACGCCGTCGGGCGACATCAGGGCGGCGATGTGCTTGCCGTCCGGCGACAGGGAGACGTTGCGGATGGCGGCTTCCCGACCAAAATCGTCGGCTGTGGGCAGACGGAAGCTCGGCGCCTGGGCCGCGGCAGCCGTGGCGAAGGCCCCGACGAGAAGGGCCGCCGCCGCGCGCTGGAGGACTTGAAGGACTGATCTCACTCTATACCCCGATGTCTGAACGGTGAGGCGGATCGGGAGGCCGGACAGCATATGCGCCATTCGACCATTCCTTCCCGGCACAATCCGGGCGCCGCAATTCACCCTGCGCTTCTGCGACGCAATCTATCCGGAATACGACAGTCGGCTAGTGCGAAATGCCCCCGGCAACCGAAAGCAAAGGCCCAAACATGCCGCAATGAGTGGCAGGGCGCCACGGAACCGCTCCAACTGTGGCGAGATTGTAACGCCGGAATGACGAATAGCCTCAATCCCGTCATCATTCTTGTGAGGGCGCGCCAAGCTGCTTAGGATCGGCTCATCGCGTAGAGTCTTTCGGATTCTGCGAGCGGCGATCATTTTGGTCGCGAGTGTCAACGGGCTGCTGGGGAAAGTGCTCATCATGTTGGATCGCAAGTTTTTGCTCGGAACCACCTTTATCGCCGGCCTCGCCGCGTCGATGATGGTTGGCCCGACTGTCGCCTTCGCCCAGACGCCGGCCCCCGCCGCGGCTGACGAAGAAGAAGCCGAAGATGACGGCGCCGTTTCGGCCCTGGTCATCACCGGATCGCGCATCAAGCGCTCGGAGTTCACCAGCTCCTCGCCCATCCAGGTGATCACCTCGGAAACCTCGACCCTCGAGGGCCTGGTCAACACCGCTGAAATCCTGCAGCAGTCCTCGATCGCCAGCGGCTCCTTCCAGGTCAACAACCAGCTGACCGGCTTCGTCACCGACGGCGGCCCGGGCGCCAACACCATCTCCCTGCGTGGCCTGGGCGCCACCCGCACCCTGGTCCTGCTGAACGGCCGCCGCGTCGGCCCCGCCGGCACCCGCGGCACCGTCGGCCCGGTCGACCTGAACGTCATCCCCAGCTCGATCATCGAACGCTTCGAGATCCTGAAGGACGGCGCCTCCTCGGTTTACGGCTCTGACGCCGTCGCCGGCGTCATCAACATCATCACCAAGTCCAACTTCGATGGCATCGAGCTGAGCGCCTACGGCAACATGCCGTTCGAAGAAGGCGGCGAGCAGTACCGGGTCAGCGGATCCTGGGGCAAGACCTTCGACCGCGGCTTCATCAACGGCTCGTTCGACTGGCGTGATAGCAAGATCCTCAGCCGCGGTCAGCGCGAAGACACGGCCTGCGCCGCCGACTACCTGCAGGACGCCGCCACCGGCGAACGCGTCGACTACGGCAACACCGATCCCGGCCAGAACGCCTCGGACAGGTTCAAGTGCTTCAACCTGTTCTCGCGGGTCATCCGGACAGCGCAGTTCGGCGACCTGATGTACCGCGACGCCGGCGTCACCTACGCCACTGCCGCCCAGGGCAACAACGCCCCGGTCGTGGCTGGCTTTGACCTGGTTCGCCAGGCCCGCGCCGGCTTCCCCGCCACCTTCCCCTATGCGCACCAGGATGCGCCGGCCTTTGCCCGGGCCTCGATCCTCAGCCCCAACACCACAACCAGCTTCTTCACCACGGCCGGCTATGACCTGACCCCCGGGATCGAGCTCTACGGTGAGTTCCTGTACAACAAGCGCGAGTCCGAGCAGCTTGGCGCCCGCCAATTCTTCCCGTCCGTCTCGGGCCTGAACGCTGGCATCAACGCGGCCTGGAAGGCCGGCTACAACCCGCTCAATCTGGCGCTGCTGCCGATCATCCCGCTGTCATCCGACCGTTCGCAGGAAGTCAGCTACTGGCGCGCCCTGGGCGGCCTGCGCGGCGATCTGGGCCGTTTCAGCTGGGACATCTTCTTCCAGCACAGCGACTCCGACGCCGACTACACCAGCGACATCATCTATAACGACCGCGTCGTCGCCCTGACCGGCGCCCTGGCCTGCAACCCCGCGCCGCTTACCGGAAACATCTCCGGCTTCTCCTGCGCGGACCTGCCTGCCGGGATCGACTGGGCCTCGGCCCGCATCCTGGCCGGCAACTTCAACGACGCCGAAAAGGCCTTCCTGTTCAAGAAGGAAACCGGCAACACCACCTACAAGCAGGACCTGATCGAGGCCACCCTGTCGGGCGACCTGTTCGACCTGCCGGCCGGTCCTGTGGGCGCCGCCTTCGGCGCCACCTGGCGCCAGGACGAGATCGACGACACCCCCGGGTTCAACGAAAAGAGCGGCAACCTCTGGGGCTCCACCTCGGCAGGCCGCACGGCCGGCGATGACTCGGTGAAGGAACTGTTCGCCGAATTCGAAGTGCCGGTCTTCAAGGGCCTGCCCGGCATCGAAAGCCTCGATTTCCAGGCTTCGGGTCGTTACACCGACTATGACAGCTACGGCGAAGGCTCGACCTACAAGATCGGCGTCAACTGGCAGATCACCCCGGACTGGCGCGTTCGGGCCAGCAAGGGCACCTCGTTCCGCGCTCCGGCCCTCTATGAGCTCTACCTGGCCAACCAGACCAGCTTCACCAACCAGGGCGCCATTGACCCCTGCATCGACTGGGGCAACAGCACCAACCCGCAGATCCGCGCCAACTGCGCCGCTGTCGGCGTGCCGTTTGACTATACTGCGGCTGGCACCTCCAGCGCCCTGGTCACCACCGGCGGCGGTCTGGGCATCCTGGAAGCTGAAACCTCGGACGCCTATACGGTCGGCCTGATCTGGACCCCCAGCTTCATCGACCTGTCCGTGGCGGTCGAATATTTCGACTTCCTGGTCAATGACGAGATCCGCCAGTTCGGTTCGGCCAACATCGCGTTCCAGTGCTACAACTCCAGCAACTTCGCGACCGAGCCCTTCTGCAGCCTGATCACCCGTAACGGCCCCGGGGCTGCGCTCCGCCCGAACGAAATCATCGGCGTCAACAACAGCTACGTGAACGTCGCCGAGCAGGTGAACCGCGGGATCGACCTGACCCTGCGCTACGAGCATGAGTTCGACATCGGCCGCCTGACCTTCGACAGCCAGTTCACCTGGACGACCCGTGACTCGACGGTGCTTCTGGGCGGTGCGGCCGTGGAAGACAGCAACGGTGAAACCACCGAGCCAGACTTCACCGGGACCATGAACCTGCGCTTTGATCGCGGCGACTGGACGGCCTTCTGGTCGACCGATCTGCTCGGCAAGCAGTCCGACACCGAAGACTACGGTGGCGACGTGTTCCCGTCGACCCGCTACAGCAGCACCTGCCGCCTGAACTCCACGGGCGTTGTGGCGCCTTGCACCACCTTCCTGAACGCCGCTGGCGGCTTCATCGGTGCGGCCACGATCCTTCCGCGCTCGGTCTATTACAAGCAGTACAACGAGTTCACCGCGACCCACTCGCTGTCCCTGCGCAAGCGTATGGATGACTGGACCTTCCTGGTCGGCGTCCAGAACGTGTTTGACGAGCGTCCCCCGTCGCAGTCGGCCGGCCAGTTCCGGATCGGCACTGCGGCGATCAACCTCTACGACGTTCGTGGCCGCAGCGGCTTCATCAGCATCACCAAGCGCTGGTAGTCGCGGCCTCCACAGGTCAAGGGAAGGGCGGCGAGGGAAACCTCGCCGCCCTTTTTCTTTGGGGGTTGTTGCTCTCTCTCTTGGTGCGTTCTCACGGCCGCAGCGCGTCAGGGCGGGGCGCCGGGACCCAAAGGGGCGGGGGCTCAGGCCAGGCGGCGGCGATGTCGCACTCGGTCAACCCTGGGTCCCGGATCGTCCCTGCGGGCCGTCCGGGATGACGCGGGTTTATGAGTGAGTTCATGTATTGAGCCGGCAGTGCCCATCCAATTACGCCGTCATCCCGGCCGCAGCGCGACAGCGCGGAGAGCCGGGACCCAGAGGGGCCGGAGCGCAAACCGGGCAGCGGCGATGTCCCAATCCGTCAGTTCTGGATCCCGGATCGTCCCTGCGGGCCGTCCGGGATGACGCGGGTTTATGAGTGAGTTCATGTATTGAGCCGGCAGTGCCCATCCAATTACGCCGTCATCCCGGCCGCAGCGCGTCAGCGCGGAGAGCCGGGACCCAGAGGGGCCGGAGCGCGGACAGGACAGCGGCGATGTCCCGCTCCGTCAACCGGGTCCCGGCTCTTCGCTGCGCTTCGGCCGGGATGACGGGGATGGCGTTGAGATCTTACCGGGTCAGGCTCGTCGTCGGGGCCAGGACGGTGGCTCCCTGTTGGCGGAGGCGGGCTTCGGTGAGGCGGTCCATGGCGGCCTGTGCATTGGGATCGCCCATGACCCAGGCGGCGGCGGCCAGGGTGCGGATGGAGGTGGAGCTGACGCCAAAGGCCTTTTCGAGGGCCTCGAAGGGCGAACCGGCGCCGCCGATGAACTTCAGCTTCACATCGCCCTTGATCTTGGCAAGGCGTTTGGCCTCGTCCACGGCGTCGTAGAAGCCGCCGAGCCGGTCCACCAGGCCCAGTTGCCGGGCCTGGGCGCCGGTCCAGACACGGCCCTTGGCCAGCTCGCGAACCTTGTCCGGGGTCATCTTGCGGCCTTCGGCCACCCGGGCGACAAACCCCTCATAGATCTGGTCCATCCAGCCGGCAAAGGCAGCCCGCTGGGCCGGGTTGAACCCGTCCTGCGAGCCGAAGGCGCCGGCATAGTCGCCGCCCACCTGGCTCTTGCGGATGTCCACGCCAAACCGACCCAGGGCGTCGCCCAGCGCAAACTTGCCGCCATAGACGCCAATGGAGCCGGTCAGGGTGGTGGGCTGGGCCACAATGGAATCGGCCTGGGATGAAATCCAGTAGCCGCCGGAAGCGGCGTAATTGCCCATGCTGACCACGACCGGCTTGCCGGCGGCGCGGACCGCCTCGACGCCCGCCAGGATCTGTTCCGAAGCGGTGTCGGACCCGCCGGGAGACGAGACACGGAACACCACGGCCTTGACCGTCTTGTCAGCCGCTGCCTGATAGAGGGCGTCGGAGACGGTGTCTGACCAGACAGTGTCGTCGCCGGAGAAGGGATTACCCCCCTCGCCATTGCCGGTCATGATGGCGCCCTCGGCCCCGATGACCGCCACAGTGGACTGGCCGGTTCCCATGTTGCGGGTCGCCGCCGACTTGGTGGCGTAGTCCGCGAAATCGATCAGCTTGGCGCCCTTGCCGGCCCGGGCCAGCATGCGGTCGGACGCTTCCTTGACCTGGCCCACCCGGTCGATCAGGCGCCTGGCCTGGGCCTGATCCGCCGACCAGGGGCCGGCCTCGATGGCGGCAATCAGGGCCTCCGGCGTCACCTTGCGATCGGTGGCGGCGCTGACCAGGGCGGTGCGGTAGATAGACCCCATCCAGGACAGCTGTGATTCCCTGTGGGCCGGGGTGTAGTCGTCATGCAGATAGGGATTGACGGCGTTCTTGTATTCCTTGCGCTGCTCGAACTCGGCCTTGACGCCATAGCGGTCGAACAGGCGCTTGAAGAAGATGTCCTCGACCTGCATGCCCGTCGCCTGGAAGGCGCTGCCAGGCTGCATCCAGACCTCGCCCGTGGCGGCGCCCAACATGTAGGTGGATGTGACGGCGCCGGACGGATAGAGGCCCTGGCTGTGGGCCAGCATCGGCTTGCCCGTGGCCCGGAAGCTGAGGAAGGCCTGGCGCAGCTCGTCGGCCGCCGCGGGGGCCATGCCACCCTCGGGCAGGCGCACAAACACGCCCTTGACCTTGGAGTCGGCGCCGGCAGATTTCAGGGTCTGGATGACCGACAGGACCGACTGGCCGCCGCCGCCAAACACCGCGAAGGGGTTCTGGGGATCCTGGTCGGTCAGGCCGCTGCGCAGGTCCAGTTCCAGGACGGCGGCGGCGGGCGTTGCAGGCCCTTCGGCGCTTTTCATCGCCGAACCGATCAGGCCGCCGATCAGCACCACCGGAATGATCACCATGAACAGAAGCAGCCCGACAAAGACGCCGGCAACGGTCAACAGGAACTGCTTCATCAAGAACCCCAGGGTTTGGTCGGACGCCACGCTAACGTTTCCGGCGTTGCGGTCAAATGAAGACGACGCAACAAATCTCCCGCCGCGCCGGCGAGCCCGCAAAACGGCTTCAAAGAAACTGTGGGGGGAGATTGGTCGGAGTGGCAGGATTTGAACCTGCGACCCCCGCGTCCCGAACGCGGTGCTCTACCAGACTGAGCCACACTCCGACTTGAGGAGCGGCTGTATAGAGGAGGGGATCAAACGCCGCAAGCCACTGTCACACACCCCGTTGCATCGCTCGCCCGGCTGCGCTATCTCCCCCCTCCTCGCGGGGCGTTCACGCCTCGCCGGGCGTTCCTGCTGGGGAATGGTGTAATGGTAACACTCCGGTTTTTGGTACCGTCATTCTAGGTTCGAGTCCTAGTTCCCCAGCCAACGTCATCTTCGGTCGAGGCCGGCCAGGCCAGATGCGCAAGATCAGCTTTCGGACAGATTGAGCCCGGTCGCATCGGGAAGCGTCTCATCCCCTGCATTTAGCGCCCGCTGCATGAACACCACATCTACCCAGCGGCCGAGCTTGAAGCCGACCGACTGAAGCACGCCGACATGGTGAAAGCCCAGGGACGCATGCAGGCCTATGGAGCCGGCATTGAGGCTGTCGCCGATCACGGCGGTCATCTGGCGCAGGCCCAGCGATTCGCAAGCGATGATCAGGTCCTGGAGCATGAGCCGGCCGACGCCCGTCCCGTGGGCCTGCGGCGCGACATAGACGCTGTCCTCGACCGTGAAGCGATAGGCCGACCGGGGACGGAAGGGCTTGGCGTAGCAGAGCCCGACCACGGCGCCGTCCCGTTCCGCCACCCGATAGGGAAGGCCATAGGCCTTCACCTCCTGCAGACGCCGAAGCATTTCGGACGGCGGCGGCGGCGCCTCCTCGAAGGTGCCAAAGCCATGCAGGCAGGCGTCGCCATAGATGGCGGCCAGGGCTTCGGCGTCGGAGGCCAGGGCGTCCCGCAGGATCACGCCCTGGTCCAGCCCTTGTCGACCGCCCAGACGGCGAAGGCGTAGTCCAGGGCGATCTCCTTGAGGAAATCAAACCGGCCCGAGGCGCCGCCGTGTCCGGCCTCCATATTGATCTTCAGCAGGACGGGACGGCCGCTGGTGGTGTGTTCCCGCAGCTTGACGGCCCATTTCTCCGGCTCCCAGTAGGTGACGCGGGGATCGGACAGGCCGCCTGTGGCCAGGACCGCCGGATAGGCCTTGCGGGTCACATTGTCATAGGGGCTGTAGCTGGCCATGTAGTCATAGGCGACCGGGTCCTCGATGGGATTGCCCCATTCCGGCCATTCGGGCGGGGTGAGCGGCAGGGAGGTGTCGCTCATGGTGTTGATCACATCCACGAACGGCACGGCGGCGATGATCCCGGCATAGAGGTCGGGCCGCATGTTGCTGATCGCTCCCATCAGAAGGCCGCCGGCAGAGCCGCCATAGGCCACGGTGCGAGCAGGCCTGCCAAAGCCGTTACGGTGCAGATGCTCGGTGCAGGCGATGAAGTCGGTGAAGGTGTTCTTCTTCTTGAACTTGCGCCCGTCCTGGAACCAGCCCCAGCCCTTTTCCGAGCCGCCGCGGATATGGGCGATGGCCCAGATCCAGCCGCGGTCGATCAGGCTGAGATTGCGAATCGAGAAGTTGGGCTCGGTGGGCAGCCCATAGGAGCCATAGCCGTAGACCAGAAGAGGGGCGGAACCGTCGAGCTTTGTCCCCTTCTTCATCAAAACGGTGATCGGCACCTGCGCGCCATCGGCCGCCTTGGCGTAGAGACGCTTTGCGACATAGTTGGCGGGGTCATGGCCGGACGGGATGACCTGGGTCTTGCGCAGGGTCCTGGCGCCGCTGGCCATGTCATAGTCGAACCAGGACTTGGGCGTGGTCGGCGACTGGTAGGTGTAGCGCATGACCGCGGTGTCGAATTCGTAGCTGCCCTCGATGCCCAGGACATAGGCCTCTTCGTCCACGGCGATGGGGCGCTCGGACCGGTCGGCCCGGGAGGTGATGACGATCTGGTTGTTGGCATTGACCCGCTCCAGCCGGACCAGATGGTCCTTGAAGGCGCCCATTCCGACGATGAACCGGCCAGGCTTGTGGGCGATCCAGTCTTTCCAGGTTGACCTTTCCGTTGCGCCGACCGCCGCCGTGCAGAGCTTGAAGTCCACCGCTCCATCCGCGTTGGTCCGGATGATGAACTGGTCGTCCCAGTGTTCCACATCATAGAGGACGCCGGCCGTGCGGGCGGCAAACCGGGTCGGGGCCGCCGTGGGGGTGGCCGCCGGGATCAGCCAGACTTCGCTGGTTTCCTGATTGCCGCAGCCAATGGTGATGAAGGCATTGGATGCCGATGTGCCGACACCCATGAAGAAGCCTTCGTCGGTTTCCTCATGCACAAGCACGTCGCTGCCGGCGCCGCCGCGGGCAGGCCGGCGATAGACCTTGTCGGGCCGGCCGTTCTCGTCGCGATGGGTCCAGAAGAGATACTGGCTGTCCGGCGAGAAGGTCAGGTCGCCATAGGCGCTTTCGACCGGGCCGTCGAAGACCTTGCCGGTCTCGAGGTCCTTGACGAAGATCCGGTAGTATTCGGAGCCCTGCGAGTCCTCGGCATAGGCGAAGAGCCTGTGATCGGGGCTGTGTTCGGCGGCATTGACCTCGGAATAGGCCTTGCCTTCGGCCAGGGCGTCAGCGTCGAGCAGGATTTCCTCGCCGTCTGTCTGGCCCCGGGGTCGGCGGCAGAACAGGGGATGCTGCCCGCCCTTCTCATAGCGGCTGTAATAGTCCCAGGGGCCGTCCGGGGAGGGGACCGAGGCGTCGTCCTCCTTGATACGGCCCTTCATCTCCTCGAACATGTCGGCCTGCAGGCTGACCGTGCTGGCGAGCATGGCGCGGGTGTAGGCGTTTTCTTCGGTCAGATGGGCCTTGACGTCGGCTTTGATCAGGGACGGATCGCGCAGGACAGCCTGCCAGTTGTCATCCTTCATCCAGGCATAGTCATCGGTCCGGACCCGGCCCAGTTGCTCGATCCGCTTGGGGACCTTCTTCACGACGGGGGGCTTGGGCGCGGTAGGGCTGGCGGACATGGCTTGACCTGGAAGGATGGCGGCGGCCGCACTGGCAGCCAGGACTTCGCGCCTGTTCATGAAAATTCCTGCTCTGGAGACGATCGCTAGGGAGATGGGTCGCCAACTTGTCCGCGACCGGAGCGGCGGTCAATCCGCGCTGACATGCAACCGCTTTGTCCCGACGGGGTTTTGAGAGTCAGGGACCCCGCTTCCCGGGGCCCCAACGCAACCAAGAAGGAACGCTGTCATGTGGGATCGCATTGAAGGCGCCTGGAAACAGATGGCCGGGGCCACCAAGCAGCAATGGGGCAAACTGACCGATGATGACTTGACCGTCATCGCGGGAAAGCGCGACCAGCTTCTGGGCAAGATCCAGGAACGCTATGGTTATGCCAAGGACAAGGCAGAGGCCGAGGTCCGCGATTTCGAGCATCGGATGAAGAATCACGCCGATCTCAACGCTTCCTGAGGGATTACGGCAATAGGTTTGCGGCGCTGCCCGAGGGCGGCGCCGTTTTCCTGTCTGCGGCAACGGAGACGTTGTCCGACAAGCTCTGGTCTGGCCATCCGTGCAGGTTCGAGAACTCACACTGTCTGACGGCCCTGCAATCGGCGCCCTCTGCGACTGGGCCTGGTGGCCCGTCCGATCAGAAGCCGGCCTGGCCTGGTTGATGTCCAGGCCCGGCGAAGAGGCGGCCCGGAGGCCTGCTGGCTGGGTCATCGAACGCGACGGACAGATCGTCGCCTCGGCCGGCAACCATATCCAGTCCTTCAGTCTGGAGGGCGAGACCCTATTGGGGGCAACGGGCCATAGCCTGTTGGTCCGGCCGGAGGCCAAGGGCCTCAGTCGCAACCTGACCAAGAGATTTGTCGCCCAGACCGGGCTGTTTGCGCTCTACACCCTCAACGCCAACGCCCTGTCCGCGCCGCTCTACCGGCTTTTCGGCATGATGCCCTGGGAGGGCGAAGCCGGTCATCGCAAATACGTCTGGCGCGTTGATCCCGTTGGACTGATGACGGAAAGACTGTTGTGGAAGCTGGGTGAGATGGCCGGATTTGACCGCCTGAAGGCCGGCGGCGAGCGGTTTGCAGACGACAGTCATTGGTCCGTTCAGCCACACCGGCTTGCGCCCGGCGTCCAGGTCGTGCCGGATACGCAGCTGGATGACCGGTTCGACCGGCTCTGGGCGAGGCTTCAGTCCGAGGGGCGGCTGCTGGCGGTTCGGGATCGGGCCACCCTGGCCTGGAGGCTGGCGGACCCGGACCTGACACGCAAGCCGGTCCTGCTGGGCTTTGACGCCGATGGCGAACTGGCCGGCTACCTGCTGGCTTTCTTTTCCAAACAGACCCAGGTCGATCAGCCCGCGCTGGAAATCATTGATCTGATTGCGGTCAGGGACCTGCAGACACGGGCGATCCCGGCCTTGATCAACAGCCTGGTGCGCTCGGCCCGGGATATGGGGGTCGCAAGGGTTCGAATGTCCGTGGTCAATCCTGTCATCGAACCCCTGGTCGCCTCGACTCCGGGGGCCCATCGCCTGGATGCCCATCACCATATCCACGTCCGGTATGACAGCCTCCTTGCCGAAACCGCTCCGCAATCCTGGTATGTCACGCCCTTTGACGGCGACTACAGCTTCTGCCTCCGCCCGCCGCCGCGTCCGCAGGCCGCCACGAGTCGTGTAGCCGCCTGAAGGACAACCGACCTTGCGCCGTCTGGTTGCCGGGCGTCCGTTTGACGAATCTTCATCTTTTCGGCGGAAACTGGCTTGGTTCCCGGCCAGGATAGGGCGCCGGGACGACAGGAAACATGGTCATGAGTCCCGACCTGGCGAGACCTCTTTCAGTGGGGCAGGTTGAGCGTAAAGCTCAACGTAGTCGATGCTTTCTGGCCGCGACAGTGGTTTATGGACCCCATGATATCGTCGTCCCGGCAACGGTGCGCGATATCAGCGCGTGCGGAGCCAGGCTTACCCTGCCGCCCTTCACGCCTCTGCCGCCAACCTTCCGGGTGCTGATGAAGCAGTCCGGCAAATGCCACAACGCCCGCACGGCCTGGCGCCGCGGCGAGGTGATGGCGGTCGAATTTCTTTCCGATGTCGACATGACCACCCAGCAGGACGAGTCGGTTCGACTTCTGCGCCGCCTTGCCCTGGAAATGGCAGGTCGGTCCCAAGGCGACTGACGCCGGTCCCCGCCGACGTCAGAAAGCCTCGGTGCGACAAGGCGCCGAGGCTCCCGGGCGCCATTGGCGAGAACCGCCGTCCTATCAGGCGTAGATGACCGAAATCGTCTCGGCGACGCAGGCCGGGCGGGCTTCGCCCTCGATCTCGATGGTGCATTCGTTCTTCATCTGCAGGCCGCCGGCCTTGGCCTCGACGGCCAGCAGTTTCTGGCGCATGCGCACCTTCTTGCCGACCCGGACCATGTTGGTGAAGCGCACCTTGTCCGAGCCGTAGTTGATGCCCCGGGTCACGCCGCTGACGCGCAGCAGGCCGGCGCCCAGGAACGGGATCAGGGACAGGGTCAGATAGCCGTGGGCGATGGGGCCGCCCATCTCGCGGTTGGCCCGCTCGACATCGACGTGGATCCACTGATGGTCGCCGGTGGCCTCTGCGAACTGGTTCACCCGCTCCTGGGTGATCTCGACCCAGTCGCTGACGCCGACTTCCTGGCCGATGAGGGTATGCAGATCGTCGTACGCAACTTCTTTCATCGCGAGTTTCCTTCCTGGAGTTCTGGTTTCATGGATTTGAGAGGCGACATGCCACGAGCGGCAGCCGGTCTCAAGCCGGGGCTGTGCCGTCGGCCTCAGACGATCTTCGAGTCCGACTTGCCCCAATAGGCGTCGCGGATCAGGCGCTTGTAGAGCTTGCCTGTCGCGTGGCGGGGCAGTTCGTCCATGAAGTCGAAGACCCTGGGGGTCTTCACATGGCTGAGATTGGCGCGGCAGTAGGCCATCAGTTCGGCCGCCAGTTCCTCGCGGGAGGCTGAAAGGTCAGCCGGCTGGATCACGGCGATGACCTTTTCGCCCATTTCCTCGTCGGGACCACCGACCACGGCGGCGTCAGCCACCTTGGGGTGGGTGACCAGGATGTTCTCGATCTCCTGCGGATAGATGTTCACCCCGCCCGAAATGATCATGAAGCTCTTGCGGTCGGTGAGATAGAGGAAGCCGTCCTCATCCACCCAGCCGACATCGCCGAGACTGGTCCAGCCGTGCTTGTTGTAGCTTTCGGCGGTCTTGACCGGGTCATTGTGGTAGTTGATCGGCGGGCCGTTCTCGAAATAGACCTGACCTTCGGCGCGGGGCGGCAGGGGATCGCCTTCCTCGTCGCAGATGCGAAGTTCGCCCATGACGGCCTTGCCGACAGAGCCCTTGTGGTTCAGCCAGTCCGCCGAGCCGATGTAGCAGAAGCCGTTGCCCTCGGTCCCCGCATAGTATTCGTGGATGATCGGGCCCCACCAGGCGATCATCTGTTCCTTGACCGGGACGGGGCAGGGGGCGGCGGCGTGCACGGCCGAGACCATGGAGGACAGGTCGTATCGGCTGCGCACCTCTTCCGGCAGCTTCAGCATGCGGACGAAGTGCGTGGGCACGAACTGGCCGCACTGAACCTTGTATTTCTCGATCAGGGCCAGGGCGTTTTCGGCGTCGAACCGCTCCATGACCACCACTGTGCCGCCCAGTTTCTGGACGCTCATGCACCAGCGAAGTGGTGCGGCGTGATAGAGCGGGGCCGGAGAGATATAGATGCAGCCGTCCGGGAAGCCGAACAGGCCCTGGGTCATCATCTGCAGGGCATTGGGCGCATCAATGGGATTGCCGGTCAGGGCGGGCTTGACCCCCTTGGGCCGGCCGGTCGTGCCGGACGAATAGAGCATGTCCGAACCGGAGGTCTCGTCGGCGACCGGGGTATCGGGCATGGCCGCGCGGGCGTCCTCGAAGCTCTCGTAGGGTCCGCGGGTTCCGCCGACCATGTAGAGCTTGAGGTCCGGAACCAGTGCGGCGACTTCGTCGGCCACAGGACCCATGGCGGCGGAGGTGATGAAGACCTTCGCGCCGCAGTCGCGCAGAATGTACTCGACCTCGCTGGCGGTCAGCTTCGACGAGATGCAGGTGTAGTAGAGGCCGGACCTCTGCCCCGCCCAGGCGATCTCGAAATAGCGGGGATTGTTGTCCATGCAGACGGCGATCACGTCGCCAACCCCGAGCCCCAGGGACCGGAACAGCTGCGCGCCCTGGTTGGACCGCTCGTCCAGTTGCCGGTAGGTCACCGTCTCGCCATTCGAGGCCATGACATAGGCCGCGCGTTCAGGATGGCTCTTGGCGAAGATGGACGGATGCATGGGTTTCCTCGGGTCCGCCATGGCAGGCGGTTATCGTTGTTCAGTTGAGTTGGCGGATAGAAGCGCGTCCGGCCGGCCGGCTCAAGGGGCGCCGTTGAGGAATGACGTGGCGTTTCGTCTCCGATTTGGCCTCGCCTGGCGGAACAGATATGGAAAGCGCTTCAATGCTTCGGGGAGCGCCATGGCCGGCAGTCAGGATTTTGCGGCAGATTCGCGTAACGAGACCGCCCTGGTCTGGCTGAACGGGGCCCTGGTTGCCAAATCCGAAGCGAAGGTATCCATCTTCGATGCCGGTTTTGTCGTGGGCGACGGGGTCTGGGAAGGCCTGCGACTGCACAAGGGGGCGCTGGTCTTTCTGGATGCGCATCTGGACCGGCTGTTCGCCGGCGCGGCCGCCATCGACCTGGATATCGGCCTGACCCGGCAGGGGGTTATCGACGCCCTCAATGAACTGCTGGACGCAAACAGAATGACCGACGGGGCCCATCTGCGGCTGATGGTGACCCGGGGCCCCAAGTCGGCCGCCAACCAGGACCCGCGCAATGCGCTGGGGACGCCGACGGTGGTGATTCTGGCGGAATGGAAATCGCCCAGCCCCGCGATCGTGACCCAGGGGCTGACCCTGGCGACGGTGTCGATCCGCTGCAGCCCAGCCTCGATGTTCGACATGAGGCTGAACTCCCACAGCCGGCTCAACCTGATCATCGCCCTGCAGGAAGCCATCCGGATGGGAGCCGACGAGGGAATCATGCTGGACCCGCACGGTTTTGTGTCCAGCTGCAACGCGACCAACCTGTTCTGGGTGAAGGACGGCCAGGTCAGGACCTCGCGCGGGGACTACTGCTTCAACGGCGTGACCCGGGCCAACGTCATTGCCCTGTGCCAGGCCAACGACATTCCGATCGCCCCGGGCGACTACCTGCCTGAAGATACGCCAGGGGCGGACGAGGCCTTCGTGACCGGCACCTTCGGGGGCCTGACTCCGGTGCGCCAGATCGATGGACAGGTCCTGCGCGACAGCCTGCCCGGTCCGGTCACCGCCCGGTTGCGCGGGCTGTACGAAGCGCTGAAGGATCGCGAGGCCGGCCTGTGACCGTCCGGATCGCCATGTGGTCGGGACCGCGCAACATCTCGACGGCCATGATGCGCAGCTTCGAGAACCGCCCCGATACGGCCGTGGTCGATGAGCCCTTCTATGCGGCCTATCTGCGCGAGACGGGCCTGGACCATCCCATGCGGGACGCGGTGCTGACGTCCCAGCCGACGGACCGGGATGCGGTCATCCTGTCGCTGACCGGTCCGGCGCCCGATGGCGCGGCTGTCTTCTACCAGAAGCACATGACCCACCACATGCCCGCTGATGCGGACCTGGCCTGGACTGCCCGATGCCGAAACGCCTTCCTCATCCGGGAGCCGGAGCCGGTTCTGGCCAGCTATTCGGTCAAGCGGGAAGCGGTCACCCTGGCGGACATCGGGTTCGAACGTCAGGCCGAGCTTTTTGATCGCGAATGTGACCGGCTGGGCCAGGCGCCGCCGGTCGTCGAGGGTCGGGATGTGCTGGCGGCGCCGCGGACCATGCTGACCCGGCTTTGCGAAGCGCTGCAGATTCCCTTTTCGGACAGCATGCTGGCCTGGCCGGCGGGGCCCCGGGACAGCGACGGGGTCTGGGCGCCGGCCTGGTATGACGCCGTGGAACGCTCCACCGGATTTGCGCCGCCTGTCACCGAATCCCGGCCGGCGCTTGCCGGCCACCTGCAGGCCATCGCCGATGCGGCCCGGCCGCACTATGAACGCCTGGCAGTCCACCGACTGCGCCTTTGACGCGAGGTCATGCTTGGCGCCTTGCCAGAACACCCTAGTCTACAGGTAAACACCGATAAGACAGGCCGGAGACCACCCATGCAGCTGCTTAGCCAGACCGTCGTCGAGGGCCGCGCCGGTCCCGACGTTTCCCAGGCCTATCCCACGCTCGAGGGGGTCAACCTGGCCGACATCACCCGCTTCATGCAGGGCCAGCCCTATGCCGATTTCGCCCGGATGCGGGCCGAAGCGCCGGTGATGTGGCATCCCGAGCCGATGGGCGGCCCCGGGTTCTGGGCGGTCACGCGGCATGCCGATGTAATGACGGTGAATGGCGATCCGGAGACCTTTAGCTCGGCGCGGGGCGGAATCCTGATGGCCATCGGCCGGACCGAGAGCCGGCATGCCCTGCTGTTCCGGGCCTCCATGGACGCCATGATCAACATGGATGAGCCCAATCACATGCAGCTTCGCCGGGAGCATATGCCCTATTTCACACCCGGCTATCTGCGTGACCTGACCCTGAAGGTCCGGGCGGAGGTCACCCGGCTTCTGGACGCCATGGCGGCGCGTGGCGAATGCGACATGGTCGAGGCGTTTTCCTCGCAGCTGCCCCTGTTCACCCTGTGCGAAATCCTCGGGGTGCCGGTCGAGGACCGGCCGAAATTCCTGAAGTGGATGCATTATCTGGAGATGGCCCAGAACCTGGCGGCGGAGCAGGCCGCCGCCCCGGCCCAGCCGACCCTGGAGCTGATGCAGTTCATCCAGGAGTTCAACAGCAACGTCGAGGAGATGTTCGAATATGGCCGGGTCATGCTGCACAAGCGTCGCGCCGACCCGCAACCAGACCTGATGAGCGCCATCGCCCGCGCGCAGGTCGAGGGCGAACTGCTGTCCGACGAGTATCTGGACGGGTCCTGGCTGCTGATCGTCTTTGCCGGCAATGACACGACCCGCAACACGCTTTCGGGCTCGATGAAGCTGGTGACCGAGCATCCGGCCGAGCGTCAGAAGCTGCTCAATGACGCCGGCCTGATCCCGGGTGCGGTCAATGAGTTCATCCGCATGGTCAGTCCGGTGATTTATATGCGCCGGACGGCGACGCGCGATGCTGTGGTCAACGGCCAGACCATTCTCGAGGGCCAGAAGGTCGTCATGTATTATGGCGCTGCCAACCGGGACGAGACGGTGTTTGCCGACCCGGACCGGCTGGATGTCACCCGCGCCAATGCCGACAAGCATATCGCCTTTGGTTACGGGCCCCATGTCTGTATCGGCAAGCGGGTGGCGCAGCTGCAGCTGGAAGAGACCTGGCAGCAGATGCTGGCGCGGTTCCCGGATATCCGCTGGACCGGCGACATCGACATCGCCCCCAACAACTTTGTTCACGCGATCCGCAGCCTGGGGGTCAGTTTCACACCCGAAAAGCGGGCGGCCTGAGGGTTACAGGCCGTGCTGCCACGGACGGTGTCTTGCCTTCCGTGGCGTCCATAGGATTGCTTGGTCGCCAGAAAAGCGGAACCGCCCCCAGGAGTTGACCCATGAGCTACGAAACCATCCTCTATTCCGTCGAAGACGGCATCGCGACCATAACGCTGAACCGGCCTGACCGCATGAATGCGTTCACCGGCCAGATGATGCTCGAGATGATCGACGCCTTTGACGTCATCGACGCCGATGACGCGGTCAAGGCGGTGATCGTCACCGGGTCCGGCCGGGCCTTCTGCGCCGGCGCCGACCTGGGCAGCGGCGCCGCGACCTTCGACTATGCCAAACAGGGCAATGACACGCGCGAATCCGGCAAGGTCAATGGCGTCTATCGCGATGGCGGCGGCCGACTGACCCTGCGGATCTATGACTGCCTGAAGCCGGTCATCGGCGCGATCAATGGCGCAGCGGTCGGCATCGGCGTCACCATGCAGCTGCCGATGGACATCCGGATGGCCTCGACAGCCGCCAAGTTCGGGTTTGTGTTCGCCCGGCGCGGCATCACGCCCGAGGCGGCGTCCTCCTGGTTCCTGCCCCGGCTGGTGGGCATGCAGCAGGCGTTGGAATGGTGCTATACGGGACGGGTGTTCGGCGCGCAGGAAGCCCTGGATGGCGGCCTGGTCAGGTCGCTGCATGAGCCTGATGACCTGCTGCCCGCGGCGCGGGCCCTGGCCAAGGAGATCGTCGACAACACCGCGCCGGTCAGTATCGCCCTGACCCGCCAGATGCTGTGGCGCAATGCCGGTGCGTCCCATCCCATGGAAGCCCACAAGTCCGACAGCCGGGCCATCATGTTCCGGGGAGCCCAGGGCGACGCCAAGGAGGGGGTGACCTCGTTCCTCGAAAAGCGCGCGCCGCAGTATCCCAACAGCGTTTCAGCCGATCTGCCGGACATCTGGCCGGAATGGGTCCAGCCTGAATTCAAATAGCCGCTTCAAGTCGTCCGGGCGGGTTCGTCATGGCTGGTTAATGCTCGGGGCCTAGTCTGTCCCACGCAGCCGGAGCCAAAATGAGCGAGCCCGCCCTTTCGCGCCCCCCGTCGCCCGTTGACGGGACCCTGGACGAGACCCCGGTCGCTTCGGCGACGGTCCGCTCGCGGGCCAGTCTTCTGAAGCGCCTGGCCGATGTCGTTTGCCTGCCCGCCAGCCGGGTCAACGCCTTCGAGCGGGCCATGACGGCTGATCTGCTGATCGAGGTGCTGCGTGAAGCCGCGCCTGAGGAACGGGCCAAGGTCGCCAGGCGACTGGCCAATCTGGCCGACATCCCCTCGGCTCTGGCCCGTATGCTTTTGCGGGACGAGATCCTGGTGGCTTCCGCCCTGCTGGAAAACTGCCCCAGTCTGGGTGACGCCGACCTGATTGATTGCGCCCTGTCTTCGGACATGGAGCATCGCCGGATGATCGCCGTCAGGCGAGGTGTCGGCGAGGCCGTGGCGGACGTGCTGGTGGATCGACGGGAGGAACCGGTCGTCGAAGCCTTGCTGCGCAACGACCTGGCGCGGCTGAGCCATGGCGCCATCGAGGTGATCGTGGCGGCCAGTCGCGAAAGTCCCAGGCTGGTCACGCTGCTGCTCAAGCGATCCGAGCTGCGGCCCAGTCACGCCTACATAATCTTCTGGTGGGCCGACGCAGACAGTCGCCGGGCGATCCTCCTGCGCTTCGCCGTGTCGCGAGAAGTGCTTCAGGATGCGGTGAGCGATGTGTTCAGCATGGCCGCCGAAGAAGGCTGGCGTGACCCGCTGACCCGGAAGGCCCTGCAGTTCATCGAGCGGCGGCAACGCAACCGGAATGCCATCGCCAGAAGCCGGTTCGGCGGCCTTGACGAGGCCGTGCTGGAATCGGAACGCGGCATGACGCGCGAGCTGACCGAAGAAATCAGCTATCTGTCCGGCATAAAGCCAATGACCGGCGCCAAGATCATGACCGATCTGGGCGGCGAACCCCTGGCCATACTCTGCAAGGCCACCGGCCTTCCCCGCAGCGCCGTCCGGTCGCTCTGGCGCGGCCTGAGGCGCCCGGAAGCCGACTCTGCCGGCAACCTCAGCCCAAGCCTCGAGAGGGTCCTGATGGTCTTTGATTCGATCGCGGTCGACAGGGCCCAGACCGTTCTCCGCTACTGGAACTGGGCGCTGTCGTCAGCCCTGACCCCGACCCTGATCCAGGCGATCCGGGAGGGGGACGAAAGCGCGGTGGACGCCTTCTCGGCGCCGCAACGGGCGGCCATGCTGACCCTGGGCCGGGATTTCGGCCGGTAGCGGCATCGACTTCAAGTGAGCGGCGGCTCCGCCTGCCGAAACTGCTTTGCCGGCCTGGGTCGATTTAGAGCCCCGGCCGGGCTGTACTGATTTCTTGAATATCGGCGATGGGCTTGTCTTGAAACACGACACGCCTTATGCAGCGTTCAACCGATCATTCGCCTCGGGCAAGGTCCCGTTCAAGATAGCCAAAATGGAAAAGCGCGCTATGGAAGACAAATCCGCCATCATCGAAATGACCACCTATATTGTGTCGGCCTATCTGGGTAATAACACAGTTGCAGCGAGCGAAATTCCGAATCTGATCCAGTCGGTCCACAAGGCGCTGAGCGGTGTGGTCACCGGCGTCGAAACGGTCGAGATCGTTCCGAAAGAACCGGCCGTTCCGGTCAAGAAATCAATCACCCCGGACTTCCTCATCTGCCTTGAAGATGGCCGCAAGTTCAAGTCGCTGAAGCGCCACCTGCGCACCAAGTACGACATGAGCCCGGAGGACTATCGGGCCAAGTGGGGCCTGGCCAAGGACTATCCCATGGTTGCGCCCAACTATGCCAAGGCGCGCTCCGACCTGGCCAAGCAGATGGGTCTGGGGCAGGGCGGTCGCCAGGCCAAGAAGCGCCGCTAGACTCGAGCAGGCTACCCTCGATTCTGAAGGCCCGCCGGCGAGACTCGTCGGCGGGCTATTTTGACTCCGATATTCCGGTCAACTGCTGGTCGTCGATTCAATATTGACTCATATGGAGAATCTTTAACCGAAAAATCATTTTCCGCTTGCTCCCGATTCATCGGTTAAGCGATAGTGAATCACAGGTGATTCCAAGGGGTTGTTAAGGATTCCGGAGATGGTTGCGCAACTGGGCGCCTCGGCGATAGCTGCCCGCGCCCACGAAGAGCTGTTCAGCTACTGGGCCGCCCTGCGCCAGTCCGGGCGACTTCCCGGCCGCGCCGACATCAGTCCTGAAGCGTTCAAGCGACTGTTACCGACCGTCAGCCTGATCGACGTTCTGCGGGATGGCCCCACCCTCGACTATCGGCTTCGCCTGGCCGGAACAGGCTTGTTTCCCGTCTATGGCCGAGAAATCACCGGCCTGAAGCTTTCGGATGTCTATAGCGGCCCGGCCTGCGACTACTGGCGCGGGGAACTGGACGCCCTGGTCAATGACCGCAAGCCACGCGTTGGCACCCACAGCCTAGCCTGGCGCGGCGCCGCCCATGTTTCAACCCTGTGGCTACGGCTCCCCCTGGCGTCGGACGGCGCCCGGGTCGACATGATTCTGGGCTATGACGCCGTCATCGGTCTGCAGTCGGAACGACGGACCACCTTCAGCGGAATTCGCGCTGCTTAGTGCGCGTTTCTTTGGCGGACCTCTGAAACTCTAAAGCTTGTCTGCTGCGTCCCTGCGAATCCGTTCGACCATGGAGGCCAGACCATTGGTCCGCTGCGTCGACAGGGCGCCGTCCAGACCGAGCTCCCCCAGCGCCGCCCTGGCGTCAAACGCCAGAATGTCTTCCGCTGCCCTGTCCGAATAGAGCCGCAACAGGAGGGCGATCAGGCCGCGCACGATATGGGCGTCGGAATCGCCGCGAAACTGCAGTCGTTCCCCGCTGCCTTCGGTCACCAGCCAGACCTGGCTGGCGCAGCCCCTGACCCGGTTGGTCTCTGATCGCTCGTCATCACTGAGCGGCGGCAGGGCCTTTCCCAGGTCGATGATATGGCGATAGCGCTCTTCCCAGTCGGACAGGATGTCGAATTCGGCTTTCAGGTCCTGCAGATCTTGATCAATTGTGGGGCTCATCCTTGGCGCTTTACGCCCCGGTCAGGCGGCGGGCAAGGCGACCGTGGCGCTGAGGCCCTGGCCCGGAACCGAGGCGATGCTCAATCGGCCGGCCATGGCCTGGCAGAGGGCGTCCACAATGGGCAGGCCAAGCCCGGTTCCATGGGTGGACCGGGTCAGGGCGGACTGGCCCTGCTCGAACGGCCGCAGCAGTCGGGGAATGTCCGCAGGATCGACGCCGGGCCCCTGATCCCTGATCGTGATCTCGACCATGCCCAGGCGTTCGGCGGCGGCAACGCTGATACGACCCCCTTGCGGGGACCAGGTGATGGCGTTGTTCAGGAGATTGAACAGGATGGTGCGAAGGCCCCGGCCATCGGCAAGCACATTGGGCAGGGCAGTTTCATCGCCGATATCGATCGACAGGCCGGATTGCCGGATCTCGACTTTCAACTGTTCGAGAACATCTTCGAGGGCGTGATCCAGCGGCTCCGGCCGGAGATCGAGATCGACCGCATGGCCTTCCAGCCTGGCGATTTCGAGCACCTGGTTCACCAGGGTCAGCAGCTTGTGGCCGCTTTGCCGTATATGCTCGGCATATTCCTTGTACTGCGGCGCGCCGAGCGGGCCATAGAGTTCGCAGGAGATGATTTCTGCAAACCCGATCACGGCGTTCAAGGGCGTGCGAAGCTCGTGGCTGACCATCCGCAGGAAGGACCGCTTCTGGTCGTCGAGGGCCATCTGGCGGCGGGATTTTCGATGAACTGCAGGACGAACTGGCGCCTCGACCGGGGCGTTTGCCTCGGGTTCGGGGGCAGCACGGCGAGCCGTTTGTGTCATCGACGCCTTTCGCGAACCTTCTGGTTCGGTTCTACATGCGGGCAATGTTGCATTTCGCGCTTACGATTCCGTTTCAATGCAGAGATTTCAGTATTGCAGGTCGCGTACGGATTGAGACGACTTCTACCCCGTCGAGATAAAAGCTAGGTTCCAGCCTCGCAGTCCATGCGGCGAGGGGTTTCAGACTTCTGTTGAACCAAGACCACCCTGATCTGGACCCGAACGTCGTTCTCGACGATTCGCGCCCAAGCAGACCCTGGCTACTGCTTGTCCTGACGGCGGTCGCCGGTGGGGCGGCCTGCGTCATGTCTGGCGGACCGGGCGGGCCCCTGGGTGTTCTGTGTCTGTCGCCCCTGGTTGCCGCGCTGCTGGATGCCAAGGGTCGCCTGCTGGCGGGCGGCGCGATTCTCTCGGTAGCTGCTGCTGGCCTGGCCGCGCTTGCCGCCCTGCTGGGCCTGACCCCTGATGCGCTGAGCGGTCCCGTCGGCCTGGGCCTTGGACTGCTGGGGCTGGCGGTGATCGCCCTCAGTCTCGGCGTCGGTCTGGTGCTGGCCCGTCGGAAGCAACTGGAAAGCAAGGACCGCTCAAGCGCCGACTCGGCCCGATTGACGCGGTTGCTGTCCGGTCTGCCGCATCTGCTGATCCTGCTCTATCCCCACGGCCGGGTGCGCGCGGCCCACGGACAGGCGCCGGAAGGCATCGATATCGAGTCGCTGCAACAGTCCGGGCTGGCAGGTCTCTCGACAGACCGCCAGGCGATGACTGGCGCCATCCGGACGGCGATCGAATATGGCCATGCCGAAATCAGCTTTGCGCCCATCGAGGCCCAGGACAGCTGGGTGGTCGCCAGCCTTCGACGCACCGAAGACGACATGCTGGTCGCCCTGCTGCGGGATGCGACCACCGAGCGGGCCCGGGAAGCGGCCCTGGAACAGGCCCGCAACGACGCCGAGGCCCTGGCCTCGGGCAAATCACGGTTTCTGGCCAACATGAGTCACGAGCTCCGGACGCCACTGAACGCGATCATGGGCTTTTCCGACATTATGAAATCCAGGCTGTTTGGCCCGATGCCCGATCGCTACGGGGAATACGGTCAGCTGATCCATGAAGCCGGATCCCATCTGCTGAACCTGATCAATGACGTCCTCGACATGTCCAAGATTGAGGCCGACAGGTTCGAGCTGTCGCGCGAGCCGTTTGATTCCCGGGAGGCCATTTCCGCGGCCCTGCGGCTGATGCGGTTGCAGGCCGATCGCGCCGGCGTGAAGCTTCGGGGATTGCTGCCATCCCAGGCGCTGGAGATCGATGCAGACCGCAGGGCCCTGAAGCAGATTGTTCTCAACCTGGTTTCCAATGCCCTCAAGTTCACCCCGAAGGGGGGGACCGTCACGGTCACGGCCCAGGGTCAGGACGGGGCCTTTGAACTGGTGGTCGCCGACAGCGGCGTCGGCATTTCCGCCGAGGATCTCGACAGGCTGGGGAGGCCGTTCGAACAGGCCGGAAACACTGAAGGGCGCGCCCTGGGAACGGGCCTTGGACTATCGCTGGTGCGAGCCTTCGCCCGGTTGCACGGCGGCGACATGGAGATCGACAGCGCCATGGGAGAGGGCACGACGGTCACTGTCAGGCTGCCGGTCCTGCTGCCCGCCCCGGAGCCGGAGGCCAAGGCCAACCCGGCGGACAATGTGGTCGCCTTTACGCCTCAGCGCTGACTGGCCGCCAGAAAGGCCTGGCCAGCCGCGAAGTCCCCGACCTCCACATAGGCCTTGCGCACCGCACTGTTGCCTTGCCCATCAAACAGGAATTCGACAATCACCGCTTCCCGCGGATCAAGGTCCGCCAGGGCCCTGGCGGCGGCCGGCGAGAACCGGAACCGCCAACCGCCCCGGCTTTCGCCGAACAGCAGCATGGGTTCGGCGGTCACCCGGGCCTCGGCGGTGAAGGCTCGCGTCGCCGAACGCGGCGGCACGCGCGAAGGCAGAGACAGCTTTCCGCCAACCCCGCGCGACCGCTGGTCCAGATAGGGGCCGCTGGTCCTGGCCAGATCCCGGATCACCAGTCGGGCGGCATAGGGCCTGGCGCCGTCGGCAAAGATTCCCACCGCCGTCAGGGAGGGCTCGCCATGCTGGCCGGTCAGGCCAAACCGCAGCCGGTCCCAGCCAAAGGCGCTGGTCTGGAGCAGCATCCAGCGAATTCCGTCCCGGGACACCGACCGGTCTGCGCTCCAGCCAGCGACTTCGCCGGGGTAGACCATCTTGATCATCCGGGCGTAGCCCTCGAACCCCTTGCGCACCCGGTCGGCAGCGGTGTTCATGTCGGCGGACCGGCAATCCGCCACAGCCGCCTTGGACCGGGCCCGGCGTTCCACATCCAGCAGGTCATCGGTCCGGGCGCCCGAGCGCACGGCCGCGCCCCGGGCCTGGATCCGGGAGGCGTCCAGCGCAGCAGCAATCTGGGGCGTGAACAGCCTGCACCGGCCGTTGGCGGCGGTCATGACCGTGCGCTCGTACAGCAGGCTTGTGGCGCTGCCGCCTGCGGCGGCCGGCGACACAAGCGACAGGGTGGCGGCGGCGGTGAGCAGGACGAGGCCTGCGGTTCGTGGCGCCAACGCCCGGGCGGTCAGGTCGAACATTAAAGGGGATCAGTCCGTCTGGCTGTAATTCAGGAGTGACGAAGGATAGGGTGGCGGCCTTGCAATCCGGTTAGCGGAGAGGCGTTTCCACAGTGCTTTTGTCGACCGACATCTGGGTTGCCGCCCTGATCCGGCGCGCCGAACTGGGCGGGGCCTTTGGCGCGGTCTCTCGCAAGGGCGACGCCCGGGCCGGGGCCGTCCTGGTCAAGGCCGTCAACCGCCGTGACAACACCGCAAGGCTCTTCAGCGAAGCGACCCGGGGAGACGGCGAGCGGATCTGGATGGAGCCGGTGGCCAGCCATGATGAGACGGAACTGGACGCCTATATCGCTCGCACCGGGCGGATCGATCCTGATGTCTGGGTGGTTGAAATCGAGGATCGGGAGGGGCGCCACTTCCTGACCGAAACGGTTGAGACCCGTTAACCGCCTTCCTTGACGGAGGTGAAAGCCGGTCGTGGCATTGTCAGGTTGGTCACCCCAACCCGAGACCTGCCCTTGCTCTTCCTGCTCAACGACGTTGTTCTGAATCTCGAGTCCCTGGATGTCGCGCCTCCGGTCGCCGCCCAGAGGTTCCATGCGCTCAACATGGCCTTTGTCGAGAAACTGGGACGTGAAATCTTTGCGCAAGAGCCGCTGCTTCAGCGGACCTCGCCCGAGAAGGCCCGGCGCCTGGCGTCCCTGATCGTCCTGAAACAACCGACCATCAACGCCGCCCTGTTCCTGGCGCCCTGCGCCAACTGCGCCGAGACCCAGGTGGTTGTCCGCTATGCCGATGTCAGCTTCGACGTCATGGGCCTGCTGTACGTGCGCCAGAAGGCCGCGGCCCTGTCGCCTGTCGAGGCGGACCGGCAGGTCTGGCGGCGCATGGCGGCCTGACGCCCTGGTTCCGGGCATGATCGCCCGGGGTGACAAGATGACCGCCCGCCGCTACTTCCCGCAGCATGTCCAATTCGCCTGCCGTTGAAGCCGCCCGCCGGCGCACCTTCGCCATCATCAGCCATCCTGACGCCGGCAAGACCACGCTGACGGAGAACCTGCTGCTGGCAGGCGGCGCCATCCGGGCCGCTGGCGCGGTGCGGGCGCGGGGCGAAAATCGCCGCACCCGGTCGGACTGGATGAAGATCGAACGGGAGCGAGGCATCAGCGTCAGCGCCAGCGTCATGACGTTCGATCATGAAGGCCTGATGTTCAACCTGCTCGATACGCCGGGCCACGAGGACTTTTCGGAAGACACCTACCGGACCCTGACGGCGGCTGACGCGGCCGTCATGGTTCTGGACGCCGCCAAGGGGATCGAGCCCCAGACCCTGAAACTGTTCGAGGTCTGTCGCCTGCGGGACATTCCCATCGTCACCTTCATCAACAAGATGGATCGCGAGGCGCAGGATCCCTTTGCCCTGCTGGACGAGATCGCCACCAAGCTGGCCCTGGATCCGGCGCCGCTTTTCTGGCCAGCCGGTTCGGGCGGGCGGTTCAAGGGCATGGTCGAGCTGCGGACCCAGACCTTCATTCCCTTCGGCCGCAATCGCGAGGAGGGCCATCCGGCGCCCCTGCCGCTCGACTCCAATGCCCTGGACGGCCTGCTGGAACCGGAAGAGCGCGAGGAGGTTTCCGAAGGCGCCATGCTGGTGCAGGAGGCTTCAAAGCCCTTCGATCCCCAGGCTTTCCTCGAGGGCCACATGACCCCGGTCATCTTTGGCTCGGCCCTGCGCCATTTCGGGGTCGACCAGCTCTTGCAGGTGCTCGGAACCTATGCCCCGCCGCCCAAGACCGTGGCGGCTGAACGCGGCGGCGCCGAGACCCATGTGGCGCCGGGCGACCCGGAGGTTTCGGGCTTTGTCTTCAAGGTCCAGGCCAATATGGACCCCAACCACCGCGACCGGATCGCCTTCTTCCGGCTGACATCGGGCCGGTTCTCGCGCGGCATGAAGCTGAAGTCGCAGGGCACAGGCAAGCAGATGAGCGTCAATGCGCCCATCATGTTCTTTGCCTCGGACCGCGAACTGGCGGAGGAGGCTTTTGCCGGCGATGTCATCGGCATCCCCAACCACGGCGTCCTGCGGGTCGGCGACAGCCTTTCGGAAACAGGTACGCTTCGATTTGCCGGGCTTCCCAATTTTGCGCCGGAAATCCTGCGCCGGGTCCGGGTCAAGGATCCCCTCAAGGCCAAGCACCTCAAGCGGGCCCTGGAAGGCCTGGCCGAAGAGGGCGTCACCCAGCTGTTCCGCCCGGTCCTGGGGTCGGACTTTGTTGTCGGGGCCGTGGGCCAGCTTCAGTTCGAGGTCATGGCCGACCGTCTGGCGAATGAATACCAGCTGGATGTGATCTTCGAGGCGGCGCCCTATGCGGAAGCCCGCTGGCTGGCGGGAACCCCCGCTGACATTGACGACTTCGGCTCCAAGCACCGCACAGCGATGGCCACCGACATCGACGAATCCGCCATCTTCCTCGGCAAGTCGGCCTGGGAGATCAGCTATGTGGCCGAACGCTATCCGAAGGTCTCGTTCCTGAGGACCCGGGAGCGGGGATAGGCCGACGGCGACCGACAGGCCTCGACCTGACGGCCGCATACGGCTACTCACTCCCTCCCCATGCGACCTCCCATTCTTGCCCTCAAGGATGTCCGTCTTGTCGACGGCGCCTCCATCCTGTTCGACGGCGCCGATCTGGCGCTGGAGCCGGGCGCGCGCGCCTGCCTGGTGGGCCGCAACGGGGCCGGCAAGTCGACCCTGATGCGGCTGCTGACCGGCCAGATCGCCGCCGACGCGGGCGAACGGTTCGCCTCTCCGGCGGCCCGGATCAGCGTCGTGCCCCAGGAGCCACGCATCGAGGGCGAGAGCCTGCTGGCCTATGCGACCGCCGGCGGCGCCCAGCCGCATGAGGCGGAGGCGACACTCGAGGTGCTGGGCCTGGACCCGCAACGGGGAACCAGTGGCCTGTCCGGCGGCGAAATCCGGCGCGCCGCCCTGGCGCGGATGTTCGCCGAGGCGCCGGACGTCATGCTGCTGGACGAGCCGACCAACCACCTGGACATCCTGGCGATCGAGACCCTGGAGCGGATGCTGCGCAGCAGTCGCGGCGCCGCCCTGATCGTCAGCCACGACCGGGCCTTCCTGGAACGGACGACCAACCGGTGTTTCTGGCTGGAAAGCCGGCGAGTCCGCCGGCTGGACAAGGGGTTCGCCCATTTTGACGACTGGGCCGATCGCCAGCTGGAGGCCGAGTCCGAGGAACTGCGGCGTCTGAACGCCGCCCTGGTGCGGGAAGAGCACTGGATGCAGCGGGGCGTGACCGCCCGGCGCGCGCGCAATGAAGGGCGGCGGCGGAGGCTGGTGGCCATGCGCGAGGAGAAGGCGACGGTCCTGCGGGATTCCCGCAAGTCTCTGTCCATGGACATGAGCGTCGCCAGCAGCTCCGGAAAACGCGTGGCAGAGGCCAAGGGGCTGAGCAAGGCGTTTGGCGACAAGGTGCTGGTGCAGGGGTTCTCGACCCGGATCCAGAGGGGCGACCGGATCGCCATTGTCGGGCCCAACGGCGCGGGCAAGACCACCTTGGTCAAGCTGCTGCTGGGCCATATTGCGCCGGACGCCGGCGAGGTGGTCCTGGGGACCAACCTGCAGATTGCCTATATCGACCAGGCCCGGGCCGATCTCGACATCAACGCCACCCTCTGGGAGGCGCTGGCTCCGGGCGGCGGCGACCAGGTGATGGTGGGCGGCCTGCCCCGGCATATCGCCGGCTATGCCAAGGATTTCCTGTTCCGGGACAACCAGCTGCGACAGCCGGTCTCGACCCTGTCGGGCGGCGAGCGGGCCCGGCTGCTGCTGGCCCGGGCCCTGGCGACGCCCGCCAATCTGCTGGTCCTCGACGAGCCGACCAACGACCTGGACATGGAAACCCTGGATCTGCTCGAGGACCTGCTGGCGGCCTATGTCGGCACCCTGCTGCTGGTCAGCCATGACCGCGATTTCATCGACCGTCTGGCCAGTTCGACCATCGGGCTGGACGGGCGGGGCGGGGTGGTGGAAACCCCGGGCGGCTGGTCCGACTTCATGACCCAGAATCCGGGGTTCTTTTCGGCCAGCACGTCCAATGGCATCGAGGCGGTTTCGCCGGCGGCAGCGGCGTCCCGGCCGGCGGCGCCGGTCAAGAAGCTGGCGAAGCTGTCCTACAAGGATCAGCGCCGGCTGGAAGAACTGGAGGGGCTGGTGGCGTCCCTGCCCGGCGAAATCGCCCGGCTGGAGGCCGTTCTGGCGGACCCCGGACTCTATGCTCGCGACGTCGCGACCTTCGACCGGACCATGAAGATGCTGGGCGATCGCCGGGCCGAACTGGCGCGGAGCGAGGATGAGTGGCTGATGCTGGAAGAGAAGCGGGAACAGCTGGCTTCGCAATAGCTGTGGACGAGTCAATTTACTGAATTCAAACAGCACTTTGTCCGGATTCACAGGATAGTCACAGTCCGTCCACAGACCTGTCCAGAGGTCTGTGTCGGCTCGCTGAATCAGCCCCTTGCCGCTACGACAATCTGGTCGCACCCTCACCTTGTCGAAGGGAACTGCGGCGCAGGCGAGACGGGAAACCGGCAGGCCGGGCGAGCGGAAAGGTTCCGGGAAAGGCCCGCAGGGAGACCAGCGGAAACCCGTCCGGAACCGGTTGGGACGGGCAGACTGGAGCAATCCGGCAGCCTGAACATCCGGACCCTCGGCAACCAGGGACCTCACGGCCCTGGGTAGGAGGGCGATGCAGCCGGTCAAACGGACGCGTCGTCCTCTTGCTCGTTTGGCAATGCCCAAAAAATCCGCCCGGACCTTGGCGGGGGCGTGACCGCAGCCTACCCTTGCCCTTCAAGGATACCGGGAGGGGTTGATGTCCAATCGTCGTACTGTGCTGACAGCCGGCCTTGCCGCCCTGGCGGCCGCCTGCGCCCCGAAGGCCAAGGAAGCGGAAGGCCGGACCCGCATCCGGTTTGCCACCGACTGGAAGGCCCAGGCCGAACAGGGCGGCTTCTATCAGGCGCTGGCCACGGGCGAGTATCAGAAGCGCGGCCTGGATGTGGAAATCCTCCAGGGGGGGCCGGGCGTCAATGTGCCCCAGCTGCTGGCGGCGGGCGCCATCGAGCTGGGCATGGGGTCCAACAGCTTCATCGTCCTGAACCTGGCCAAGGAAGGCATTCCGATAAAGGCCGTCGCCGCCTTCATGCAGAAGGACCCCCAGGTCCTGCTGGCCCATCCGGACCAGGGCGTGCGGTCGATTGCCGACATGAAGGGGCGGCCGATCCTGCTGGCCTCGGCGTCGCGCGAGGCCTTCTGGGTCTGGCTGAAGGCCAAGTACGGGTTCACTGACGCCCAGCTGCGCAGCTACAACTACAGCTCGGCGCCCTTCCTGGCAGACAAACGCTCGGTCCAGCAGGGCTATCTGTCCAGCGAGCCCTACACGATCGAAAAGGAAGCCGGGATCAAGCCTGCGGTCTTCCTGCTGGCCGACGAGGGCTACCCTGGCTATGCGACCATGCTTCTGGCGACGGACGCCCTGCTGGCCAGCAAGCCGGAAGCGGTCAAGGCCTTCATCCAGGCCACGGCGGCCGGCTGGAAATCCTACCTCAAGGGGGATGCGGGGCCCGGCGACGCACTGATCCTGAAGGACAATCCGGAAATGACGCCACAGCTCCTGGCCCATGCCCGGGCCATGATGAACCAATACGGCATCGTCGAAAGCGGCGACTCCGAAACGCTGGGGATCGGCGCCATGACAGACCAGCGATGGGCCGACTTCTTCAAGATCGCTTCGGAGCAGGGTGTCTATGACAAGGCGCTGGACTATCGACGCGCCTACAGCCTCGACTTTCTCAAGGGCTGAGACGCCGCCGTCATGACCATAGCCCAGCTCAGGTCTGTCCGGGTGGACTACCGCCGCGGCCCCGCCCTTGGTCCCATCGATCTTGGACTGGCCGCCGAGGAGGTGGTCGCCCTGGTGGGTCCGTCCGGCTGCGGCAAGTCCACGGCCATGCGCCTGTTGGCGGGTCTCGAGCTGCCTACGGTGGGGACCGTCGAACGGGCGGCGGGCAAGGGCGAGACCTCGCTGGTCTTCCAGGCGCCGACCCTGGCGCCCTGGTTGAGCGCCCTTGAAAACGTCGCCCTGCCGCTGTTGCTAGCCGGTGAAGCCCGGGACACTGCACTGGATCGCGCGCGGGACTGCCTTGAACAGGTGGGGCTGGCGCGTGCGGCCCATGCCAGGCCCGCGCAGCTGTCCGGGGGGATGGCCATGCGGGCGTCCCTGGCGAGGGCCCTGGCCTCCCGGCCCCGGTTGCTGCTGCTGGACGAGCCCTTTGCGGCCCTGGACGAAATCACCCGGCGATCACTGGCCGACGATGTTCTTCGGCTCTGGGCGGAGACCAGGCCGGCAATCCTGTTCGTGACGCATAATGTCGAAGAAGCCGTCTACATGGCCGGGAGGGTTGTGGTCATGACCCAGGGGCCAGGCCGGATTGCCGGCGATGTGGCGACACCGGGGCCCCTGCCCAGGCCGGAGGGCTTCCGGACGAGCGCCGCCTTTCGTGAGACAGTCGAGGACGTTTCCCGAATCCTGGCCGATACCATGAAGGCCGCGGCTTGAACCGGCTGGCCGCGTTTCTGGCGCCTCTGACGCTTGTCACGGCGATCCTGCTGGGCTGGGAACTGGCCTGCCGATGGATGTCGGTGCCCGTCTATCTGCTGCCGTCGCCCAGCGCGATTGCCGCCAGCATAGCCGTGGACTGGTCGCCCCTGGCCGCTGCCGCCTGGACGACCCTGTCCATGGCCCTGACCGCCCTGGTCATCGCCAGTGTCTGCGCCTGCCTCCTGGCCTTGCTCGGCGGCCTCAATCCCCTGATCGAACAGGCAGTGCAGCCCATTGCGGTCACGGTCCAGGTGACTCCGGTCGTGGCGATTGCGCCGCTGGTGATGATCTGGACAGGTCTGGAACACCCGGGGCGGGCGATCACCATCCTGGCGACAATTGTCGCCTTTTTCCCCATCTATTCCGGCGCGGCGGCGGGGCTACGGGCCGCAGATCCGGATCTCGAGCGGCTGTTTGATCTCTATGGCGCGAGCCGCTGGCAGAAGCTGATCCGTCTGAGGCTGCCTTCGGCGGTTCCTTTCATGGTCGAGGGGCACAAGGTGGCCACGGCCCTCGCAGTGATCGGCGCAGTGGTTGCCGAGTTCGTGGCCGGGTCCGGCGGAGCCCAGGGCCTGGCCTGGCGCATCATCGAATCGGCCAATCGCCTGCAGACGGCCCGGGTCTTTGCCGCCCTGGTGGTGCTGGCGGTCATGGCGACGCTGCTCTACGCCCTCGTAACCGTTGCCGAGCGCCGAATCCTGGCCTGGTGGTCCGGGCGTTAGGGCAGGGTTAAGCGGCCTTTGTTAAGCAGGGGACCGTTCCTGCTCGATGGGTGTTCATGCGCCTCCACCTGCTTCTGCTGCTGCTCGGCCTGCCCGGCGCCGCCCTGGCTGCGGAAGATCGCTATGGCGCCACGCGAACGGTCTTGCCGTCGCCGCTGGCGTTTGGCGAACAGCCAGGAACTGGCGGCTCCTCCCGGGTTCCCCGCAGACTGACCTGGCCAGGCCAGATCGAACAGTTCGCGCAGCCCGCTGCGGCTGAACCCCCCGCAAGCAGGACCATCCCGGATCGCATTGGGTCCAGCCATCCAGGCGTCGCAGGGAACCTGTCTGGCGCCGCCCTGCCGGACCGACAGCTTGAGGCCGGATTCTCGGCCGCGCCTGCCATGGCGCCGGCCCCTTCTGCCCCCAGGTTCGACCCGCCCCGACAAGAAACCCTCGCTGCGAAACCACCGCCGACCGTACAGATGGCCGCGCCGCCGCGTGAGTCGATGGCGCCGCCTGTTGCGGCCCAGGCCATGGCGTCGCCGCCCGTTCCCGTTGCAAACCTCGGCTATGGATCGGCGCGCGCCTATTCGGTGGTGCGAGAGTTTGGCGGATCGCCAGACCGCATTGCGGCCCCGGCTCCGCAAAGCGCCTTTCGAGGCCGCGCCGAGGTGAGCCTGCTGCCGGAGGTTGCCGGCAGCCTGTCTCCTTCGACGTCGGACATGGCCGAGCCCGATCAGGACGAAAGCCGTCCTCCCGTTCGATCTGCCCCCAAGGACAAACGATGAGCGCCCATCCAGCCCGTTTGCGCGAATTGATCGACCTGGCCCAGGAAGGGTCCAGCGAGCGTCGACGCGAACTCCTTCGCGGTCTGACAGACGCCTTCTTTGCGCGGGATGCGCATGCGCCGGCGGAGATGGAACTGTTCGACCAGATCCTGAGCCAGCTGTCGGATGAGATGGAAGAGGTCGTCCGCGCCGATCTGTCCGGCCGGATGGCGTCCCGTCCGGACGCGCCATCCAGGCTGGTCCGACAGCTCGCCCTTGACGATATCAAGGTGGCCGGGACTCTGTTGACGCGGTCTGCCGCCCTGAGCGACGAAGTCCTTCTGGATGTCGCGAGATCAAGGGGGCAGGAGCACCTGAAAGCCATTTCCGGCCGGAACCATGTTTCTGCCGCCGTTTCGGATGTGATCGTTGAACGGGGGGACGACACGACCCTGAGCGTTCTGATCCGCAACGACGGCGCCGATCTGTCCAGGCAGGCTCATGAGCGGATCGTGGACCGGGCGGTGGCCAGCCCGGAACTTCGGGAAGCGGTGATCGAGCGGCGAAGCCTGCCGGTGGACCTGTTGAACGAGCTGTATTTTGTTGCAGAGGCGCGGCTCCGGGAGCGGATCCTGGCGCGCAATGCCGAAATTGATCCTGCCGAACTTGAATTGGCCCTCGAGCGGGGCCGCAAGCGCATGGCGACCGCCGATGGGGCCCTGCCGGCGGACTATGCCGTCGCGGACGCCGAGGTTCGGGCGCTTCACGCAAAGGGAGAACTGGGGCCAAGGGTGCTGGCGTCCTTCCTGCGGGAGCGCAAGACGACGCGTTTCCTGACGTCGCTGGCGCTCCTCGCCCGGGTTGATTTCCATACGGCCCGCCGGATTGTCGAGCGGCGTGAAATGGACGCCCTGGCGATCATATCCAAGGCGGCGGGCTTCGACGCCAGTCTCTTCCTGACCTTCGCCGTCCTGATCCTTGACCGCGAGGCCGATGCGATGGGCAGGGCCAGGGAATATGGTCAGCTCTACGCAGACCTGTCGCCAGAAGTCGCACAGCGAACCATCCGCTTCTGGCGCATGCGGCGTCAGTCGGGCGACCTGGCTGCGGCCTGAGTCGGTCCGGCCTATCGGCGGACGGTCTCTGACCTCTGGCGAATCCGCTCCAGGCCCCGGGCGGCAAGGTCCGACAGGGACCTCAAGCCATTCTCTGAAAAGACGTCCAGGGCTGAGTCATAGGCCATGGCCGAGGCCTGGAGGCGGTCGCCGGCACGCCCCGTGATCTCCACCCGCAGTTCATAGAGCCGGGCCAGGCTGAGCTGGATCATGGCCCAGGACATGGGGTCCTCTGCGGGTCTGGCCGCCTGAAGTTCCGTCTTCAGGGAGGCTTCGGCGGCATCCAGAACCGCCAGATCGCCGGTCAGCTCGGCCAGCCGGCCCAGACATCCGGACCGTTGGTTGGCGGCGGCGGCCCTCAAGGCCAGGGCGGGCTGGTCCTTGAGACCGACAGCGACCCGGTCAAAGCACCGCAGGGCCTGTTCAAAGGCTCTCGGCGCATCGGTGGCCTCGCCGAGAATGCGCAGCGACTGTCCCAGCATGGCCTGGATTCGCGTCCAGTCGAGGGGGCTCTGATCGCGATCCAGGGACTCCAGCACATCGGTCAGGATCTGGACCGCTTCGGCGGCATCCAGGGCGTCGCCGGTCAACTCCGCCCGAAGCGAGCGGATCGAACCGGACTGGGCCGTCAGCCTGGCCGTCAGCAGGGGCTCGAACTCCGGATCCAGGGTCGCCAGGGCGCGCTTCAATTCTTCCAGCGCGGCGTCCACGAGAGTCCGGTCCTTCAGGCGCGCGCCGCAACCGGCGAGGATGTCGGCCTTGATCCCGCGCTGTTCGGCTGCCGACATACGGAAGGCCGAGGCGTCCTTGCCGGCGACGATCAGTCGCTTGATCGGCGTTTCAAACCGAGCGGCCGCGGCGAGGGCGTCTTCAGCCCCGGCGCTGCGCAGGGCCTGACGGCCGGCGAGGCCGGCCAGGCCTGCCTGGGCCAGGGCGCCGATCGGACCGGACCGGGACTGAATGCCGGTCAGGGTCATGGCGACGGCGGCTTCCAGTCCCTCGTCGCCGAAAAGTTCAGACCCCAGCAGGGCGCAGCTGGCCTGTTCCACCCGGGCGGCGGCGGCGGCCGTCATGCGGCGGTCCCGTTCGAACAGGGCGACGGCGGACTGGGCGCAGGCGGCGGCCTTGCGCAGCACCACGGGGTCGCCGCTGCGTCGCGCAACCTCACGCCAGATCCGGGTCGCTTCCAACAGGCGGCTGGCCTGATCGCGCGTCCCGATCCTTCCCGCCGCAATATCGGCGGCGCGGCCTTCGGCCTTGAGCATGGAGAGGTCCAGCAGGTCGAGGAGCGCAGCGTCACCGCCGGTCACTCCGTTCCGTGGGCCGGGCGACATCCCGCCCTGGAACACGCGTCGCAATTCACGGCCAAACTCGAACATGCAGACCCTGGCTCCAACGAAGTTGGATCGTCCCAACCCGGCACAGTCCGGAGGTCGATCACCTTTGTCAGAGCAAAGCGCGGTCCGCCGCCGTTAACAAGATATTTAGACTTTTGGTCCTGCGGGCGCGAGGCAGGTCAGTAGGGAATGTCTTCAGGCGGCGGAGCGGCGGGGCCGGGATTGACCGGGTCCAGCCCCGGCTCCGGCTCCGGGTCACGCGTCAGGACTTCCAGTTCTCCGGCCACCCGACCGAAGTCGGACGCAATGCCTTCATAGAAGCCATTTCGGGGATCCGGTTCGGTTTCCGGTTCCGGGTCCGGCAAAAGCCAGTCGAAGTCCCTTGCCGGCAGGCCCTGATGAGCAGCGACCATGTACTGGCGCCAGATGGTGCTGGGCATGCCGCCGCCAGCCACCCGTTCCATGGGCGTATCATCGTCATTCCCGACCCAGACGCCGGTGACGACATCAGGTGTGAAGCCGATGAACCAGGCGTCACGGTAGTTCTGGCTGGTTCCGGTCTTGCCCGCCGCCGGCCGCCCGAAGGCCGCCCGGGAGCCGGTCCCTTGATCCATGACTCCCTTGAGCATGTTCACCATCATGCTGGCATAGGCGATGTCATAGACGGGGGACGCAGGCTTGGCGGAGCGACTGTAGATCGGCTCGCCCGCCTGGGAGACGATACTGTCGATGATGTAGGGCTGGACCCTCTGTCCAGCCTGCTGGAACACCTGGAAGGCGCTGACCAGTTCCAGAAGGTTCACTTCATAGCTGCCGAGGGACACAGACAGGTCAGGACGACCGGGGATGGTCGTGAAACCAAAGCGCCTGGCGATCTCGCCGATCGCCGGTCCGCCGACTTCCTGGCCCACCTTGACCGCCACGGTATTGATGGACCTTGCCAGAGCGGTTTCGATGGTGACGGGGCCACGGAATCCGCCGCCGTGGTTTTCGGGCTCCCAGTCGCCGAACTTGACGGGTCCGTCTATCCGGATGTCCTTGGGCAGCAGACCTTTTTCGAGGGCGGCGGCATAGACAAAAGGCTTGAAGGTGGATCCGGGCTGGCGCTTTGCCTGGACGGCGCGGTTAAAGGGCGCCGCGTCGAAATCAACCCCGCCAATCATGGCCCGGATCGCACCATCCGTTCCGAGCGACAACAGGGCTGCCTGGGAGGCCTTGGCGCGAACGCCGTCGGCAGCCAGGACCTTGCGGATAGTCTCGGCCCCGACGGCCTGAAGGCGACTGTCGATGGTCAGGCGCACGGTCAGATCGGGGGCGTTGGCCCCGGCGATCCGCACAGCTTCAGTGGTGGCGTAGTCGAGGAGATAGCCAATATCGCCTTCAACGGCGAGAGCGCCCGCCGCCAGTCGCGGTGGATTGTCGAAGGCTTCCTTCGCCTGGGCCTCGGTGATCCAGCCTTCGCTGCGCATCCGGTCGAGGACGAGGTGCGAGCGTTCCAGAGCGGCGCCCATGTTCTTGTTCAGGGCCAGACGGGACGGCGCCTTGGGCAGCGAGGCCAGGAGCGCGGATTCAGCGATGGTCAGTTCGGAGGCCGGCTTGCCGAAATAGGATCGCGCCGCGCCGTCGATGCCGAATGTGTTGGCGCCGAAATAGATGCGGTTGAGATAAAGCTCCAGAATCTCGTCGCGGGTCAGCACCTTGAACAGCCGCCGGGCCATGACCGCCTCGTGCAGCTTGCGCTTCAGGGTCTGTTCCGGGGACAGAAAGAGGCCCTTGGAAAGCTGTTGGGTGATGGTAGACCCGCCCTGGACGGTGTGTCCTGCACGCCAGTTCATGACCATGGCGCGGGCGATGCCGTAAAAGTCCAGGGCGCCGTGCTGATAGAACCGTCGATCCTCTGCGGCCAGAAAGGCCCGAGGCACATGGGCAGGCAGCTGGGTAAGGGTGATCCGCTGGCCGTACCGGGGGCCGCGTGTGGCGATCAGCCTGTCCTGGCTGTCCAGAAAACGAATACCCGGCGCACGGTTGACCGCAAACAGGGCGCTGCGCTCTGGCAGGGCAGGGACATCGGTCAGGTATTTTTGCCAGATATAGACGCCGCCGGCCGTGGCGATCCCGGCGCCGATCACGAACAGGACCGCCAGGGAAATCCACAGCCATTTCAATCGGGCGATCTGCGCCCGGAAGCCTTCGAGGGAAAACCCCGCCCCTGTTCCCTCGCCTGAACGGCGAGGCTTCGGTTTCCTGTCGCCGGTTGCGCGGCCAAAGACAGGCGGCCCGGGAGCCCGGGCCGGCCGGACTTTTTCCCGCGTCTTCTCCTTCGCTCTAGCAGGACCCGGCGGCGGGCCGGGGTCTTGCGGCGGTTCATTCTGCGCGGCTCCGGCCGGCTGACCCGGGGTCGCGACCGGCGTCCGGCTGTCCGGTTCCGTGAAGCGGTAGGGTTCGAGGGACCAGTCGTCAGACACGGGATGAGAAACCTAGCAGTAGAAGCCTGATCGGTTTAGGACGCTGCACCATGCCGCGCAAACCCTTCTGGGAATACAAGACGCTGGGCCAGATGACGGTGGCCGAGTGGGAGAGCCTATGCGACGGCTGCGGCCTTTGCTGCCTTGTTCGCTTCGAGGATGAAGATTCCGGCGAAGTGATCCCCACACGGGTCCATTGCCGCCTGTTTGAATCTTCGGCCTGCACCTGTAGCGACTATGCCAACCGCAAGAAGCATGTCCCCGACTGCGTCAAGCTGACGCCCTACAATATCGAACGTCTGGCCTGGATGCCCCTGTCCTGCGCCTATCGACGGCTGCATGAAGGGCGATCCCTGCCGGCCTGGCACCCCCTGGTGACCGGCGATCCCGAGAGCGTCCACAAGGCGGGGGTCTCGATACGGGACCAGACGATCAGCGAACTGACCCTGGACCAGCCCGAGGATGCGCTGGACCACCTGGCATGGGACTTCATGCTCGACCATGGCGACGACGCCTACGAGCCTTGATGGGGAAACGGCGGGCGGTTCAGGGACTTGAGCCGGGACCCCGGGGCCAGACGGGCGGTTAAAGTGGCAAAAATGTCACTATCACTCTTGCGCGCGGGCCAGTTTCGCTTAGGTAAGGGTCTGGCCAGTCTCACGGAAAGAGGACTCCTTGGCGCGCGATCCCTATCTTGAACTGGGCGTAGCCCGCAGCGCGACGGCGGAGGAAGTCCGCAAGGCGTTCCGCAAGCTTGCCAAGCAGTTTCACCCCGACGCCAATCCCGGGGATGCTGCGGCAGAAGAACGGTTCAAGAAGATTTCCGCCGCCTTTGACATTCTGGGCGACGTCGACAAGCGCAAGAAGTTCGACCGGGGCGAAATCGACGCCGACGGACACGAACAGCATCCGGGCTTTGGCGGCCGCGGCGGGTTTGGCGGGGAGGCCGGAGGCTTTGGCGGGCGCGGCGGCGCCGGCTGGTCGCCAAAGCCGGGCAATTTCGATCCGGGCGTCGATCTCAATGATGTGCTCGGCGACATCTTCGGCCAGCGCGATACCGGCGGCCGGGGTTTCGGCGGGTTTTCGGGCAAGGGCGCCGATCTCCGCGCCAAGCTGGACATCGAAATCGAAGAGGCCATCCGGGGTGGCAAGAAGCGTATCGCGTTTTCCGATGGCCGAACCCTGGAAGTCTCGATCCCCAAGGGCGCCCAGGACGGACAGGTGTTGCGGTTGAAGGGGCAGGGGGCTGCCGGGCGCGCCCAGCCGGGGGACGCCCTGATCGAGATCGGCCTGAAACCTCACCCGATCTATCAGCGGGATGGCGAAACCCTGATCATGGACCTTCCGGTCAGTGTGCCGGATGCAGTCCTGGGGGGCAAGGTCGAGGCGCCGACGCCCGACGGCGCCGTCAGCCTGACAGTGCCGCGCGGGTCCAACAGCGGTCAGCAGCTTCGCCTGAAGGGGCGCGGCTTTGTGGACGCCAAGGGCCGGCGGGGTGATCTTGTCGCCAGACTGGTTGTCACCCTGCCGGAACTCCAGGGAAAGGAGCTTGAATCCCTTGCCCAGGAATGGCGCGCGAAGAATCCTTATGTCGCCCGCCGCAAATAATGTCGCTCGAGGCGTGAACCGGAGAGACGCCGCAATTCCCGCCAAGGATAACAGGACTATTCAGCCCCCATTCAGGGCGCGATCTCTACAGACAGGGACATGAGCCGGTTAATCGCCCTTCTTGCCGTCGCCTTGATCAGCAGCGCCGTACCCGCGCTTGCCGAGGCCCAGTCCCGTGTGGACAGGCCAGAGCGGCCGGACCAACGGCCGGACAAGCGCCGTGACGGGGGTTACGATCAGCCGCCGCAACGGGAAATCGCCCTGCCACAGCTCATACGCATGGTTGAGCGGGCGACCGGCGGCGAATATGTCAATGCCGATCCCCGGATCATGGGCGGCCGGAAATACTACTGGATGAGGCTGCGTTTCCCGGGCGGTCGCTTGCAGGACTACATGGTTGACGCCGCCACAGGCCAGTTCTGACAGGAATTCGGAATGCGCATACTGCTTGTCGAAGACGATCCCGATCTGTCGCGCCAGCTGAAGATGGCCCTGGCCGACGCCGGTTACGCCGTCGATCATGCCGCCGACGGCGAGGAGGGGCATTTCCTGGGTGAAACCGAACCCTACGACGCGGTCATCCTCGATCTGGGCCTGCCCAAGATGGACGGCGTGTCCGTGCTCGAGCGGTGGCGCCGCGAGCATGTCGGAACGCCGGTTCTCATCCTGACGGCCCGCGACAACTGGAGCCAGAAGGTCGCCGGTTTCGATGCAGGCGCCGATGACTATCTGACCAAGCCCTTTCACACCGAGGAACTGCTGGCCCGGCTTCGGGCCCTGGTGCGCCGGTCTGCCGGCCATGCAGCGCCCAGTCTGTCCTGCGGCGGCATGCGGCTTGATCCCCGGGCCGCCCGGGCCAGCGTCAATGGCGAGCCGCTCCGGCTGACCTCCCTCGAGTATCGCCTGCTCCATTACATGATGATGCACCAGGGGCGGGTGATCAGCCGGACTGAACTGGTCGAGCACCTCTACGATCAGGATTTTGATCGCGATTCCAACACGATCGAAGTTTTCATCGGCCGGGTCCGCAAGAAGATCGGCCCGGACCGCATCGAGACCGTCCGGGGTCTTGGCTACCGGATCATGGCGCTTGAGGGCGAGAGCGAGGCGTGAAGCTGGTCGCCCAGACCCGCCGCGCTCTGTTTCCGCGGCTGGGCCGGTCGTCTCTGGTCTTGCGGCTGGTGCTGCTGGCTGCGATCTGGAGCGTGGCCATGCTGGTGGTGGCGGGGTTCGGGCTCAACGAGCTGTTCCGCAGAGCGGCTGTCGACCGATTCGAAGCGGGCCTCGAGGAATCCATCAAGGGGCTGGTGGCAGAAACGACCGTGTCGGACGGACAGGTCTATGCCCCGCCCATGACCGACGCCCGGGCGTTTCGGCCTTTCAGTGGCTTCTATTGGGAAATTGCCCAGCTGGGGCCTGGCCAGAGCGTGACGCCGCTGGTGAAGTCCCGGTCGCTCTGGGACAGCAGCCTGTCGCCGCCGGCGGCCGTGATCGCCCATGCCAGGAAACAACCCGGCGAGACCGTCTATTTTGACACCATCGATCCTCTGGGCAAGCCCCTGCATGCCGGGGCGCAGCTGGGCAGTATCCCGGGCCGGAACTCGCCAGTCGTGTTTCTGGCGGCCGAAAACCGGGAGTCCATCGATGCGGCGACGGCCCGGTTCGTGGTGATCATTGTCGGTTCGCTGGTCATTCTTGGCGCCGGCCTGATCGCGGCGGTCTATCTTCAGGTCCGGGTCGGTCTGCAACCGCTGTTTCGGCTCAGACGGGAGATTGCCCAGGTGCGCAAGGGCAAGACCGACCGGCTGACCGACGACTATCCGGCAGAGCTGTCGCCCCTGGCCGGCGAACTCAACGCCCTGGTCGCGCATAACCAGGACGTGGTGGAACGTCAGCGCACCCATGTCGGCAACCTGGCCCATGCCCTGAAGACCCCCCTCTCGGTCATGCTGACCGAGGCCAGACAGCAGCCCGGCAGCCTGTCGGATGTGGTCGAGCGACAGTCCGAGGCCATGCGCGCCCATGTGGAGCACCACCTCCGCCGTGCCCGCGCCGCCGCCCGGTCCCAATCGCTGGGCGAACGAACAGACGTCACGGATGTCCTGGATGAACTGGCCCGGACCCTCGAACGCATCTTCCAGAGCAAATCGGTCAGTATCGACTGGACCACGCCGGAAGGACTGTGTTTCCGCGGCGAGAAGCAGGACTTCCAGGAGATGGCCGGAAACATCATGGAGAACGCCGGCAAATGGTGCCGGCGCAATATCCAGGTTTCGGCGAGGGAACTCGATGCGGAGTGGTTTTGCCTGACGGTCGACGATGATGGACCCGGCCTTCCGGCCGAACGTCGTGGCGAGGTTCTCAAGCGCGGCGCACGGCTTGACGAGTCGGCCCCGGGGTCTGGCCTGGGCCTGGCCATCGTTGATGAACTGGCCCGCGCCTATGGCGGCGGACTGACCCTGGAAGACTCGCCCCTCGGCGGGCTGAGGGTCCTGCTGCGCCTGCCGCGCGCGGAAGTGTGACCCTTTCGCCTTTCGGCGTTCCTTAACGGTAACGGTGGCAGTGTGCCGAGGATCACCCATTCCGTGATGCCCGAGCCGCTGCAATGACCGAGTTGGCGCAAAACAAGGCTGCGATGCTCCGCGCGCTGATCGAAGGCCTGCCCAACAGCGCGCTGTTTCGGCTGGAGCAGATGCTGTCCAACCAGTCGGCCTTCGACGAGACTCTGGATGCGGTTTGGCGGATGCTGGACCTGGAGGTTCGGGACCGGTCCGTTCGCGATATCGTTCTGGCCCCTGTCGCGGGGTTGCTGGATGGTCCCCGCAGGGTGTTCCCGAAAGCCCTGATGGCCAAACTCTGGCGCTTCCTCAAATCAGACCATCCTGCGGCTGTTTTCGAGGCTGAAGCCATGGCCAAGGTCTGGGATCCGGAAGCCCTTGATGTGTCATCCTTCGACCGCCTCTGTCTTCTGGGAGCCGAGGGCCTGAAGGCAGATAGGCGCCCGGAACCACTTTCCTCCATAGACCCTTCCGACGCCACAAAGCTTGCCGGGTATCTGACGCTCGCGCCCATCATCCGGCGCAATATGGGCGCTTTGCCTGAGTGGGTCTCCAGGATGGGGCCCGAGCAGAAGGTGGCGGCCCGGCTTGGCTATCGTGACTGCGCCCTGGTGTCGCCGGATGCCGGCGCGCATTATTTCGAGATCCTGTCCTCACTGCTGCCGGAACCGGATCAGGTCCTGAGGATCATCTCGGCGGTGATGGATCGACCGAGTGAGCGTTACCTGTCGGATTCGGAACTGTCCGGCTTTGGACGGAGAGTGCTGGAGTCCGTCGACCAGTGTCTGGCCGAGATCAAGACCTATGACTGCGACGGCGGCATCGAGGCCGGCCGGCGAGCGGGCCGGGTGGTTCATCGAGCGGCGCTGGCCATCGCCGAACTGGACTCGGCAGTTCAGCTGAGCAAGGAGGGCGCCTGGGGTCAAAGGTTGGCGCAACAGAAGCGCAGCCTTGCAGAGATGGTCGAGATCCATCTGAACCGGATCGAGAAATCTGTTGGAAAGGCGCTTCCCGTCCATGTCATCCGCTACAGCGCCCGGCTGTCTGGCAAGGCCCCCAAGGTCTCTGACACGCCCGACCCGGCCGAACTGACCAGGGCCCTCAGCCTGCTGGCGTTTGCCGACGAAATCCGCGCCGATGCCGCAAGCGGCGGATTCGGCGCGACACGGGCCAGAATACTCGACGCTGTCGAAATGCACACCGATCCCTATGTCGTCGATCTGCTGGATCTGCTGCGGACCGGGGATGCGGAAAGCAGCGCCAGGATCAGGAACTACATCGAGGCTGCCGCCCAGATTCTGGGCCTGATCCATGATGAGAAGGCCGCAGACCTGGTCCGCAGACGGCTGGCTGCAGCCTAGCATTTTTCGGAACCGGCAGGCTGCTGTCCGACGCTCCGACCAGGCTACGCGCCGCGGCCTTGGTTCCTTGATCCCGCTCCACAAAGTCGCCTCGCATCGGCCGCGGATATCCGCTAACAGCGCGGCATGATCGCGTTCTGGATAGTCGCCGCCGGGCTGTCAGCTGCCGCTGCCGGGCTTGTGCTGTATTCTGCCCATCGGAGACGCCTTGCTGCGGCCGGCGCCGAAGACGCTGCGGTGTCGATGCTTCGCCGACAGATGGCTGAAATCGATGATCTGGTGGCGAGGGGGCTGTTGAATGGCGAGGAGCGTGACAGTTCCAGGGCCGAGGCGGGTCGTCGCCTGCTGGCCGCCGCCGACCGGCCGTTGACCCCTGTCAGAACCGATGGCGATCGGCTGGTCCTGATTGCAGCGGCATCGATCCCGATCCTGGCCGTGGCGCTCTACTTTTTCGTCGGACAGCCCGGCGCCCGTGATGCCTCCTTGGCCTCCCGGGTTGCGGCCTGGCGCCAGTCTGACCCGGCGACCCTCACGGCAGGACAGATTTCCGCCGTCCTGTCCCAGGTGGCGGTGGAACGGCCGCAGGACGCCGAGGTGCTGAGAAACCTGTCGATCGCCCGGCAGGCGGCGGGCGACAGGTATGGCGCTGCCAAGGCGCTGCGGCAGGCGGTCGCCCTGAAACCCTCTGACCCGGTGCTCTGGAGTGCGCTGGGCGAGGCCTTCATGGTGCTGGCCGATGGCCAGATCGGCGTCGATGCAAGGCAGGCTTTCCTGCAGGCGACGAAGCTGGACCCGGAGGCTCCGGTTCCCCGCTATTTTCTGGCCAGAGCGCGGGCCGAGTCCGGTGATGTCGCGGGCGGTCTGGCTGACTGGAAATCCCTGCTCAAGGACCTACCTTCGGACGACGAACGGCGAACCGGTCTGGCGGCGGAAATCGCCAGTCTGGAGCGCAACGGAAAGTTGGTGAAAGACGAGCCTGCACCGCCGGCGGCATCCGGCGATATGGGCGCGGCGATCCAGAACATGGTCGCCGGCCTGGCGCGCCGGCTGGAGGGACAGCCCGACGATCCGGACGGTTGGGCCAGGCTGATCCGCGCCTATTCGGTGCTGGGTGAAACCGGCAAGCGCGACGCCGCCATGGTTAGGGCGCAAAAGCTGTTCAAGGACCGGCCCGACGTGCTGGAACGACTGAAGACTGCATCGGAGGCGCCGCAATGAGTTTCTGGCCCAGGTCCCGCACCGCCCGTCGTCGCCTGACGATCCTGCTGGCCATCGCGCCGGTGCTGGCCCTGGCTGTCGGGCTGACCCTGTTTGGACTGCGCAACAACATCTCGTTCTTCTACACGCCGGCCCAGGCCGAAGAAGCCCAGGTCGCCGCCGGCCGGGCCTTCCAGCTGGGCGGACTTGTCGAGGTGGGAAGCCTTAGCCGACTGCCCGACGGGGCCATGCAGTTTCGGGTTGCCGACCGCAAGTCCGCCATGACAGTCGTCTATTCCGGCGAGGTCACCAGTCTGTTTCGAGAAGGCCAGGGGGTTGTCGCCGAGGGCGCCCTGAGGTCTGACGGTGTGTTTGTGGCCAAACGGGTCCTGGCCAAGCACGATGAGAAATACATGCCCCGGGAAGTCGCCAAGGCCTTGAAGGAACAGGGCGAGTGGCGCGGCGACGGCGCCCGGCCTGGCTATGACGCACCGCAAGCCGGCAAGGCGACCGGAACATGATCGTCGAGCTGGGCTCACTCTGTCTGGTCCTGGCGCTGGGACTTTCAGTCGCCCAGATGCTTTTGTCCGGTGCGGGCGCCCACAGGCCGCTGCTGGCCGGAGCCGGAGAAGGCGCCGCGACTGGCGCCTTCCTGGCCACGGGCCTGACCTTCGCCGCCCTGATCTATGCCTTTGTCACCAGCGATTTTTCGGTTGCCAATGTGGCGGCCAATTCCCACAGCGAAAAGCCGTTGCTGTACCGGGTGGCCGGCGCCTGGGGCAGCCATGAAGGCTCGATGGTGCTCTGGTGCCTCTCCCTGACGGGTTTTGGCGCGGCTGTAGGCTGGTTTGGCCGTGATCTGCCCGCCGACCTCCGGGCCAGAACCCTGGCGGTTCAGGGGGCGCTTGGGGTTCTGTTCCTGGCCTATACGGTCTTTGCCTCCAACCCGATGGCGCGGCTTGCCGACATTCCGCTGGAAGGCCGGTCCTTGAATCCCCTGCTGCAGGACCCGGCCCTGGCCCTGCATCCGCCACTGCTCTATTTCGGTTATGTCGGGTTTTCCGTGGTCTTCAGTCTGGCGGTGGCTGCCCTGATCGGCGGACGGATCGATGCGGCCTGGGCGCGGTGGGTGCGCCCCTGGACCCTGGCGGCCTGGAGCTTTCTGACCGTCGGCATCACTCTGGGCAGTTTCTGGGCCTATTACGAGCTGGGCTGGGGCGGCTGGTGGTTCTGGGATCCGGTCGAGAACGCGTCCTTCATGCCCTGGCTGATCGGCGCCGCCCTGCTGCATTCGGCCGTTGTGACCGAAAAGCGCGGGGCGCTGCCCGGCTGGACCCTGTTCCTGGCCCTGGCGGCCTTCAGCTTTTCCATGCTGGGCGCGTTTCTGGTGCGATCCGGCGTCCTGACCAGTGTCCATGCCTTCGCCGTGGACCCGACCCGGGGGATGCTGTTGCTGGGTATCCTGGGTGTGACGGCCGGCTCGGCCTTTGCCCTGTTCGCCTGGCGGGCGCCGTCGCTGGCGCCCGGCGGACTGTTCGCGCCGGTCAGTCGGGAAAGCGCGATTGTCCTGAACAATATCGTCCTGACGGCTGCGACCCTGACCGTGCTGCTGGGCACGCTCTACCCGCTGATCCGGGAAGCGGTCGACGGCAATACCGTCTCTGTTGGCCCGCCGTTTTTCAATCTGACCTTCACGCCCGTGATGCTGCTGGGCATGGCGGTCCTGCCCTTCGGTCCGATGCTGGCCTGGAAACGCGGTGACGCCCTGGGGGCGGCTCAACGGCTTTGGGTGGCCGCCGTTCTGGCCGTGGGCGCCGGTCTGTTGGCCCTGGCCCTGGTCAGTCCGACAAAGGCGCTGGCCAGCGCCGGCCTTGCGGTCGGGTTCTGGCTGGTCTTCGGAGCCGCTGCCGAAATCGTTGAACGCATCCGCCTGTTCAGGGCGCCCCTGGCCGAGGCAGGCCGGCGACTGACCGGCCTGCCTCGGGGCGCCTGGGGATCAAGCCTGGCGCATTGTGGTCTGGGACTGTTCGTTCTGGGCGCCTGTTTCGAAACCTCCTGGAAGGTCGAGTTCGCGGAAGTCATGGCCCCGAATGCTTCGGTCAGGCTGGCTCAATACGAACTGACCTTCAAGTCCGCCTCGGTCGTCGATGGTCCCAACTTTCTGGCGGAAGAGGCCGTGATCCAGGTCAGCCGGGAGGGACGATCCGTCTGTGAAGCCCGGCCTCAGCGGCGTTTCTATCCCGCTGGCGGCCAGACCACCCAGGAAGTCGCCATCTGCGCCCGGGGGCTGGACCAGGTCTATGTCACACTGGGAGAGCGGCGGACGACGCCCGCCGGCCAGCCGGGATGGCTGGTTCGGGCCTATTTCAATCCCTGGGTTCAACTGATCTTTCTGGGGCCGCTGCTGATGGCGCTGGGCGGCGGCATTTCCCTGTCCGACCGGCGCATGCGCTTTGGCGTCGCGCGCAAGGCGGGGCTGGCGACAGCATGAAGCGCCTGGCCCTGATCCTGGTCGCCGTTTTCTGCATGGCCGCAGCCTCCGATCCGGCAGAGCGGCTGCCAGACCCTGGGCAGGAGGCCCGGGCGCGCTCGCTGTTCCAGGAAATCCGCTGTCTGGTCTGCCAGAACGAGTCCATCGACGACTCCGATGCGGAACTGGCCGGCGACCTGCGCAAGGTGGTCAGGGAAAAAGTGGCCGGCGGCATGAGCGACACCGAGGTCCGAAGTTTCCTGGTCGCCCGCTATGGCGAGTTTGTCCTGCTGAAGCCGACCTTTTCCGCGGCCAATCTGATGCTCTGGCTCGCCCCTCTGTTCGTGATCCTGATTGGGGGCGCGCTGTTGTTCGCCCGGACCCGAAAGACGAGGGTTGAAGCCGCCCTGACCGACGAGGAAGAGGCCCGACTGTCCCGTCTGGACGGCCGTTCGGCGGATTGACACCAAGCCGCCGCGATCTTGCCGCAACAAACACATGACGAATGACGCAAAGATAACTTGAGGGGCGTTGCGGATCGTCGCTAGGCTTCTAGGTTATAAGGTCAACGTTCCGCGGTCACGGGACACAGGAAACTATTGAACATGGCATCGAGAAAGTCTGGATTTGTCGTCGGCGCCATTGCCGGCGTTGGGGTCGCCGCCGCCGCCATGGCGGGCGTGGGCATGCGGATCGCGCCAGCCGAGGCGGCTCCGCCCGCAGCTGCGGCCTATCGGGCGACGCCGGTGAACTTTGCACCGCCGCCCGGCGCGCCGATGTCCTTTGCCGATATCTTCGAAAAGGTGTCGCCGGCCGTGGTGTCCATCGATGTGAAGTCGAAGGTCGACGCCAAGGCCCTGCGGCGGGTTCCGGGCCTGCCCTTCGGGCTCAGCCCCTCGCCCGACCAGGATGGGGAAGGCGGAGACGACCAGGGCGGCGGCCTGCCGCGTCAGCAGTCTTCGGGCTCGGGATTCTTTATCACCGCAGACGGCTATCTGGTCACCAACAACCATGTGGTGGAGGGTGCCGACCAGATCACCATCACCCTGAAGGACGGCCGGGAACTGCCGGCAACCCTGGTGGGCCGTGATGAGGGCACCGATCTGGCGGTTCTGAAGGTCGCCGGCTCGAACTTCGTGTTCGTCAATTTCGAGAACACCGCCAAGCCGCGGGTCGGCGACTGGGTCATCACCGTCGGCAACCCCTTCGGACTGGGCGGCACGGCCACGGCCGGTATCGTTTCGGCCCTGAGCCGAGACATCAATGACGGCCCGTTCGTCGACTACATCCAGGTCGATGCGCCCATCAACCGGGGCAACAGCGGCGGGCCGACCTTTGACATCTACGGTCGGGTCATCGGGGTCAATTCGGCGATTTTCTCGCCGACTGGCGGATCGGTGGGGATCGGTTTCGCCATCCCGGCTGAACTGGCCGAAAGCGTGGCCAAGCAGCTGATCTCTGGCGGCAAGGTGACCCGCGGCTATATCGGCGCCACCATCCAGAACTTCACGCCGGACATGGGCGAGGCGCTTGGCCTGGGTCCGATCAAGGCGGCGATCGTCGCAGACCTGTCGCCCGGCGGCCCGGCGGCGACGTCCGGCCTGATGCGGGACGACGTGGTGACCTCGGTGAACGGCAACCCGATCACCTCTTCCACGGCCTTGACCCGGGAAGTGGCCAAGACAAGGCCCGGCGCCAACCTGAAGATGGAAATCCTGCGCGATGGCCGCCGTCGCACGATCGAGGTCAAGACCGGCACCCGGCCGTCGGAACGCGATCTGGCTTCGGCGCAGCGCGATCCCTCGGCTTCCGGGCCGTCCGGCAGCGCGCCCGTGGTTCCGGTCCAGCGTCCGGTGGTGCTTGGCATGGCTCTGGGGCCGGTAGACCCCGCCACCAAGGGCCGGCTGAATGTCGAGGCCGGCGTCCTGGTGGAAAATGTCCGGGCCGACTCCGATGCCGCCGAACAGGGCGTGCGCCGGGGGGCCGTCATCGTCAGCGTCAACACCCGCAAGGTGGGCAATGCCGTCGAGGTGGCCTCGGCCGTCGAGGCGGCCAAGAAGGCGGGTCGTCCGACCGTGCTGCTCGGGTTTGCCGTCGGGGGTTCGACCCAGTTCATTCCGGTGAAGGTTGCGGGTTAGGGTGGGCTGCCTGACCTGACCGTTGGGTTCTGGACCGGCAATCGGCCGAATCGTCATCCGGTGGTAGAAGTAGATGGAGGTTCCCGGCTTTTCGTCTGGTGACGCAAGGCCGGGCGACCGCCACAGTTGACGGCGCACCAGCGCAGTCCGGGTTGGGGGACAAAGATGCGCATCCTGATCATTGAAGATGACCTCGAGGCCGCAGGCGCCATGCAGCGCGGCCTCGAGGAGGCCGGTTTCCAATGCGTCCACGCGGCGGATGGCGAACTCGGCCTGGAGGCCGCCCGCCCGGGCGGTTTCAACGTGCTGATCGTCGACCGGATGATGCCTCGCCGGGACGGTGTCAGCGTCGTTGAAACCCTTCGCCGCGAAGGCGACGCCACGCCGGTGCTGTTTCTGTCGGCACTGGGGGAGATCGACGACCGCGTGGTCGGGCTGAAGGCCGGGGCCGACGATTATCTGGTCAAGCCCTATGCCTTTGCTGAACTGATCGCCCGGGTCGAGGCTCTGAGCCGGCGGCGGGAAACCGGCGCGGTCTCCACCACCCTGAAGGTCGGCGATCTGGAGATGAACCTGCTGACCCGGGAGGTCAGCCGGGCCGGCAAGGAGGTTGATCTTCAACCGCGGGAGTTCCAGCTCCTGGAGTTCCTGATGCGCCATGCCGGCCAATCGGTCACCCGGACCATGTTGCTTGAAAAGGTCTGGGAGTATCATTTCGATCCCCAGACCAATGTCATCGATGTCCATATCTCGCGGCTGCGTTCCAAGATCGACAAGGGCTTTGACCGGGCCATGCTGCAGACTGTCAGGGGCGCGGGCTATCGGCTGGATCCCTAGGCGATGCCGGCGCCTGACGGAGCCCTTGCCGGTGCGAGGGGACCTGGCCACCTGTTCTGTTTGTCGGCCCCGATGACCGGCCCTGGACAGTATCGGATTCTCGGATGAGCGCGGTCTCGGAAAATCCCGCGGCGACGGTCGACGCCGCCTCCCCGGCGACCGGCTTCCAGCTGCCCCGGCTTGTCCGGACCACGACCTTTCGCCTGACCCTGCTGTTTCTGGCCCTGTTCGCGGCGGCTGCGGCGGCGTTTCTGGGTTACATCTATGTGGCGACGGCGGGCGAGGTCAGCCGCCGGGCCGACAGCGAGATTGTCCGGGAAATGAACTCGCTGGAGGCGGCCTACCGCCAGGGCGGGGTGAATGTGCTCAACGCCGCGATCATCGAGCGGGCGGCCGGAGAGCGGCCGTATCTCTATCTGTTGCTGGATTCTGCCGGCAAGAAGATCAGCGGGACCATTCCGATCTCCCCTATGAGCACCACCGGTGACGGAGAGAACTGGGAAAGCTTTACACTCACCGACACGGACGCCGACGGCGCCGAAATCAGGCGGCCGGCGCGCGGGCTGCAAAAAAGACTCCCGGGCGGGGAAATCCTGTTTGTCGGGGCCGATGTTGGCGAAAGCGAAGCCTTTGTCGTCGGAATCGCCCGGGCCCTCTGGGGCGCCGGCGCCCTGATCATCATCCTGGGCCTGTCCGGCGGCGCGCTGGTGAGCCGCAATGTTGCGGGCCACATGCAGGGTCTCGCCGAGGCCATTGCGGCGGTCCGAGGCGGCGACCTGCAGGCCCGCGCCCGGGTGCGCGGCGTCCGCGACGAATATGATGAGCTGGCTGAAGGCCTCAATGACATGCTGGACCGGCTGGAGCGGTCCATGGGCGGTCTGCGCCATGCCGGCGACGCCATCGCCCACGACCTGCGCTCGCCCCTGACCCGACTGCGGGTCCGGCTGGAGTCGGCCCTGATCCTGGTCGAGGCGGGCAAGGGTGACCCAACCCAGGCGCTGGTCCAGGCGCTGGAAGACGCCGACAATGTCCTCAATACCTTCAACGCTGTTCTGGCCATCGCCCGGCTCCAGGCGGCGGGGCGGGTGGCTGATCCCAAGCCGTTTGACCCAGGCGCGCTGGCCAGCGATATGGCCGAACTCTATGAGGCCCTGTGCGAGGACAAGGGGCTGGATTTCCAGGCGGAACTCACCCCACGCCTGACCGTCCATGGCGCCAAGGACATCCTGGCCCAGGCCCTGGCCAATATCCTCGACAATGCGGTGAAATACACGCCGCCGGGGGGCGCGGTCATGTTGCGTCTACGGCGACGGTCATCTGGCGAGGTCGAGTTCTCGGTGACCGACACCGGCCCGGGGGTGCCTGAAGAGGATCGCGCGCGGGTCGTCGAGCGCTTTGTCCGGCTGGAAAACAGCCGCAATGCCCCTGGAACCGGGCTGGGCCTGTCCCTGGTGGCCGCTGTCGCCGAGGCCCATGGCGGTCGGCTGGAACTCAGCGAGGGTCCCGGAGCCGTCGACGGTTCCGGACCGGGCCTTCGCGTGGCCCTGGTTCTGCCGAGGCGCGAGTGACGTCCCTGGGCGCCGCCCTGATGGCCTGCGGTCCGGTCGTTGACCTTCAGCAGGCTGCGCGGACGCGGGAGGTGGTCGAGGCGGCCCTTGGCGAGGGCAGCCTTGCGCCGTTCTGGCCGGCCCTGGCGCCGGTGTTCGGCGCCTCACCCTATCTGGGAGGCCTGGCGCGACGGCGGCCGGCCTTTCTGATGCAGACCCTGATGCAGGACCCGGCGGATCGCCTGGCTGGCCTTATTGCCGGGGCCAAGGCCCAGGGGCAGGAGCGGGATGTCTCCTTGGCGAGCCAGAGATTGCGGCAGGGAAAGGCCGACCTGCACCTGCTCTGCGCCCTGGCCGATCTCAGCGCGGTCTGGGACCTGGATCAGGTGACGGGCGCGCTTTCGGCGTTTGCCGATGCAGCGCTGGAGGCGGCTCTGGCCCAGGCGGCGGCCGCCGAAATCGAGCGGGGGCGGCTTTTGGCGCCCGCCAGTTCATCGCGGGGACCGGTCCCCGGACTGTTCTGCCTAGCCATGGGCAAACATGGCGCGCTGGAGCTGAACTATTCCAGCGATATTGATATCTCGGTCTTCTACGATCCGGAGCTTATACCCCTTGCTGTTGGAGCCGGGGCGGAGGCGGTCGCCGTTCGCATCGCCCAGTCTGTCGCCCGAATCCTGCAGGACAGAACGCCGGACGGCTATGTCTTTCGCGTCGATCTGCGGCTCCGGCCGGACCCGGCCTCGACGCCGATCGCGGTTTCCGTGCCGGCTGCGTTTTCCTACTACGAGAGTGTCGGCCAGAACTGGGAGCGCGCCGCCTTCATCAAGGCAAGGCCGGTGGCTGGAGACCTTGCCTCGGCCCGGGATTTTCTTGACGAGCTGACGCCGTTCATTTGGCGGCGCAATCTGGATTTTGCGGCCATCGCCGACATCCACGCCATCAAGCGCCAGATCCATGCCTACAAGGTGGATGATCGTCTCACGGCGGCCGGCGCAGACCTCAAGCTAGGCCGGGGCGGCATTCGCGAGGTGGAGTTCTATGTCCAGACCCAGCAGCTGATCCTGGGCGGGCGACAAGGCGATCTGCGGCTGCCGCGAACCCTCGACGCCCTGTCCGCCCTGGAACAGGCCGGGCACGTAACCAGCCAATCCGCAGCGACCCTGCGTGCCTCCTATGGACAGCTTCGCGCCCTCGAACACCGCGTCCAGATGATCGGCGACGAACAGACCCACCGACTGCCGGAGGACGACCTGGAGCGCAGCCGCGTGGCCGCCCTCTGGGGACAGGGCAATCTGAAGGCCTTCGACGCCGCTGTGGGGCGGATCCTGAAGAGCGTCAACGTCATCTATGGCGACCTGTTCAAGGGTGAAGAGCCCCTGTCGTCCCGGTTTGGCAGTCTGATCTTCACCGGGGTTGAGGATGACCCGGAGACCCTTGCGACCCTCAAGCGGATGGGATTCGACGACCCCCCCTCGGTGGCGGGCGCAATCCGAAGCTGGCATCACGGCCGCATTGCCGCCACCCGGACCGAGCGGGGCAGAGAGCTGTTGACCCGCCTGGCGCCCCGTCTGCTGGACGCCGCCAACGCGACCGGCGCCCCGAACGCGGCCTTTCGGCGATTCACCGACTTTTTCGAACGCCTGGGTTCAGGTGTTCAGGTTCAGTCCCTGTTTCTGGCCCAGCCCCGGCTTCTGGAGCTGATCGTCCAGGTCATGGCCTTTGCGCCGGAACTGGCGAGGACATTGGCGAGGCGCCCGGCCGCCCTCGATGCGCTTCTGGATCCGACTTTTTTCGCGCCCATAGAAGTCCGGGCCGGCGGGGAAGCCTTTGACCGGGCTCTGGCCCAGGCTCCCGACTTCGAAGCCGCCATGAATGCTGCCCGGCGCATCCACCGCGAACAGGCCTTCCGGGTTGGGGTGCAGGTGATCAGCGGCACGGCCACAGCCGCCGACGCCGGCGCAGCCTTTGCCGACCTTGCCGATCTGTGCATCCAGGGCCTGTCCCAGGCGGCCATGGCCGAGACCGTGCGCCAGGCCGGCGCCTTTCCCGGGCAGGTGGCGGTGATCGCCCTTGGAAAATGCGGCGGCCGGGAGATGACGGCCCGCTCTGACCTGGACCTGATGACCCTCTACAGGGCCGACGCCCCCGGCGCCATGTCGGCAGTTCGAGGGTGGGGCGGCGAGACCTTCTTTGGCCGGTTTACCCAGCGCATGATCGCTGCCCTGTCTTCGCCGACCAGCGAAGGGGGTCTGTACGATGTGGACATGCAGCTGCGGCCGACGGGCAGCAAGGGGCCGGTCTCTGTCAGTCTTGCCGCCTTCGAGACCTATTACGACAAGGAAGCCGAGACCTGGGAAATGCTGGCCCTGACCCGCGGGCGGGTGGTCTGGGCGACATCGGAAACATTTCGCGACGCTGCAGATCAGGCTCTGGAACGGGCTCTGCGTCGCCCGCGAGACCGGGCCCGAACGGTCGCGGATGTGCGGGAGATGCGCCTGTTGATTGCCCGTGAACGACCGCCGCAGGGACCCTGGGACCTGAAACTGAGCGGGGGAGGGCTGGTCGATATCGAGTTTGTGGCCCAGTTCCTGCAGCTTGTTCATGCGTCTGCCGGCGGTCCGTTGCGGGCCAACACGGCCGAGGCGTTGCAGGCCCTGGCCCAGGCCGGACTGGCAGATGGCCGCCAGCTGGAAGGGCTGGGCGACGCCTGGCGGCTTCAGCAGGATCTCGCCCAGCTTCTGAAGGTGGCGCTGGAGGACAATGCCGATCCGGAAGATGAGCCCAGCGCTTTTCGAGCGCTTTTGGCCCGGGCGGGCGGGGCTGCTGACTTCCGGACCCTCAAGGCCAGGCTGGCCAGGGCCAGGCAGGCGACACAGCAGGCCTATGAAAGACTCATTGTCTAGCCACCAGCCGCGTCAGGCGCTGCGTCGGACGGCTTTTGATACGCGCCAGGCCATGAAGATGGCAGGAAGACAGAGGGCGGCCGCAACGATGAACGGCGCCTCGGGGCTGACCAGCGTAAACAACGGGGCGGCGGCCAGGGGGCCAATGATCCGCGCCAGGGCGCCGGCTGCCGAATTCAGTCCCAGCATTTCACCCTGCCGATCGGCGGAAGAGGCCTTGGACAGGATGGCGCCGATGTTTGGAAAGCTGAGGGACTGACCAAGGGCCACGGTCACCATGCCCGCCACCGCGACGGGCCAGGCATTGACCAGGGGCTGGATTGAAAATCCTATGGCGATCAGAACCAGCCCGAGCATCAAGGTGGTGGTTTCGCCCAGCCGCCGCGCCAGGTAACCGGTGAGCATGGATTGGGCCAGGGCCGCCGTCACGCCGATCGCCAGGAAGCAGAAGCCGATTTCCCGAGGCCCCCAGTCGTATTTGGACTTGGCCCAGAGGCCAAAGGTCGCCTCCATGCCGGCAAACCCGACGATCGAGATGAGGGACACCAGGAGGACGCGCCAGATCACCGGATGGGCCAGGGCGTCATTCAGTCCGTCAAACCGGCCGCGCCTGGGCGCATCCCGATGGCCGTGACGGGTCTCGCGGACAAACAGCGTCACCCCGAGGCCGGCAATCGTGGCGAAGGCAGCGGCGACCAGCAGGGGCGGGCGGAATCCATCTAGGCCGGCCGCCTCATTGGCCAGGAGGCCGCCGATCGAGGGACCCGTGACGAATCCCAGGCTGAAGGCAGCCCCCATGAGGCCGAGACGCCCGGCCCGCTTTTCAGGCGGGGTCACATCGGCGAGGTAGCCCTGGATGGTCGAGATATTGCCTGTGAGGATGCCGCCGCAGAACCGGATGCCAAAGGCCACCCAGAGATTGGGCGCAAAACAGAGGGCGATGTAGGTCGCGGCATTGCCAAAGATCGTCAGCATCAGGACCGGGCGGCGTCCTATGCGGTCGGACAGGCGGCCCCAGAGCGGTTCGGCAAAGAAATTGCCCAGGCTATAGGCTGAAAACAGCAGGAAGACCTGCCAGGCCGGGGCGCCGAAACTGCTGGCATAAAAAGGCAGCAGGGGAATCACCACGCCGAATCCGGCGATGTTGATGAAAATCACCGCCAGAAGGATGTAGAGCGCCCGCCGGTCCTCGACCGGCGCTTCCGGGGGTGATTCCTTATCCTGGACCAAAGCCATGGGTCAGGGCTTACGCGGGGATGACGCCAGCGGCAATTGAAAGCCTCCGGCGGGTCTGCCCATCCCCGGTCAGGCGGTCGGGAAAATCAGAGTCCGGATCAGCGGGGCGCCAGGATCATGATCATCTGCCGGCCCTCCATCTTGGGCTCGTGTTCCACCTTGGCCAGTTCGTCAAAGTCAGCCTTGACCTTGTTGAGCAGCTTCATGCCAAGCTCTGGGTGGGCCATTTCACGGCCCCGGAACCGGAGCGTCACCTTGACCTTGTCGCCCTCTTCAAAGAAGCGGGTCATGGACTTGGCCTTCACGTCGTAGTCGTGAATGTCGATATTGGGACGAAGCTTGATTTCCTTGAGCTCGACGATCTTCTGTCGCTTGCGCGCTTCGTTCTTCTTCTTCTGTTCCTGGAATTTGAACTTGCCGTAGTCCAGAATCTTGCAGACTGGCGGATTGGCGTTGGGGACGATCTCGACCAGATCCAGCCCTGCTTCCTCAGCCGCTTCCAGCGCTGCCGAGATCGGCATCTCGCCCTGCTTCTCGCCATTCTGATCGATCAGAAGGACGCGAGGAACGCGGATATCTTCATTCATGCGCGGCCCGTCCTTGACGGGCGGCGTATTGTTAGGACGGCGAATAGGCGAAGCTCCGGAAGCTGTTGGCGAAAAAGATCGAGGCGCGCCGAAGCGTTCCTGGACCTCACCGTTGTATATGAGCCCACCAGACCCCGTGATCAAGCGGTGAGGGGGCCATCGGTCACGATTGCGACGGCCGAGACCGCCGGAAGATGTGTGTTCAAAGGCGCGGCAGCAGCGACCATGAGGCGCTGGCGACGGTTTCGACCGATAGATTCGCCAGGTCCGGGGCATGCAGCACGGCGACATGGCCCCTTGGTCCGGCGAGGGCTTCCTCCGGCCCGCCCGCGAACAGGGCCACGGTGGGCGCCCCGGCGGCGGCGATCAGATGAAGGGGACCCGTGTCATTGCCAACCGCCAGAACCGCCTTGGCGCCGAGCAGGGCGATCTGCGCGAAATCAGTGCGGCCGGTCAGGTCCCTGGCCCGGCCAACGGTCTTCTGGATGGCGCGAGCGAGGGCGCTTTCCTGCGGTCCGCCGATGATCACGATGTCATAGCCCGCGGCGAACAGTTTACCCGCCAGCTGGGCATAGGCGGTAACTGGCCAACGCCTGTAGGGCGCCTTTTCATTGCCGCCGGGCACCAGCAGGACGAAGGGCTTGGGCGTCTGGGCGCCGGGGGTCGGCCTGGCTTCCGGGGCTCTTCGCAGAATCCAGGACAGGTCAGGCGCCGGCGCGTCGCCGGGCGCCGTGGGGGCGTTTGGCCAGATCCCCGCCACATGCAGCTGGTCCGCCTGGCGCTCCAGCAGGTGCATGGTTTCGCGCTGCGGATTGCGGTGACGGTACTTGGCGCCGGAGACGGGGCCTGACCAGGGCGGTGGGAAGGGTCGCAGGATCTGGAACAGGGTTGCTGTCCAGGCGGACCCCTGCAGGTCATAGACCCGGCTATAGCGCGCCTGCTTGATCCGACGACGCAGGGACAGCCATTCTCCGGGGCCCTGGGGCGCGCCGCCGGTGTCGATCTCGTGGAAGTAGGGACTGGTTTTCGCCAGCGCCTCGAAGGCTGGCAGCGTCAGAAGCGTGATCCGGGCGCGCTGATGGGCCTGGCGGATGCGGCGCATGGCGGCCAGCGACAGGACGAACTCGCCGATCGTCCCGGCCTGAATGACCAGGATTTTCTCAAAGCTCGCCATCAGGCCTTCACCTCCAGAATACGACCATAGACAGTCATTGTGGCGGCGCACATGGCTTCAACTGAATAGAGTTTTTTGGCGCGCGCGGCGCCGGCCCGTCCCATGGCCTGGCGTCGTTCGGGCGTTGTTTCCAGGGCCGTCTTCAGGCCCCCGGCCCAGGCTTCAGCGTCCCCGACCGGCAGCCGCCAGCCCGTTTCGCCCTCGACAACGGTTTCCCGGGCGCCGCCGTGGTCAGAGACCAGGACGGGTCGCTCCATGGCCTGGGGCTCTACGGCGGCTCGCCCGAAGGACTCAGGCTGGGTCGAGGGCAGCAGGGCAAAATCGGCCAGGCGATAGGCGGCCGGCATGTCGTCGCAATGGCCGACCACGCGGATCTGGGCGCCCAGACCGGCGGCAGCGATGGCCGCCTCCACCTCGTGGCGGTAGTCCGTGCGGCCCTGGTCGTCGCCTACGAACAGGATCAGAAAGTCCTGGCGTCCCGAAGCCCTGAGGCGCGCTGCCGCCTCAATGATGCTGAGATGGCCCTTGAGCCGGGTCAGCCGTCCGCCGAGCACAAAGATCGTGCGGCCGTCGGCAGGGCCCAGGTCCCAGAGATCGCGAAGGGCCTGTATCCTGGCCGGCGTCACCTTGCCCGGATCAAAGCGGGCCAGATCGACGCCCCGGGGAATGGATATGATCCGATCCGGGTCGACGCCATGCTCGGCCAGGACGTGATCGCGGGTATAGTCGCTGTTGGCGATGATCAGGGCACCCCGGGTCATCACGGCGTT
>CAMAVA010000001.1 GCA_945861515.1 Brevundimonas vancanneytii | reverse complement strand
CGGCGTCGACGAAAAGCTGCTGGCTGTCCCCTCCTCCCACCTAACGGCCCGCTATGACAGTGTGAAGTCCTATACGGATCTGCCAAAGATCACCCTGGACCAGATCGAGCATTTCTTCAGTCACTACAAGGACCTTGAGCCCGGAAAGTGGGTCAAGGTCAATGGCTGGGGGGACGCCGAACTTGCGCGCCAGATGGTTCTGGAAGGAATCGAACGGGCCCGTGCCGAAAGGTCCTGATGAACCGGCCGGGGCCTGGCGAACGGTTCAATAGAGCAGAAATGGTCGCCGGGCCTCGGTCCAGGCCAGCTCATCAGTGCGGGTCAGGGCGTCCAGATCCCCTGGCTCAGCCGCGGCATTATCAACCCATTCCCGCAGGCCGGGCCCGCCATTGATGACGTCGATCGCGAGCCGATCGAGGACATACTCATAAGGAAAATCTCGCCACAACGGGTAGCCTGGATAGAGCTGCGCAATGGCCTTGAAGGCCAGGGCCTGAAGTCGCCATGGCCTAAAAGCTTGGTGGTCATAGCCCGGCCCCTCGGTATGTATCTGGACACCGCTGCAGAGAGCTCCAACATGCTTGTGAAAAGTCGGCTCGAAGTTGCAGGCCCGCAACTGACAGCCTTGCAGCCATTGCGGCGCCAGGGACCGCATTCTTGAAATCACATCGCCGGCATTGATATCCGGGGCCCCGAACAGTTCGAGAGGCCGTGTCGTACCACGACCTTCAGAAAGCGTCGCGCCCTCCAACATGACGGTTCCGGCATAGGCCCTCGCCATCCACAGGTTGGGTGCATTGGGGCTGGGATTGATCCAAGTGCGTTCGCCCAGAGGCCAGCCGAAGCCTGGCCCGCGGTCGGGAGTCCACCCCTCCATCGCGATTACCCGATAGTCGATGTCGAGTCGGTTTGCAGCGATGAACCAGTGACCCAGTTCGCCGAGGGTCATGCCGTGGCGCATGGGCATGGGGCCGGCGCCGACAAAACTCTCCCAGCCGGGCAGAAGGGTCATGCCTTCTACCGGCCGGCCCGCCGGATTGGGTCGGTCCAGAACCCAGACAGACTTTCCACGCACGGCCGCTGCCTCCAGCACATAGAGAAGCGTGGTGATGAAGGTGTAGATGCGGCAGCCAAGGTCCTGCAGGTCAACCAGGATGACATCAAAGGTCCCCATGGACTGACCGGTCGGCCGCCGCACCTGACCGTACAGGCTGAAGACCGGGATGCCATGGACCGGATCATTGAAGTCCGGCGACTCCATCATGTTGTCCTGCTTGTCGCCGCGCAGGCCATGCTGCGGACCAAAGGCCGCCGTGACCTTCAGGTCCGGGCAGGCGATCAGGGCGTCCAGGGAGTGGGTCAGGTCCGCCGTCACAGAGGCCGGATGAGCCAGGAGGGCCAAGCGGCGTCCCTTGAGGTCAGCCCGCAGATCGGGGTCGGCCAGCAGCCTGTCGATGCCGAATTTCACCATTGCACCACGGTTGGAACGTCGCACGCAAAGGCGACAGGATGATGGAAGTCGGGTTTACCCGGCGGATGGGCGAGCGCCCAGAAGGATTTGTGGCCGCCGGTCTCTTCGATGATCGCGGAAAATCCCATGCGCCAGGGACGGTCGAACGCGAGGCCTGCGCAGGAGTCCAGCTCGATAGTCGCGACCAGGCCACAGAAACCCGCCTCGCCACGCCCCACGGCGCTGATGCCTGGCAGATCAAGTCTGGCCATCCCCAGGCGATACCCGTCAAAGCGATAGGCGGCCCATTGAGACGAAGGCGAGAAATTGAACTCGAGATAGCTTCCCCCGCCCCCTGAATGAATGAAGGCCTCAAAGCAGGTCGCTTGCCAGAGGTCATCGGCTCGCCCCGCAGCCTGGATTGGAGGAAGCCTGATCTGCGACATGTCACCTGTCAGACCGAAGGTCAGGACAAGCCCGCCCGCCTGTCCTCGGTGCACGGCGACCTCCACCGAACGCACGATGTCGGTCGGATGGTCAGGATGCGGGATGAGGTCCAGTCGCATGGACCCTGGATAGCGTCAGCTTGACGCCCGTCAATCGGGAACGCTATGCGGGGCAGGATGATCACCGTTCTGACCCTCTCCAGCCTCCATTATCCCCGCTCGTCCTGACGAGCGGCGCTGCGATCGCACGCCGCGTCCCACCGGCGGCATGTTGTCCCTCCCGAACAGCAAACAGCGTCGCCGGCCCCTGTCCAAAAGGAGCCCTTCGATGTCTATCGACTTGCAGACCGATCCACCCGTGATACAGGCCGCCGCCATGACCGACGCGCCTCAATTCAAGTCCGCCTTCCTGCGCACCATGCGCGAGCGGGGCTTCATCCATCAGATCACACACCCGGACGACCTGGATGCTGCGGCGACCGATGGTTTGATCACTGGCTACATCGGGTTCGACGCAACGGCTCCCAGCCTGCATGTTGGCAGCCTGATCCAGATCATGCTGCTGCGCCGTCTGCAGCAGGCAGGCCACAAGCCGATCGTGCTGATGGGCGGCGGGACCACCAAGGTAGGAGACCCGTCGGGCAAGGACGAGGCCCGCAAGATGCTGACAGAGGATGACATCAAGGCCAATATCACCAGCATCCAGCAGGTCTTTGCCAAATTCCTGACCTTCGGCGACGGACCGACCGACGCCATGATCGTGAATAATGACGACTGGCTGAGCAAGCTTGGCTACATTGACTTCCTGCGGGAATTTGGCGTGCATTTCACGATCAATCGGATGCTGGCGTTTGACTCGGTCAAGCTGCGGCTGGATCGCGAACAGCCGCTGACCTTCCTGGAATTCAACTACATGCTGATGCAGGCCACCGATTTTCTGGAGTTGAACCGCCGCTTCGGCTGCAGCCTGCAGATGGGTGGCTCGGACCAGTGGGGAAACATCCTCAATGGCGTTGAACTGATCCGGCGGGTGGACGCCAAGCCAGCCTTTGGCCTGACCACACCCCTGCTCTCGACCGCGTCGGGCGCCAAGATGGGCAAGACGGCGGCCGGGGCGGTCTGGCTAAATGCCGACCTTCGCAGCCCCTATGACTACTGGCAGTTCTGGCGCAACACGGAAGATGCCGATGTCGGCCGGTTCCTGGCACTGTTCACCGATCTGCCGATGGACGAGGTCAATCGCCTGGCGTCCCTGGACGGCGCCGCGATCAATGACGCAAAGAAGGTGCTCGCTGATGAGGCGACCCGGATGTTGCACGGCGAGGACGCTGCGTCAGTGGCAAGACACGCAGCGACGGCTGCATTTGAACAGGGCGCCTTGTCGGACGAACTCCCGACCATCTCTGTTTCATCTTCCGTTCTAGAGGATGGCATCGCGCTGGCCGCCCTTGCAGTCGACGCAGGTCTGGCTAGTTCCCGGGGAGAAGCGCGCAGGCTTTGCCAGGGAGGCGGACTGCGCCTCAACGATGCCCAAGAGCCGGACGGCATGCGATTGGTTACCAGTGCCGATCTGAAGGACGGCGTCATCAAGTTGGCGGCCGGGAAGAAAAAAATTGTGCTTGTTCGCCCTGCCGAATGAGAAACAAGGAGCAAAACCATGACCGCAACACTCAAGTCCGGCGACAAGGCTCCAGATTTCGAGCTTCCGACCGATCAAGGCCAGATCCGCCTCGCTGACCTCAAAGGCAAACTGGCTGTCGTCTATTTCTATCCCAAGGACGACACAGGCGGGTGCACCAACCAAGCCAAGGCTTTCACCGCCGCTCTTGCTGAGTTTGAATCCCTTGGAGCCGTAGTGATCGGCGTGTCGAAGGATAGTCTCGCAAGCCATGCCAAGTTCAGGGCCAAGCATGACCTGAGAATCATCCTTGCGTCAGACAAGGACAGTGATGTGATCGAACGCTTCGGCGCCTGGGTCGAAAAAAGCATGTATGGGCGAAACTACATGGGAATCGATCGTTCGACGTGGCTGATAGACAAGGAGGGCGTTCTCCGCGAAATCTGGCGAAAGGTGAAGGTCCCCGGACACGTTGATCGGGTGCTCGCTTCTGCCCGCGAACTCGCCGATCAGGACAACTAGAGGACACTTTCAGTCTCGTTCTGCAACGTCCTTTCAATAGATCACTCAACCCGGAGTGGCTTTTCCGCACCCGATGCGGTGGTGATAGTCCCCTGCAGTTGGTGCAGAATTGTCCGGATTGTTGAGAGCAACCGACTCAGACCAAGTTGATCCCTGAGAATTCCTCAAAATGGGCTCTGGAACGAAAGCCTGACTCAAATCGTTTCCCCTCAACACGACTTAACGCTTGATGCGCGAATAGCCTTGCACCGGCTGACCTGTTTCATGCATATCGCCCTCGGACAGGAATTCAGGTATCGGGGGCTATGGCGTCTTCACGCTTGCGACAGGTGCGAGGAGTTCTGGAGGATTTGTTCCCAGAGCGTCACCTCTATGTACGCTCGGGCGGAGAGATGCGCGGCTACGTGCTTTCGACCACCAAGCAGCTGGCCGTAGCCGGATTTGTAGCGCTGATTTCACTCTGGATGGGCGTCTGCACAGCGGCGATGCTGGTTAGCGCCCTCTCTGCCGGCGCGTCGGATCAAGAGCTTGTTCGGCAGAAAGCCTATTTTGAGCGCGTTACTGCGGATCGGCAGGCCAGGCTCAACAGTGCCATGGCCCAGCTGAACGCCACTAATGGCTCTCTGGGTGAGTTGGCCCAGACGGTAGAAAAGCGTCACGCCGCACTGGCCCAGCTATTTCAGGAATTCAAGGGCGTCCCTGGTGCTGTCGAGGCGCTGGCGCCTGCCAAACCCAGGCTGCTTGCCAAAAGTCCTGTGGAGCGCGTTCAATACACGCGCATGGACCAAGAACGCCTGATCGAATCTGCTGATAACTTCGCTCGTTCCAGAGCGGAACGACTGCGGGCGGCGTTCCGTCTGGCTGGACTGACTCCTGAAAACTTCTCCGAACGTGGCTCAGCGCTTGGCGGGCCATTGATCGAAGCCAAGGACCCTCGGGCTCTCGCCGTTGTGTTGGATGTGGACGAGGACTTTGCCCGACGGATTCAGCGGGCCTCTTCGAATATGTCGGACATGAGAAAGCTCTCGGACGCATCGAAGACTCTTCCCTTCCATCGACCGACCGCCGCAGCGGCGGTGTCCAGCAGTTATGGCGTCCGGCTTGACCCCTTTACGCGGCGACCGGCCTTCCATTCCGGGTTGGATTTCCCAGGCGGCTTCTTCACTCCGATCCAAGCCACAGCGCCGGGCGTTGTGGCCTTTACCGGCGTCCGGTCAGGATATGGCAACACTGTTGAAGTAGACCACGGTGGTGGCTTCAAGACCCGTTATGCCCACCTGCAAGGCATCGCGGTCTCTGTCGGCCAACGGGTCGGCGTAGGCCAAAGGATTGGAGCCATGGGTTCCACCGGGCGGTCCACCGGTCCTCATCTTCACTATGAAATCTGGGTCGGCGGCCGCCCCCAGAACCCCAACCGTTTTTTGAGAGCCGGTGAATATGTTCAGCAAGCCCGCTAGCAAGCCTGCAACGCCCGTCGCGAAGCCCGCGACAGCCCCCGAACCGATGGCGACCCAGATGGCTATGGAAGCACCTCGCGCGAAGCCGAGGGTAGCGTCCCTGATTTCCAGCGGGATCAGCATCGACGGCGGAGTAACCGGTGACGGTGAACTGCAGATTGACGGTATTGTTCGCGGCGACGTTCGGGTTGGCCGACTGACGGTCGGCGAAACGGGCCATATAGAAGGCTCCGTCTATGCCGAAGCCGCCGAAGTCCGCGGCAGGATCGTCGGGTCCGTAACGGCAAAGCAGGTCCGCCTCTACGGCACTTCCTATATAGACGGCGACATCACCCATGAGCAGCTGGCAATGGAAACCGGCGCCTTTTTCCAGGGGCGGAGCCTGAAGTTCCAGCGTCCGGCTACGCCCCCTCCCGCGCCTGCTCCCACGCAAGTGTCGCAACACCCCGTCCCTGACACGGGACTGGACATGCCCAAGCCGATCAGCTGACGCGCGCTTCGATACCAATCTGAAATTGGCCTGACGCCAGCATGGCTTCGGGCCAATTTCTTGCGACCAGTCGCCCAGGCGAAAGCCACAGCGACTGAAACTTGCAGCCCCCCCCGACTGCCCGCCGGCCTGATCAATCGGATCGAATCTAGGCCGGCACGAACTTCAGGGCCACACCGTTGTTACACCAACGAAGACCAGTTGGTCGGGGACCGTCGGGAAACAGATGCCCCTGGTGGCCGAGGCATCGAGCGCAATGATACTCGGTCCTCGGGATCAGCAGCACCAGGTCCTGCTTCTTTCCGACATTGGACTCTATCGCCCTGAAGAAGCTGGGCCACCCCGTACCGGACTCATATTTCCAGTCGCTCTTGAACAAGGGCAGGTCGCAGCCGGCGCAAATGAAAGTTCCCTTTCGCTTTTCATGATTGAATGGACTGGATCCCGGGCGCTCGGTGTCTTCTTTGCGAAGCACGCGGTAGGCCGCAGGCGAAAGTCGCCGACGCCACTGCGCATCGCTCATCTTGCGCCAAGGGGAGGATGCGAAATGCTTGTCAGCTGCTGCCGCTGATTGGGTTCCAGCACAGGCGATGAAGCTGCCGGCCGAGAGCAGCAAGAGGCGTCGGTTCATGATCATGCGGCCAATATGGCTGACTTCAGTATCGAGGCCAGTCAACCGTCCACACAGTCTGGTGAGAATTTGTGAGCAAGGCGATCGATCAGCTCAGGGGACCCGAGAAAGCCCAGTGCTGCTATCGTCTCCAGACATAGAGTACATCCGGTTCTCCTTCTTCGTTGCCTGAGCCATCCGTCATCCTGGCGACCCGAAAATCCGCACGCTCGTAGAACCGGCGTGCCCGGTGATTTCTCTGAAAGGCCCACAGCTGAAGGGACGTCCTGCAATCGAGGACATGGGCCAGCAAGGCCCAGCCGACCCCCACACCCTGGTGAGCTGGATCAACGTAGAGGTGGTTCAGCCAGCCATCAGCAGCAGCAGCCGAGAATCCGACCAGCTGAAGGTCGATTTCAGCCAAAGTGACCACCTGGTTTGGAAAAACTGTTTCGCCGAAAAAGGTCAGATCCTCCTTCGCAGAGTGTAACTCAGGAAGCCAAGGCATTGCTGCCTTGATGCTGCGCCGGTGAAGGACCGCGACACCGGCGACGTCAGCCATCACACCTTGACGCAGCCGGATCACCAAAGGCCCCTGGCCTCCTCCAAGCCCAACATGAGGTTCATGTTCTGAACGGCAGCCCCTGACGCTCCCTTGCCGAGATTGTCCAGTACAGCCACCAGCCGCGCCTGACGCCCCGTTTCGGCGCCCAACACAAAAAGGCGGAGCGAGTTGGAGCCGTTCAGCCCTTCGGGTTCCAGCCCAATGAGGGTTCGAGTTTCCTCCCAGGAGGCAACCTGAACAAAGGGCTCATTGCGGTAGGCTTCACGCAACAGATCGTGCAGGTCCCGCACACATGGGTGGCCCTCAAGAAGATCAAGGTGCAACGCTACTTCCACGATCATGCCCTGCGCGAAGCGTCCGACCGATGGACAGAAGACAGGTGCGCGGGACAGACCGCAGTAGGTCGTCATCTCCGGAAGGTGCTTGTGCTGCAGTTCCAAGCCATAGATCCGGAACGCTTCGGCATCCGGACGTTCAAACTCGGCGATCATGGATTTGCCACCGCCGGTGTAGCCGCTCACGGCATGGATCGTCACCGGATAGTCGGACAGCATCAATCCACCCGTGACCAGAGGTCGGATCAGAGCGATCGCGCCAGTCGGATAGCATCCAGGGTTGCTGACCCTGCGCGCGGCCGCAATGTCAGCCCGCTGGTTCAAGGCCATCTCGGGAAAGCCGTACACCCAGCCCGGGGCAGTTCTGTGGGCCGAGGAGGCATCAACGACCTTCACAGCCGGCGAACTGATCAGGGCCACGGCATCTCTCGCCGCATCATCAGGAAGGCAAAGGAGAACAAGATCAGCGGAGTTGAGTATTTCAGCCCGCGCAGCCGGATCCTTGCGATGCGCCGGATCGATCGACAGGACCTCGAGATCCTTGCGCCCTGCCAGCCGCTGCCGAATCTGAAGGCCGGTCGTCCCGGCCTCGCCGTCGATGAAAACCCTGGGGGACATGGCGATCTCCACAGCCAAACCAAAGAAAAAGGGCGCTCCGGTTTCCCGAAGCGCCCTTTTCGCAACGTGATGAGACGTCGCGCGCTAGCGCTTCGAGAACTGGAAGCTACGACGGGCCTTGGCCTTACCGTACTTCTTCCGTTCGACGACGCGGCTGTCGCGGGTCAGGAAGCCGTGGGGCTTCAGGGCCGCGCGGAGGCCCGGCTCGTAGTAGGTCAGCGCCTTGGACAGGCCATGACGCACAGCGCCGGCCTGACCGGAAAGGCCGGAGCCTTCGACGGTGGCGATGATGTCGAACTGGCCAACCCGGTCGGTGACCTGCAGCGGCTGGGCGATCATCATCCGCAGCACGGGGCGTGCGAAATAGACTTCCTGGTCGCGGCCATTGATCGTGATCGTGCCCTTGCCGGGCTTGATCCAAACGCGGGCGATGGCGTTCTTGCGCTTGCCAGTGGCATAGGCGCGGCCGAACTTGTCGATCTTGGGCTCAGCCGGCGCCGCATTGGGCGACGAGGACAGGGCTTGCAGGGCTTCGAGACCTTCGGCCATCAGGCGCTCCGCACGTTCTTGGCGTTCAGATCAGCGAACGCGATGGATTGAGGGTTCTGCGCGGCGTGTGGATGTTCCCCGCCGTTGTAGATACGCAGGTGGGTCATCTGGGCGCGGGCGAGGGGGCTTTCCTTGGGGAGCATGCGCTCCACAGCCTTTTCGAGCACCCGCTCGGGGAAGCGGCCATTCAGCTGCTTGCCGGCGGTGACCTGCTTGATGCCGCCGGGGTGACCGGTATGGCGGTAGTAGATCTTCTGCTCGAGCTTGCGGCCCGTGAACTTCACCTTGTCGGCATTGACCACGACGACAAAGTCGCCGCAGTCGACATGCGGGGTGTAGTCGGGACGGTGCTTGCCGCGAAGGCGCATGGCGATGAACGAAGCGAGGCGGCCAACAACGGCGTTCTCGGCATCGATCACGATCCAGCTCTTCTCGACCTCGGCGGGCTTCAGCGAAGCCGTGGTCTTCATCATGGGTTCGATATCCGGTTCGTGAGGAAGCAGCGGGCTTCCGACTTGAGGGCGGGCTGATACGGGTTGCGTGAAACTAAGTCAATGGAGAGAAAATAGTCCGCGCGCCCCTAATCCATTGTTTTTGCTGTATTAAATCTATACGGTATTATTATACCCTATTTTTTGCCGTGCTTGATGCGGCTTTCGATGACGGAAGCCCAGTTTTCCCGACCTTTCGGACCCCGGCGACCAGCCAGGCGCCGGTGATCCACGATGGTCGCACAGGTGTCCTGACCGGATCGACGCGGGGCGAAAATCGGTCACCCGGAGGAGATGACCTTGCCCCCCGTGGATCAAGCTCAAGGTCAAACCCGGCGTAGCCGACCGTGGATTGGCGCCATTTCCGGCCAGAAACCCGGGCAAAAGACTGCGCCTAGAAAATTCGGGCGTCGTTGCGAGGACCGAGCCGGCTGGCCGGGCCCATCCAAGGGCCACTAGATTAAATCAACGCATTGAATTTATGGCATTCATGGACTGCGGCAGCGTCGGCCGACCGCCATGATCCGCCTTTTGGCCTGCCGCTCGCACGGTCGAAAACGTCGCCTTTCCGGACAGATCTTGTCAGGTTTTGGCTGACTTTGTCGGGTTTGCGCTGGTTCCTGGTAGGTTTTGACGCGTGCTTTGTCTGATGTTTCCAAGGATGCTGGACGGCGACACGGAGACTCCCAAGGCGCTCGAAGCGGCGTTGACATGATAGACGATGACCGTCGTCCCATCCCTGGTCTCCACCCAAGGATCGAAAGTTTACAGTCAGTCCGGCAGCATGGTTTCGGCTTCCTGCCTCTCATTTGACCGCCCGCCTTTTTGGACAGGTCGGTTTCCAGGAGGGGTCTCGTCGGGGTGGTCGTCAGTTTCGGTTCTGCGGTTGTCAGGGTCGTCACGGGTTCGGTAACGAGGATGTCCTGGCCGTCACCGGTTTCGGTAACGACGTTGTCAGGGTCGTCACCGGTTTCGGCAGCGAGGCAAGTGGCGCCTCGTGAGGGGTTTCCTTTGAGGTAGCAGAGGCGGCCATGGGTTCCCGGAAGACCTTCGAAGCGGAGGCGGTCATCATCGCACGCGGTCGGTCGGATCGTGCAGCCGAGCCGGCGGGGCCAACCCTTAACTTCGCCGCACTCTCCAGGCCAAAAACGTGGCCGCCAAAAGCAACAGCACCGCACCGGCCTGGTGAAGAATGCCAAGCCACAGGGGCGTAACGGCCATCAGGGTCGCGACCCCGAGGCTAGCCTGCAGCAGAACCACCGCGCCGAGGGCGTAGGCCGCCTGTCGGTGCTCAGGGGCAAGTTGTCCCCTGGCGCGGTTGGCGCAGATCACCAGCACCAATGCCGCCAGGGTCAATCCATAAGCGCCGAGCCGGTGGTGAAACTGAACGGAGGCCTGATTGTGGGCAATGGTCTGCCAAAGACTGCTCCCGGCATAGTGCTCCGGGAACAGGCGCCCGTTCATGAAGGGCCAGTCGTTGTACAAGAAGCCGGCATGCGTACCGGCGACCAGTGCGCCCAGAATACATTGCAGGAAGACCGCGCCGAGCATGATCAGGGTCCATAGTCGCCAAGGCCCCGAGAAACGCTGACGCACCGGACCGGACCAGGCCTCCAGGGCTGTCCAGATCACCAGAACGAAGAGCGCCAGGGCCAGGCCCAGATGGGTTGCCAGTCGCTCAGGCGCCACGGACACCCGGTCCGAAAGCCCGCTCGACACCATCCACCATCCCACGACGCCCTGAAGACCGCCCAGGCCGAACAGCAATCCGCATCGCCAGAGGAGCCGGCGAGGAATTTTCCCGAGCGCCAGCAGGGTCAGAAAGGGAACCAGAAACACCAGTCCGATCAAGCGGCCGAGAAGGCGATGTCCCCATTCCCAAGCATAGATGACCTTGAATTCCGACAGGGTCATGTCCCGATTGAGAAGCCGAAACTGCGGGATCGTCTGATACTTGGAAAACTCGGATTGCCATGCCGCCTCGCCAAACGGCGGCAGGGCGCCGGTTATCGGTCGCCATTCGGTGATGGAAAGACCAGAGCCTGTCAGACGCGTGGCGCCGCCAACCACCACCATCGCCAGGATAAAGGCGGCCACGACGAACAGCCAAATCGCAGTGGGTCGCGAGCTCAGGTTGCGGGTCGACGAAGACATGGCGGGCTCCTACGCTTCCCAACATCCTGGGTCCAGCTTCGAGCGGGACATGTTAGGCTGGCCGCGAGAGATAGTTCGCAACATCGAGATCACCATGTCCCAGCCTGGCCTGTTTGGCCTGGTCCTGATGAGTGTCCTGATTGGCGGTGTGGCGGCCTGCCTTTTCGGGCGACCGCGCGGCGCCTTTGCCGGGATGATTGGCGCGGTGGTCGCTGGCGTCGCAGCGCCCGGGATGGCCAGCGTGATCGGATTGACGATCAGATCCATCTGGGAGCTTGTGGCCGTCATGGTGCTGATGGCGCTGATGGCAGTCGCGATCTGGAGCCTGGCTCGCCATCGTGGGGCGCAGTCAAGGCAAGGTGGTCGTTCAATTCCGTAGCTTGACCCGTGTGCGGCAAAGTCCTGTCAAACCGGGGCTCCCCCGCCGACCGGATTGCGCTAGGTCTTGCCGGTCGGGATGGCCCTGACGGAAACAAAGCATGACCCTGATTGTCAAGAAGATCGTCGGCACCCTGGCGATCCTGGTTTTTCTGGCGCTCTACGCCATGGCGGCTGTCAGCCTGCACGACCTCCTGCCACGCCATCCCGCGATCGAACTCGTCTACTTCGCGGTGGTGGGAACGGCATGGGGGCTGCCGCTCTTCCCCCTGCTCTCCTGGATGAACAAGGAGCCCTGAGGGTCCAGAGTTCAGGAGAATGGTCGGAGCGACAGGATTTGAACCTGCGACCCCTTGACCCCCAGTCAAGTGCGCTACCAGGCTGCGCTACGCTCCGACACAGGAAGGAGGGTCCTTATAGGGATGACCCTGCCCTGCGGCAACGGACAATCTTGCTGATTTGACCACGGTCGATTCAAACGTTTGGGCGACGGAACAATTCAAGCCAAGCCGGCGACCGGGCGCTATCTGCCTACCAAGAGCTGATCAATCCGATCTCTCGCCGCCAGCAACTCAAAAAGGGCATCCGTGAGCCGAATCCGGGACTCGGCCGCGATCGAGCCGGTCTCTGCAGGGTCGCCTTCCATGACAGGCGGGCGCTCCATCGTCAGCCCCTGCCCTGCAGCAAGCAGGACCTTGACCCCGTGGTCCTTGTGCAGCTTCTGCACGCCCTTGATCGTGTAGCCTTCGTCATGCAGCAGGCGCCGGACTCCGGCCAGGACGAGAATATCCTGTGGTCGGTAGAATCGCCGACCTCCGGCCCGTTTCATCGGACTGACAAAGGAAAATCGGGTTTCCCAGAACCGCAGGACATGCTGGGGCACGCCCAGTTCGTCGGCGGCCTCAGATATTGTGCGAAAGGCGTTGGGGCCTTTGGCCAATGACGGTCCTAACCCTCAAGGGCGCGATCGATCCGCGCCTTCATGACCTGGCTCGCACGAAAGCCTATAACCCGGCGGGGCTCGATTTCCGCAGGTTCGCCCGTCTTGGGGTTTCGTCCCATCCGGGCGCGCTTGGCGCGGACCTGAAAGACGCCAAAGCCAGACAGCTTGACCTGCTCATCAAGCTCAAGGGCCTGGGCCATGAGGTCGAGTGTCCGCTCAACAAGTTCAGCGCAATCCTGTCGTGTCAGTCCCACTTCCTCGTGGACCGCCTCACACAACTCCGCACGCGTCAGCGTCGTCCCCTTCATGGGACCTCTCCCCAGACCACCAATATGCCATCCATGGCGCGAAAACCACGCCGCGTCAAAGGGTTCTGCCCGTAGACGAAGGCGGCGCCTAGAGTCTCACCACACAGGCGCCCCAGGTCAGCCCGCCGCCCATGGCCTCCATCAGAAGCAAGGAGCCCGGCTTGATCCGTCCGTCCTCGACGGCATGGGCAAGGGCAAGCGGAATCGACGCAGCGGAGGTATTGGCGTGAATCGCGACGGTCTGAATGACCTTGTGTTCTTCCAGACCGAGGCGATTGGCGACCCCTTTCAGGATTCGCTCATTGGCCTGATGGGGAATGAACCAGTCCACTTCCGGAATAGTTACGCCGGCCTGAGCAGCTGCAGACTCCACCGCCTCGGAAATATTGATGACAGCATGGCGGAACACCTGGTTTCCGATCATGCGCAGTTTGCCCACCGTTCCGGTCGTTGACGGACCCCCATCGACATAGAGCAGATCCTGCTTCGTGCCGTCGCACCGCAGGGCAAAACCCAGCAAACCGCGATCGGACGTCTTGCCCTCTCCCATGACCGGTTCGACAACCACAGCGCCGGCGCCGTCTCCGAAGAGGACGCAGGTCCCGCGGTCAGACCAGTCCATCAGCCGGGTCATGGTCTCCGCGCCGATGACAAGGGCGCACTGGCTATGGCCCCTGCCCACAAAGCCGTCAGCCACGGTGAGGGCATAGACGAAGCCGGAACAGACCGCCTGGACGTCAAAGGCGATCCCGGTTCCACAGCCCAGCTTGCGCTGAACGATCGCTGCCGTTGAGGGAAAGGTCAGGTCGGGCGTCGTCGTGGCGACGATGATCAGATCAACGTCTTCGGCCCTGCGTCCTGCCGCAGCAAGGGCGCGTCTTGCTGCTTCCACGGCGAGATCGGAAACCGCCACATCATCCGCCGCGCGACGTCTCTCCCGAATGCCGGTCCGCTCGGTGATCCATTCATCGCTGGTGTCCACGATCCGCGAAAGGGCATCGTTGGTGACGATATCCGGAGGCAGATAGCCGCCGACGCCGGTGATGGCGGAGCGCAACTGAGCCGTCATGTCGAAACGTCCTGCGCCGGGGCCTCGGCCTGCATCCGGACTTCGGACAGGCGCTTCACGCTTCGGTCGATTTCCGCAGCATAGTCGCTGCGTGCGAGATTTATGGCAACGCGGACCGCCGCCGCGTAGCCGGCGGCGTCAGCTCCGCCATGACTCTTGATGACGATGCCATTGAGCCCAAGCAGGGGCGCGCCGTTGCCAGCCCCCGGGTCCATCCGGCTCTTGAGGGTCTTGAGCGCCCCGGAGGCCAGCAAGGCCCCGGTCATGGCCAGGGGACCTGAGGTCAGGGCAGACTTGAGCTCTGCTGCAAAAAAGCGCGCCACGCCCTCGGCGGTCTTCAGCAGGATATTGCCGGTAAAGCCATCGGTCACCACGACATCCACGGTGCCGCGCGTAATGTCGTCGCCTTCCACAAAGCCGAAATAGTCGAATTCGAAATCGGTGCTGCGAAGCAGGGCGTGCGCTTCCCTGACTTCTTCATGGCCCTTCTGCTCCTCGGAACCGACATTCAGCAATCCGACCGCTGGTCGCCTGGTTCCGTGAATGGCGTGATGAAAGGCGGCGCCCATAATCGCAAATTCGACGAGTTGTTCGGCATCACTTTCGACGTTTGCGCCCACATCGAGAACGGTTGTCACACCCCGCGAGGTGGGCCAGCTGGCAGTCAGGGCGGGCCGGTCAACCCCGGGCGCAAGACGAAGCAACAGCATCGAAATCGCCATCAGCGCGCCGGTATTGCCGGCAGAAATCGCGGCATGCGCCTCTCCGGACTTCACGCAAGCAACAGCGTTCCACAAGGACGAGCCCTTTCCCCGGCGCATCGCCTGGGCGGGCTTGTCTTCCATGGATATCGACTTGTCCGTATGGCGAATGTCGCAAAGCGACGCGAAACCTGGCGACCGCGACAGCTCACGGGCAATCTGGTTCTGGTCTCCATGCAGCAGAAACCTGACCGAATCGCCGGTTGGCGCAGCGGACGCCATGGCGAGCGCCGGGATGACGACGGAAGGTCCGTTGTCTCCGCCCATGACGTCGACTGAAAGGATGATTTGGTCGGGCAAAGCGGGCCAGTGGCTCCCGAAAATGCCGCAGAGCATTTTCCGATAAGTGTGGAACGGCTATCGGCGTGAAAAGGCTCTACTTTTAAGAGTTGAAACCCCCTTTTCCCGAGACTGATTGTTTCGATCAGCCCGAAAAGGGTTTCAGGGTGAAGGGGCCGGACGATAGCGCCCGATCGGCGGGATGCAAGCCTTCGTAGGTCAGCTGGGGCTACTCGGCATCCTTTCCCCGGAGGTTTCTCAAGACCGAGAAGGGAGAGATTTCCGCCTGGTCGGCAACGGGCTCAAACACGGCGCCCGGCTTGCGCGGAAAAGGATCGATCTCCAGGGCCAGATGCTCCACGACATAGGCAGCTACGTCGATACGGTCAGTTTCGAGCACATCGGGCGGGTCGTCGCCTTCCGGATCGATATCAACCTCAAGCTGGTCTGTGCTGGGGGCTGCATCACTGCCCTCCGGCACGGCCCGGACCGCGAAACGGGCCGTGATCAACTGCTCGAACGGCTCGCCGGAAAGGCTGCATAGAAGGGTAACCTCAGCCTTCAATTCACCGTCGATTTCGGCTCCGTCCAGCCATGGGCGGACGGTCACCCTGGCCGTCAGAAGATCCAGACGCTCAATGTCGAGATCCCGGGCAATTGCCATTCGGGTCGCAGCGTCCGCCTCCAGCGCGATGATCTGCGGAGCGCGCGAGACGTCCGCCAAGGTCACCTTCCGGGACCAGAGCGGAGCACGGCTCAGATCTTCGGCCATGTCACGCTCCCGGACAGGATCGATTCAAGCGGCTGGATGGCGAGGTCCTGCCGCGCCTGAAGGATGTAGGCTGAGAGAGCCCTGGCCGGGTCGGGAGCCCCCTCAAACAGGGTGCGCTCGATAAGGGCCTCAAGCGAGCGTTTATCGGGTAGTGCGTCAAAGGCCTGGTCCATGGCGCGCCCGCGGCCATAGAAGGCCTCAGCAAGTTTCTTCATGCGCTTGGCAACAGCCAGGTCGCCGATCCCCATCTCGCGAAAGGCGTCGTCCAAGCCCCGCGTGTAACGATCGACGAGAAACTGGGCCGTTTCAGCCGCCTGATCTCCCTGCGCCTTGAGGCGATCGAGAATCAGAATCACATGCAGGCTGTAGAGTTCGAAACGACCTTCGCGCGTATCCGGAGCCTGATAGGCCTGATACAGGGCCGGAACACGCGCCTGAGCGACGGCGCCTGCATAAAGCGCGTCAGCGGCCGTCTGGGCGGGTCTGGTTCGCGTCCATCTCTTGAAAAACATGTCCGCCTCGATTTCGCCCTGTCCAGCCGCTACAACGCAGCCATTGAACTAGGCCCCCGCGGGCGATAGGTCAAAGGCCACACCGTCCGGAGACGTTATGTTCCGTAAGTCCGCTCTTCTGCTCGTCACCGCCAGCGCCCTGGTTCTGGGCGCCTGCACCCCGATGACCACCTATTCCGGTTTCCAGGTCGTCGAAAGCAATCCCGCTGATGTGAAGGTTGGCGAAGACACCAAGTCCACAGTCCTTTCGAAACTGGGGTCGCCTTCGGCAACCTCCCTTACGGAAAGCCGCGCCGCCAAGCCAGGGGAAGAGATCCGTCAGGCCGGCGCCCTTGACTCCAATCTCTGGTTCTATGTCAGCCAGGTCACGGACCGCGTCGCCTTCTATACGCCGCGCGTCGCCAAGCGCGATGTGGTGGCCGTCTCCTTCACCCCCGACGGCGACCAGGTCGAATCAGTGAACGTCTACACCCTCGAAGACGGCAAGGTTATCGCCTTCAACGGGCGTGAGACGCCTACCCGGGGCCGTGAAATCACGATCCTGGAACAACTGCTCGGCAATGTCGGACAGGGCGGCATCCTGCCCCGCGACGATAGCGAAGGTCTCCCGGGCAGCCGGCCGGGCGACACGCGCTGACCTGTCCAGGCGTCATGGCGCTGTTTGAGGCGAGTCAGGCGTTCCGGCGCTCCTGTCTCTTGCCCTGGCTTCGAAACAGGCCATCAGGCGACTGACCGCAGGTTCGAAATTGGCGGCCAGGATCCGATCCAGCATGGGCGTCTTGAACTCGAAGTCGATATCGAATCGCACCTCGCAGCCGCCCGGCGCATGGTCGAACTGCCAGCGGTTCTGAAGCCGGCGAAAGGGCCCGTACAGCAGGCTGACATCAATGGTCATGAGCTGGCTGTCCCGGCGAACTCTCGTGGCGAATTTTTCCCTCAGAAAGCTGAAGGCCACGCCAGCCTCGGCGTCGAGCTGGTCTACCCCGTCGACAGGGGGGCGACGGTTCCAGACCCTCATGCTTTGGCACCAGGGTACAAACTCGGGGTAGCCCTCGACATCGCCGACCAGCGAGAACAGCAGCTGCGGCGAATAGGGCAGAACTCGAATGACGTGATGCCGCAATCGTCTATCCCGCCGCCATCCGGGAATGCCGTGCCGCTTTCAAGCGTTCGAAGTCTTCTCCCGCATGGTGGGAAGAGCGGGTCAGGGGGCTGGCCGACACCATCAGGAAGCCCTTGGACCTGGCGATCTGCTCCAACGCCGCAAATTCATCCGGCGAAACGAAGCGGTCGACCGGGGCGTGCTTGCGAGTCGGCTGGAGGTACTGGCCGATGGTCAGGAAATCGATGTTCGCCGATCGCATGTCATCCATGACCTGCATGACTTCCTCCCGGGTCTCCCCCAGGCCGACCATCAGACCCGACTTGGTGAAGCGTAAAGGATCCCGCTCCTTCACCCGTTCGAGCAGTCGCAGGGAGTGATAGTATCGGGCGCCGGGGCGGATGCCGAGATACAGCCGCGGCACAGTTTCGAGATTGTGGTTGAAGACATCCGGCGCCGCATCGATCACGACCTGTTCGGCGCCATGCTTCCTGAGAAAATCCGGGGTCAGGATCTCAATAGTAGTGTCCGGGGCCGCAGAGCGGATCGCATGGACCACGTCCGCAAAATGCTGGGCCCCGCCGTCCGGCAGATCATCACGATCCACAGAGGTGATGACGACATGACGCAGGGCCATCCGGGCGACGGCTTCGGCGACCCGACCGGGCTCCGAGGGATCTAGCGGCAGCGGCCGGCCCGTCGCGACATTGCAGAATGCGCAGGCGCGGGTGCAGGTATCGCCCATGATCATCATCGTGGCGTGCTTCTGGGTCCAGCACTCGCCGATGTTGGGACAGGCGGCTTCTTCGCACACGGTCGTCAGGCCATGCGCCTTCACGATCGACCGTGTTTCCAGATAGCCGGGGCTTCCAGGCGCCTTGACCCGCAACCAGTCAGGTTTGCGAAGCAGGGGCGAGTCGGGCCGCCCCTGCTTCTCGGGATGCCGAACCTTGGGCTTGAGCGTGTCGATCAGGGTGGCCATGCCCCTAGATCAGCGTTCTTGCGTCAGGGATCAAGGGTCGGCTTCCTGACGGGCCGGCGCTTTCAATTCTTGCCTCTGTTGCGGCGACGCTCTTGCCCCATGCCCTGCGCCCCCCTCAAAGTCGCCTTCAATGGCCAAGCGATTTCTGCTTCTGGGACTTTTTTGCCTGCTGACGGCCTGCGGTCCGGGCCGGTCTTCGGAGGCGTTCGTTGAATCACGCCTTCCGCCGGGACTCGGCGCGCGCTTTTTCCCTCCGAACGGCTGGGCCTGGGGGCTGGTGCAGTCGGGCGCGTTTCCGGCGCAGCGCTATGGCGTTTCTTCTCCGCGCAATGCGCCGATCGCCCATATTCTGGTGCTGACGGGCTACGGCGAAAGCGCAGAGGTCTGGTTTGAAACGGCATCCGACCTCAATGACAGGGGATATGCCGTCTGGGTCCTGGAGGGCGCCGGCCAGGGAGGATCGGGCCGCTTCACCGGTCCGGCGGATACCGGGCATATACCCGCAATCGATGCCGACCTGCAGGCCATCAAGGCCATGACAGGGGCCTCCATCCCCCAGGATGGAAAGCCTCTGATCCTGCTTGGAAGTGAGTCGGGCGGAATATTCGCCCTGCTCTCGGCCGCCCGGGGACTGGCCGGAACAAGGCTGGTCCTGTCCTCGATCCACAAGCCGGACTCCGTGACCCCGATGGAGACCAGTATCAACCGGTTGGGGCTCGGGTGGGTGAGAGACCCTCGGCAACCCGGCTGGCGGCGGGATGCGAAGTCTCCGCCGGGAACGGACCCCTATCGCGGCCGGTTGCAGCAGCAATGGCAGACGGCCAATCCGGACCTTCGCATGGCGGGATCCAGCATCGGCCGGCGAGTCGTCATGGCAGAGGCTTTCCAGAACGCTCAGGCCGCCCTCAAGACGCTGACGCTTCCTGTCCTGATGATCAATGCAGACGAAGGTTTCCGGGCGGACTGCGCCGCTGCCGGGAATTGTCGGACCCTGAAGCTGGGCCCGGTCCCGAATCGGGTATCCGGCCACCTCATGCAGGACCTGGCCCGGACCCAATGGCTTGGGACCATCGATCAGTTCATACGGGAAGACTCCGGTATCGGCATCTGGTCCCCGCCACCACCGGCAAGCGATGAGCCGTGAGCGCCTTTCCAATCGGAATGACGATCTATAAGTTAACCGTCACAAGACTGATCAGAAATGTTGGGGAGTTCGCCTAGATGCCGCGTGCCTATGATGCGCGGGAGGCTGAGCGGTCGCTTTTTGACGCGCTGCTCGTCGCCCGGGCCCGCTACGGGGCCAAGAAGCCCATTCTGGAAGATCAGAACCGGCAACCCCTGAGCTACACTGACCTGATCCGGGCCAGTTTCGCCCTGGGACGCAAGATTGCCGGGTTCACCGACGCAGGAGAGCGGGTCGGACTGCTGCTCCCCTCCAGCGCCGGCGTGGTGGTGACGTTCTTCGGCCTGCATGCGTTTGGTCGCGTGCCAACCATGCTGAACTTTACGTCAGGCCTGAGAAATCTTCGCGCCGCCTGCAAGTTGGCCGGGGTCAAGACCGTGCTGACGGCCCACGCCTTCATCGAACAGGGCAAGCTGCATGATCTGGTCGATGCGCTCGAATCGACCTGCAAGGTTGTCTATCTGGAAGATGTCCGGGCATCGATCGGAACGGCTGAAAAGCTCTATGCCGCTGCGGCCGGCCTGGCGCCCAAGGCGTTTCGCACCAAATCCCGTCCCGGCGACCCTGGAGTGATCCTGTTCACCTCCGGCAGTTTCGGCGCCCCCAGGGGCGTGGTGCTGACCCAGGCCAACCTGATCGCCAATGCCGAGCAGATCGCCGCCCATATCGATCTGGATCCGGCCTGGGTGATGTTCAATCCGCTGCCAACCTTTCACTGCTTTGGCCTGACGGGCGGAGTCATCCTGCCGCTGCTGACCGGCATGAAGGCGTTTCAGTACCCGTCGCCGCTCCATGCCAAGCAGATCCCGCCCCTGATCCGCGATTCCGGCGCCTCTATCCTGCTCGCGACGGACACCTTCGTGAATCAGTATGCGCGAGCGGCCGACCCTGGCGATCTGTCCGCGCTGCAGTTCATCGTCTGCGGCGCCGAAAAGGTGCGCGAGGAGACCCACAACCTGCTGGCCGATCGCTTTGACGGCGTTCCGGTGCTGGAGGGCTACGGCGCGACCGAGGCGGCGCCCGTAGTGGCGGTCAACAAGCCCAATGACAACCGCCGTGGCAGCGTCGGCGGCCTGCTGCCCGGCGTCGAATATCGGGTCGAGCCCGTCGACGGGATTGCCGAAGGCGGGCGCCTTCTGATCCGCGGGCCCAACATCATGGCGGGCTATCTTCGCGAGGACGGCGGTATCGATGCGCCGGAAGGCGGCTGGCACGATACGGGCGATGTGGTGACGGTTTCCGCCGACCAGTGGATTGTCATCAAGGGCCGCGTCAAGCGGTTCGCCAAGATCGGCGGCGAAATGGTGTCCCTTACGGCAGCGGAGGACCTGGCTTCGGCAGTCTGGCCGGACGGCCGCCACGCGGTGATTTCGATGCCTGATCCCCGAAAGGGCGAAAGACTTGTGCTGGTCACCGACCGCGCCGATGCTTCTGTCTCGCCGCTTCTGGCTCATGCCCAGGCCATCGGGGCTCCTGAACTTGCGGTGCCGCGAAAGATCCTGAAGGTGTCGGAAGTGCCTGTCCTGGGCACCGGCAAGACCGACTATGTGGCCATTCAGCGAATGGCCGACACGGATGCCCGCGCGGCGTGACTGCGGGCCGTCGCAACGTGCGGCCGGGTTGGCGCCCGTCCGCACCGGTGCGGACGACCGACCGGCCTAAACCTCTGCGCCGCCCCGTGTGGCGCCGACCCGCTGGGCGAGGGACGCTGCCATGAACTGGTCCAGATCGCCGTCGAGAACACCGTCTGTGTCGCTGGTTTCGACGTTGGTCCGGAGGTCCTTGACCATCTGATAGGGCTGAAGGACGTAGGATCGGATCTGGTGGCCCCAGCCGATATCGGTTTTCTGATCCTCGAGAGCCTGGGCGGCAGCTTCACGTTTTTGCAGTTCGAGTTCGTAGAGGCGAGCGCGAAGCATTTTCCAGGCCTCGTCGCGGTTCTGATGCTGGGAACGACCGGCCTGGCAAGCGACGGCAATCCCGGTCGGGATGTGGGTCAGACGGACCGCCGAGTCGGTCTTGTTGATGTGCTGACCGCCGGCGCCGCTGGCCCGATAGGTATCGGTCCGGACATCGGACGGATTGATCTCGATCTCGATCGTGTCGTCGACCACCGGATAGATCCAGGCCGAGGCAAAGCTGGTATGGCGCTTGGCGGCCGCGTCATAGGGACTGATCCGGACCAGCCGATGAACCCCGCCCTCGGTCTTCAACCAGCCATAGGCGTTGGGGCCCTTGACCTGCAGCGTCGCCGACTTGATGCCGACACTTTCGCCCGGCGTTTCCTCGATCAGGTCGACGGAATAGCCGTGAGCCGATGCCCAGCGGCTGTACATCCGAAGCAGCATGTTGGCCCAGTCGCAGGACTCGGTGCCCCCTGCCCCGGAGTTGATCTCGACATAGGCGTCGTTGCCGTCGGCCTCTCCGGACAGCAGGGCTTCGAGCTGGGCCCTGTCCGACTGTTCCCGCAGGGTCCGCAGCTGGGCGCGAGCGTCCTCAAGGGAGGCTTCGTCGCCTTCCATGTCGGCCAGTTCGGCAAAATCCACGGCGTCGACCAGTTGTCGCTCAAGAGACCTTACCGCCTCCACCCGGGCGGCCAGCTGCTGACGGTCCCGCATGAGGGCCTGGGCCTCGGCCGGCCGATCCCATAGCGTCGGATCCTCCGCCCGGGCATCAAGTTCGTCCAGGCGTCTCAGGGCTGGGTCCCAGTCAAAGACGCCTCCTGAGCAGGGCGATCGCCTGCTCGATGTCAGCCTTTGCGGCCTCGACATCCGGTCTCATGAAACAGCTCCGATATTCTCGATACTTGGGTTGGAACAGACAGGGAGGGCGTCAGTAACGATCGCGGCCCCTCAGTACAAGCCGCTGAGATCGTCCGGCACCTTCGGCCTGGGGGGCGGCTTCTGTTCCGGCGGCGGCGCGACGGGAGTCTCAAAGGCGTTGCTGTAGGGGATCGGCCCTTCCGGTTTGGGTCCGCCCATGCCGGGAATGCCGACGGCGACCTTCGGTTCCGTTCCGGGACGGAAGGCCTCCCGGATGCCCCCCACCATGGCAAACTTGGCCTGTTTGGGCGGGACGAAGGGTGTCGGCGGCACGTCCTTCAGCGCCAACTTCATGAAATCAATGAAGATCGGCAGGGAGGCGACCCCGCCCACCTCGCCCTCGCCGAGCGACCGGTTGTCGTCAAAGCCTACGAAGACGCCGACCACAATCTGCGGGGTGTAGCCGACGAACCAGGCGCTGCGATATTCATTGGTCGTTCCGGTCTTGCCGGCGATGGGACGGCCGAGAACGCGGGCCTGGGTGGCGGTGCCGCGCTGTACGACGCCTTCCAGCATGGAGGTGATCTGGTAGGCGGTAACCTCGTCGATCACCTGCTTGCCGCCGGGGGGCACACGAGGGCTCTCGTCGCCGTTGAAGCCGCTGTTGCAACGCGGGCAGTCCCGCTTGTCGGCGCGGAACAGCACCTTGCCTTCGCGGTCCTGAATCATCTCGATCAGGTGAGGATCAACCCGTCGCCCGCCATTGGCAAACCCGGCATAGGCGCTGGCTATCTTGAGCGGCGTTGTTTCCCCTGCACCAAGGGCCATGGCGAGAACGGGCGCCATGCTGTCTGTCACACCCATCCTGATCGACAGATCTGAGACCTTGCGCATGCCGACGCCCTGGGCCAGGCGGACGGTCATGGCGTTACGGGACAGTTCAAGGCCCCGTCGAAGCGGCATCGAGCCGTAATACTTCTTGTTGTAGTTTTCGGGTGTCCAGGCTTCCCCGTTCAGGGCGCCCTTGAACGTGATCTGGGCGTCGGTGACCATGCTGGCCGGGGTATATTCATCCTCCAGCGCCGCCGCATAGACAAAGGGTTTGATCGCCGATCCGGGCTGGCGCATGGCCTGGGTCGCCCTGTTGAAGTTCGACAGGGAGAACGAATAGCCACCAACCATGGCCAGCACCCGGCCGGACTGAGGTTCGATCGCGACCAGCGCGCCATTGACCAATGGCACCTGGCGCAGCCGGTAGGACCCGGCAGCTGCGGCAGCAGGCTCCACGAAGATCAGGTCTCCGACCTTCAGGCCCTTGCCCGCTCTTGCCCAGGCGACGTCCTCCGACACCAGAGGTCCCGCCGGCGCGTCCTTGGCAGGCTGGACAATCACCGCGCCATCCACCCGCTGGACGACTGCGGCGCGCCAGTCCCGGCGCTCGGACGGAGGCGTCTTGGAGACCGCAGCCTTTTCCCAGCCGGTCAGTTGATCTGTCGTGCCCCAGGCGCCGCGCCAGCCATGACGACGGTCATAGGCTTCCAGACCATTCATCAACGCCACACGGGCGGCAGTTTGAAGATTCGAATCCAGGGTGGTGCGCATGTAGTAGCCGCCCTCGGTGAGGCGCTGGCCCATCGTCACCAGGCCCCGGCGACGCACCTCTTCGACAAAATAATCCGCGTCCTTGTACTTGGCGCGGGAGGGCGCCGCCTGGACGACAAGATCCTCCTTCATGGCGGCGTCCGCTTCCGCGCGGCTGACCCATCCCAGTTCAGCCATCTGGCCGATGATCCAGTTGCGACGGCCGATCGCATTGGCCTTGTTTCGAATGGGATGGTAGTTTTCCGGTCCCTTGGGAACGGCTGCCAGATAGGCCATTTCAGCCAGGGTCAGGTTGTCCAGGGACTTGCCGAAATAGTTGTAGGCAGCAGCGGCGACCCCATAGCTGCGATAGCCCAGCCAGATCTCGTTGAGGTACAGTTCGAGAATGTGATCCTTGGTCAGGGTCTGTTCGAGGCGCCGGGCCAGGATGGCTTCCTTCAGCTTCCGTCCCAGGGTCGCGTCGCTGGTCAGAAGAACGTTCTTGGCCACCTGCTGAGTGATGGTCGAGCCACCTTCGAGACGTCGACCACGGACAACGTTCAACACGTTCTTGAGCATCGCCCGGCCAAGGCCCTGAACGTCGACGCCACTGTGGTGAAAGAAGTTGCGGTCCTCTGCCGCAAGAAACGCCTGCACCATGCGGGGCGGCATCTGGTCATAGGGGACGAAAATCCGGCGTTCGCGACTGAATTCACCGATGAGAGTCCCATCCCATCCATAGACCCGCGTGGCTGTGGGCGGACGATAATCGACCAGATCGCCGGCGTCGGGCATGTCGTGGAACAGGACGGCGGCGTAGATGGCGATCGCGAAACCCGCGACGGCGACCACGCTCAGAACCGCGATCCCGAGGATGGCCACCCACCGCTCCGGCGGATTGAACAGAGGCCAAACACCACGATCTTGTTTTTCCGACATGAGAATCCTCTAGCGCGCGCAGGGGCGGGCGCCAATCTTGGTCTGTGGCGTCGGTCGGATTTTTGGCCAGGGCGACTCGCGGGCAGAGTGGGCCCGCTCGCCGAGGACGTGTTGCTAGCGGGAAGCGACCCGGACGCCGCGAGCGAACCACTGGTCGATCGCGTCTCCGACGCGGTCAACGAGACGAATCTGGTCCTGGCTTGAGGTCAGGAGCGCCTCATCGCGAGGGCTTGTAATGAAACCCATCTCCAGCAAGACGGCTGGCACATCCGGTGCAAGCAGGACCATCAGATTGGCATCCCGGTGACTTCTGCGCAGCATCGGCGTCACCTCAGATATCTCTTGCACCAGAAGCTCGGCAAAGACAGAGCTTCGATTCTTGGTCGATCTCTGGGTGAGATCGAGCAGAATCTGTCCCACGCCGCGATCACCGCCGGTGACACTGGCATTCATCAACCAGTCTTCCTTGTTGAGAACCCGTGAGGCTCTCCCCTCGCCCTTTTCGGACAGGGTGTAGACACTGGCGCCCGTCACGTCCGGCGGTCCGGCATCGGCATGCAGGGAAATGAAGAGGTCTGCATCCGCCTTGCGAGCGATGCGCACCCGGGTTTCAAGGGGCACGTAGACATCACTGTCGCGGGTCAGGATGACCGTGTAGCGACCGGTCTGTTCCAGGCGCGCTTTCAGTCGACGGGCTGCCGACAGGGTCACAGCCTTTTCCTGCGCATTGCGTCCCAATGCGCCGGGATCCCGCCCGCCATGACCTGCGTCCACGACGATGACCTTCCGACCTGTGGTCCGGAGCGCGCGGATCGAGGTTGCAGGCCCCCGGGGCGCTGCCGGCGCCAGACCGTTGCGCAGGGCCTGGCGCGTCGACGGCCCCTTGGCCTTGAGGTCGATCACATATCGGTAGTGCGGAGCGCCGTCTCCGGGAGGCAGGAGAAATCGGCGCGATACCTCCGCATCCTGGGTCAGATCGATGCTCAGACGCGCTGCGCCATTGCGCGGCTCCACGCTCCAGCGGCGAACAACACCTTGGCCGGCGCCCTTCATGTCGGCAGCGACATCGACCCTGGCAAAGGAAAGAACGACCTTCCGGTCGGTGGAGCCATCGGAAATGATGCGGCCGGAAACAGACCGCCCGATGTCCACAACCATCCGCGTTTCGGTCGCATCACCGCCCAGGCGAACCTTGAGAATTCCGGCCGACGCTCCAGCAACCTGGGCCATCGCGCCCGCGCCAACGCCGATCAGGATAATGCCGGCAGCGATTGAAGCAGCAATCCAGCGCTCACCCAAACTCAAACCGGCACGCCCGCGCATTCTTCGCCCCAACGCTCACGCCAATTCGGCGATCACGCTATCAATGACACACTGTCCGTGGAGAAGGCGTTAAGCCAAATCCGATTTCGCGCCATCCGATGTCACAGCCGGGTCCAGTTTGCGACCAGATTTCCAAATGCGACCGAGCGAACCGGGGTTTTGTGCAGCGCGGTCGTTCATGTCTGCCTTGATCTGGTGTAGCCTGAAGGCCTTAGACCGCAGGAACAAACCCTTCCGGCGGGCCAGGAGACCAAGCATGGCCTTTGAGCCGAAAGTTGTGCGAAAGGCCCGTGTCGTGGCCCGTCCGATCGTCAAGCCGCCAGCCACTTCCGCTCGCCCGGTCATGGATGCCAGCGAGACCAAGCGACCGATCCTCAAATTGAAATCGGCGCCCACAACGCCGGCGGCGGCAGCCCCGGAGCCCAAACAACCTCAGTGGAAATGCAAACCCTGCGGCGCGACCGTGAACCTTGGCGGCGACGAAGCCGACAGCACGGTGATCCGCTGCAGCAGTTGCAACGCCCGGCTGGGAACGGCTGCTCAATTCAGAGCGGAACCCTTCGAACCGTCGAAAGTCCGCGCCAGGCGTATCGGCTGATCTGGTCCGCCGGGCAGCTCCGCCTTCGGGAAAGCAGAGGCTCCAGAACGCCCCTACTTTCCTTTCCCGCGCGCTCTGGTCTATGCTGCACATCGCGCGCCGCGCTTCGCAACTGACGGAGTGGCTCCGCGCCAAACCAAAAGGGGCCTGTGTCCAGTCCCGCCTAGGCAAATGGACGCATAACATCACCGCCCCAGCGCCGTCCTGGCGCTACAGGCAAACAGAGACCTTCATGGGCCGCGCTCCCGCCCCGACAAAGCTGACGCTGATCCCCGCCTCTTCCGAGAGCGGCGGGCTTGGCGGCGCGATGCGCGCCAATCAACAAGACCGGCGGCTGCGCCCAGAGCGCGCCCATGGCCGGAGAGAGAAAATCGATGACGAAAAAAATGCTCATCGACGCCGCACACGCCGAAGAAACGCGTGTCGTCGTCATGGATGGAAGCCGGATCGAAGAATTTGACTTCGAAAGCCAGTCTAGAAAGCAACTCCGGGGAAACATCTATCTCGCCAAGGTGACACGGGTCGAACCCAGCCTGCAGGCTGCGTTCATCGAGTATGGCGGCAATCGCCATGGCTTCCTGGCCTTCAACGAGATCCATCCCGACTATTTTCAGATTCCGGTTGCGGACCGCGAAGCCCTGATGCGGGAGGTCGCTGAGGAAGAGGACGAACCGGCCCCACCTCGCCGTGGCCGCAGCCGCACCCGCTCGGCCGCGCGGGACGAATCGGCTTCCATCGCCCCGGAGACCGAGACCGAGACCGATGCCGCCGAAGGCGACGGAGACGACAACGACGATCATGCTGAAGAAGCCCCCGTCGAGCGGCTGGGCGCGGACGACGACGATGATATGGAAGAAGAGGTCGAGCGCCGTCGCCGCCGCCTCATGCGCAAATACAAGATTCAAGACGTCATCCGGCGGCGCCAGATCATGCTGGTCCAGGTCGTCAAGGAAGAGCGTGGCAACAAGGGCGCAGCCCTCACCACCTATCTGTCCCTGGCGGGCCGCTATGGCGTGCTTATGCCAAACACAGACAGGGGAGGCGGCATCAGCCGCAAGATCGTTTCAGCCACCGACCGCAAGCGCCTGAAGAGCGTCGTCCAGAGCCTGGACGTACCCAAGGGCCTGGGATTGATCGTCCGCACGGCCGGCGCCAAACGCACCAAGGCCGAGATCAAGCGCGACTACGAATATCTGATGCGTCTCTGGGAGAACATTCGCGAAACGACCCTCAATTCCGTCGCGCCATCCCTGATCTACGAGGAAGAAGACCTCGTCAAGCGTGCGATCCGGGACCTGTTCGACAAGGACATCGACAGCGTTCACGTCGAGGGTGAAGGCGGTTACCGCGAAGCCCGTGACTTCATGCGGATGATTATGCCCAGCCAGGCCAAGAAGGTCATGGCTTACCGCGAGCCGACGCCGCTGTTTGTCGCCCACCGGATCGAGAGCCAGCTTTCTCAGATCTACTCACCCGTCGTTCCCCTGCGGTCCGGCGGCTATCTGGTGATCAACCAGACCGAGGCGCTGGTCGCCATCGACGTGAACTCGGGCAAGGCGACCCGCGAGAGAAACATCGAGGCCACCGCGCTGAAGACCAACATGGAGGCGGCCGAGGAGGCCTGCCGACAGTTGCGCCTTCGAGACCTGGCCGGCCTGATCGTCATCGACTTCATCGACATGGAGGAGTCGAAGAACAATCGAGCGGTCGAGAAGATCCTCAAGGACAATCTCAAGGATGATCGCGCCCGGGTTCAGATGGGCCGCATCTCGTCCTTCGGACTGATGGAAATCAGCCGCCAGCGTCGCCGCACCGGAGTCCTGGAAGGCACGACACATGTCTGCCCGCATTGCGAAGGCGTCGGCCGGGTGCGCTCGGTCGAATCCAGCGCCCTGTCGGCCCTGCGCGCAGTGGAAATGGAAGCCCTGCGCGGCGGCGGCGAATTGACCCTGAAGGTCCCCGCAGCGGTCGGTCTCTATATCCTCAACGAAAAGCGCGGCCATCTGGCCCGGATTCATCACGTCCATAACCTGTACGTGACAATCCAGGTGGATGAAGCGCTGGCTCATGCGGACCATGAAATCGAACGCACATCCCTGGGCGAGCACAGCCTGCATCCCCTGGACTCCGTCGCTCTGGCCCTGCCGGCGCAGGCCCTGGTCGAGGATGACGATTTCGTTGCGCCCGATGACGAAGAGGACGAAGACGAGTTTCTCGATGAGGGTGGGGAGGAAGGTCCCGTCATTGAGGACTCAGGCCGGCCAGCCAGGACAGAATCAAAGGAGCCTCGCCGGGAAGAAGAGTCCGATGGCCGCGGCGGCCGACGCCGTCGTCGCCGCAGAAACGGCAGGCGCGAGGATAGTGACGCAGAAACCGGAGTCGCCTCTGACCCGTCCGTCTCGGCCGCACCCGAACTGGACGCGGACGCTGACGGCGATGATGACCTGGACAAGGACGGGCGCCGGCGTCGGCGTGGTCGGCGTGGCGGTCGTCGGAGCCGTGAGGAAGATCGGCCGAAAGATGGCTTCGCCTGGGCCCGTCCCCGAGTTCCGTTCGGCGATGATCCCTTCCAATGGCATGACCCTGCCAACCTTGAGGGCGGCGGCATGCTGGCCGTGAAGGAGCGTCTGGAGGATGAGATTCATCCCCAGTCAATGTCCGCGTCGGAACCGGCAGGAGCCTTGGTCCAGGAGGCCGAGCCCGCAGAGCTGGATATTCCGAAGCTGGAGACGGTCGCCTCGGCGGACTTCATGGACGAGGTCTGGGTCGAGCTTCCGACGGAACCCATCGCCGCCCCCAAGCCCCGCAAGAGCCGGAGCCGGAACAAGTCGACGAAAGACGACAGCATCGCCCCGTCTTTGGATCCTGTCTCGGCGCCGGTGTCAGCGAACTTCGCAGACGCGGAGGCAGCCCCGGCTGAAGCATCAGCCGATGCGACCCCGCCAGCCGAAGTGGACAGTCCCGTCGCCATCACCGAGGCACCGCTTGACCTGGTCTCTACGGACCCCAGGGTGGTCCTCGCCGAGCCAATCCAGGTCGTGGACTCGCCTGATCCGGCCGAAATTCAGGCGCCCCCGGAAAAGCCGAAACGCGGCTGGTGGCGTCGCTGATCGTCCGACGCTAAAGTTGGGTTCGCGCGGGGGCGCAAACGGAGTAGTTTTGATCCAATGAGCTCCCTCAAATTCTACTCCAGCCGCACCGCCCGCAGCCTGGTCGCGATTCTGGTCGCAACCGGCCTGCTGGTTGGTGCGGCGGGGTCAGCCCAGGCCCAGGGTATCGCCTTGCTCCGTGATACGGAGATCGAGGAGATCCTCCATCAGCAGGCAGATCCGGTCCTGATCGCCGCAGGATTGACCCCTGAGGACGTCACCATACTGCTGGTCGGTGACAAGACCCTGAACGCCTTCGCCTCCACAGGTCAGGTCATGGGGTTCAATACCGGCCTTATTCTGGAGACGGAGAACCCGAACCAGCTCAAGGGCGTCATGGCGCACGAAACCGGACACCTGGCCGGCGCCCACCCCCTGAGATCAGAGGACATGTTGCGGGCCGGCCTGCGACCGATGCTGCTGACCATGGGGCTGGGCGTGCTTGCGTTGCTGGCCGGTGCCCCTGACGCCGGCGCGCTGCTGATCGGTAACTCCGGTTACTTCGGTCAGTTGGGCGCCCTTGGCTACAGCCGCGAGCAGGAAGGCCGGGCCGACCAGGCAGCCGTAGGCTTCCTTGAAAAGACCGGACAGTCCAGCCGGGGCCTGGTCGAGTTTTTTGACAAGTTTCGCTACCAGGAAGTGTTTCAGGAGGCGCGGCGCTTTCCATACTTCAGGAGCCACCCCCTTTCTTCCGAGCGTATTGAACTTCTGCGCGCACGGGTCGAGACCCAGAAACACTATGATGTTGTCGATACAAAGGAAGAGATAGAAAACCACCTGGTCATGAAGGCCAAGATCGACGGCTTTACTTCGCCCCAGGCAGCCCTGATCAAGTATGGCGAGAAGGACCAGACCTATCCGGCGCGCTACGCACGGGCGATCGCCTATTATCGACTGAAAGATGTCGATCGGGCCCTGAAGATGGTGGATGTGCTGCTGGTCGAACAGCCTGGCAACGCCTACCTCTGGGAGCTCAAGGGCCAGATGCTATTTGAATTCGCCCGGGCCAAGGAAGCGGAAGCGCCGCAGAGACGATCGGTTGCCCTGAAGCCCAATGCGCCGCTGCTGCGGATCAATCTTGGCCAGACCCTTATCAATCTGAACGACGCCAAAAAACGCGATGAAGGCATCGATGAACTCAAGCGCGCCTTGCTGGATGAGGAGGTTCCGGACGCCTGGAGACTTCTTGCACAGGCCTATGATGACAGGGGCGATGAGGGATTGGCGCGGTTGGCGACGGCAGAATACTACTACAGTGTCGGGGGGCTGAACGAGGCCCGCAGCTTCGCCATGCGCGCCCGCAGCCTCCTCGACAAGGATACGATCAGCTGGCGCAGAGCCACTGACATTGTTTTGACCGCCAATCCCAGCGACCAGGATCTGAAGGACCTCGCAAAGGAAGGCGCAATCCTCCAACGTTAGGATGGCTCGGCCTGATTGCCTGCCGCTTGAGTGAAGAGAGTCGTCAATGCGCCGCCTACCCCTACTGACCGCGATCGGCCTGATCACCCTGCTCGGGCTTGCCGCATGCAAGAAGGCGGAGACTGCGCCGTCCGCGCCGCCTGTTGCGGCCCAACCCGAGATCAAGGTCGACAAGGCTTTCGGCGACAAGGTCAGGGCCTATCTTCTGCAGAATCCGCAGGTGCTCCTTGAAGTATCGCAGGCCCTGGAAGCAAAGCAGGTCGCCGAAGCCCAGGCAGCCGCAGAAGCGGGCCGCCGGAAAATTCCGCTGTATCGAGCAAGACTGGACAATGACTCGCGCGATTTTGTCGCCAACCCGAACGGCCGTGTCACTGTCGTGGAGTTCTATGACTACAACTGCACCTACTGCAAAATGATCGCACCGGAAGTCATGGCCCTGATAAGGAAAAATCCCGATGTCCGGTTCGTATTCAAGGATTTTACGCTAGGTCAGTTTGGTCCCACGTCCGAGTATGCCGCCGCTGCAGCCCGCTTGCTTTATCAAAAGGGACTGTTTCTTGATGGTCATCAGGAGATGATGTCCCGTAAACCTCTGACTGACGAGATGGTTGACGACCTGCTTGAACGAAACGGCATTTCGCCGGCCAAGGTTCGCGCCCTGGAACAGACAGCGGAACAGAGGAAATACCTGGCCGATGTCAGGGCCCTGGCGGCGGAGCTGGGCCTTGACGGAACACCGGCCTTTGTCGTCGGCGAAACCGTGGTTCCGGGCGCTGATCCGGAAAGGTTGCGGGCCGCGATCGCTTCAGCACTGGCCGGCCGCTGATCCCGGCGGCAACTGATCGCATCAGATCAAGGAGGCCGGGGTCTTGTCGATGTCCCCATCACTCCAGCCCGAGCGGGCCGAGGCCAGTGCACGGCTGGCTTCTTCTTTCCTGCCGATCGCCGCCTGGGCGCGGGCGATGACCAGCAATGTCATGGGGTCCTTGGGCCAGGTCTTGAGGACCGTCTGAGCCTCCTCAAGCGCCGGCTCATGGCGGCCTTCGGCAAGCAGGGCGGCGGCCAGACTGCGACGGACAGGATACCACCAGGGTGGCGGGTCGCGCTGGTCGCCAAAGCCGCGCTCCTGCCTTTCGGCCGCAGCGCGATAGAGCTTCGCAGCGCCGGCGTAGTCGCCCTGCATCATCGCGGCCCGGCCTTTCAGAACGCTGCGTCCGATTTCGGCCAAGGCAGTGGCTGATCCACTGGGAATTCGGTCGGCTTCGGCTCCCGACCTCATCATGGCCGCCTCCGCGAGAACCCCGAGCCTGTTTCCCTTGCGGGCCTGGGCTTCACCGCGCCCGTACCGCCACATTACGCGAACAATCGGGAGGTCCTTTCCAGGACCGTTCATCGCCAGAGCCTGGTCCGGATCGGTGTAGCGGCCGACGGCGAACCAGGCCGATGAGACGCCAGTCTGGGCCCAGGGACCACCAGCCTTGACCTCCTCCGCTGGTGTTTCCAGATAGCGGTCTGCGATCTTGAGGGCGGCTGCAGCCTCGCCGGCCATCATGGCCCCGCCCAGCGCATAACGGACGTTATGGCCGTAGTACGGAATGTTCCAGGGCGAGGTTTTTGCACCTGTCGCCTTGATCCAGGCCTGATCGACCTCGATGGCGTCCAGATTGGCCAGGGCAGCATCCCGATAGCGTCCAATCTGGTAGAAGGTATGGGACGGCATGTGGACAAGATGGCTGGCGCCAGGGGCAAGGCGCTTGAGGCGATCTGCGTAGGATTCGGCCTTATCGGCCATGCCGACCCATTCGGTGGCGTGAATATAGAAATGGATGGCTCCGGTGCTATCCGGATTCCGTGCCAGAACTGTCGCCAGGATCGGGACGGCGCGCTTCTCCTGGCCGGCGATCATCAGCGCATCGGCGGTGAGAATCTGGACGGAATTGACATCGGGGTAGGCGGTAGCCACGGCCACCATCGCTCTGGCATAGGCGCCATTGCCCTCGGTGTAGCGCCGGACCATCGCCGAGCCCAGCATCCGGTCCCGATCAGACCCTCGGGCCAACAGCTTCTGCGCCCTCACAGCGACTGCAAGGGCCTCTTTCTTCTGCTTCCCGTCGACCGGGTAGTTGATGGTTGGTCCCAGCGACAGGGCTTCGCCCCAGGCGCACATTCCACAGGTCGGGTCCTGTCTACCGGCCTCCCTGAAGGCGGCGGTCGCTTCTTCATGGGCAAAAGCCCAGGCCATGCGAAGGCCCTGATTGAACCAGGCCTGGGCCTGGGGGTCCCGGGTGACAATGACCATCGCATCATTGCCGTAACCGGGCAGCATCCGGGCAGGCCGGGACGCCAAGGGCGCGCCGCCGGAACTTTGCGCCTCGCTTGAGCACAGGGTCGACAGGGTCAGGGCATCAAAGGACCGCGCCTGCGGCGCGCCCAGCGACAACACCCCGAGAGCAGAGCCGAGAAGCAGGGCCGACCGCATGGAATTCTGTGCCTTTTTCTGAAAGAGCCGGTTTGATCCGGATCGGGACCTCAGATCAATCCAGCCAGCGGAGAGGATGGGTCTGCATACATTCGCCTGGGCATGCGGCCGGCCAGATAGGCCTGTCGGCCGGCAATCACGGCATGCTTCATCGCCGAGGCCATCAGGATCGGATCCTTTGCTTCCGCGATCGCCGTGTTCATCAAGATGCCGTCGCACCCCAGCTCCATGCCCACTGTTGCGTCGGAAGCGGTCCCGACACCGGCATCCACCAGCACAGGCACCTTGGCCTGTTCGACGATCAAACGGATATTGACCCGGTTCTGGATTCCCAGACCCGACCCGATCGGAGCCCCCAGCGGCATGACGGCAGCCGCGCCGGCGTCCTCCAGTTTGCGGGCATAGACCGGATCGTCCGAGCAATAGACCATGACATCAAAACCCTCGCTCACCAGCAGCTTGAGAGAACGAAGGGTCTCTTCCATGTCCGGATAGAGGGTCTTTGGGTCCGACAGGACCTCCAGCTTGACCAGGGTCCAGCCTCCGGCTTCCCGGGCGAGACGCAGGGTTCGGACGGCATCCTCGCCGGTGAAACATCCGGCCGTATTGGGAAGGTAGGTAAACTCCGTGGGTTTGACGAAATCCACCAGCAGCGGCTGACTGCGGTCCGTCAGGTTTACCCTGCGCACGGCGACGGTGACGATTTCAGCCCCCGCCGCCCGGGCGGCATCGGCATTGGTCTGGTAGTCCCGGTACTTGCCGGTGCCGACAATCAGTCGGGAGGTGAAGATGCGGCCCGCAACAGTCCAGGTATCGGTCAGAGTGCTCATGGCTTCGATCTACACGCCCCGCCGACGGGATGGGAGAGACAAGTGCCTCATCTGCCTTTCATCCGGCCTGTTCCGCCTCACTCGGCTGACGGGATCGCTAACCGCCGCCGATGAAGGTGACAATCTCGATCCGATCGCCGTTGGCGACGGGTGTTTCGGCGAAAAGCGATTTCGGCACGATTTCCAGGTTGCGTTCCACAGCGACCTTTCGGGGATCTAGGCCCAGGTTCGCCACCAGGTCAGCAACCGTGGCGACGCCCGCAAGACTGTGACCCTCTCCGTTCAACTGAATCTGCATGACCTCAGCCTTGTGACCCCGGCCGTGCGACGATACAAGGCCCTTTGACTCGCCGGCGGGGCCGAATGCCGAAACCTATCTTTGTTTTGAGTGGGCCCAACCTCAACCTTCTCGGGGTCCGCGAACCCGATATCTATGGCCATGAAACCCTGGCGGACATCCAGGCGCGCTGCAGCCGAAGGGCGGCCGAGTTCGGCCTGGCTGTGGAGTTTCGCCAGTCAAATCACGAAGGCGTCCTGATCGATTGGGTTCAGGACGCCAGGACGGAGGCCAGCGCGGTCGTCATCAACCCGGCGGGCTATGGACATACGTCCGTGGCGCTGCTGGATGCATTGAAGACTCTCGCTATTCCCGTCATTGAGTGTCACCTGTCCAATCCCGCCGCACGGGAAGCGTTCCGACGGCATACCTATGTCTCTCTCATTGCCACGGGCGTTGTGTCCGGCTTTGGCGGTGCAAGCTACGAACTGGCCATTGAGGCCGCCGCCGGGCTGACCGGTGCGGTCCGGGCCTGACGACCAACAGCAAGGTGGTTTTCCATGTCAAAATCCGCTCCTGACGAGTCCGAAGACAACAGCGTGATCGACACCAAGACCGTCCGGACCCTGGCGACGATCCTGAAGAGCACCGGCCTGACCGAGATCGAGGTCGAGCGCGGTGACCTGCGGATCCGCGTTGCCCGGGAGTTGACGGCGGCTCCGGCGCAACAGACCTATATCGCCGCGCCGGCAGCGCCCGCTCCCGCCGCGGCCGCGCCACCTGTCGTTCAGGCCCCGGTTGCAGAAGCTGCAGCCCCGGCCGTTCGCACCGGGGATGAAGTCAAGTCGCCGATGGTCGGCACCGTTTACATGCAGTCGCAGCCCGGCTCGCCTCCCTTCATCAAGGTCGGCGACAGGATCGCGGAGGGTCAGACCCTGTTGATCGTCGAGGCCATGAAGACCATGAACCCGATCCCGGCCCCCAGGGCTGGAACCGTCCTGGAAATTCTGGTGGGCGACGGCCAGCCAGTCGAGTTCGGCGAACCTCTCGTCGTTATCGAGTAGCGGTCGTGTTCGAGAAAATCCTGATCGCCAATCGCGGTGAAATCGCCCTGAGGATTCACCGCGCCTGCAAGGAAATGGGCATCGCCACGGTGGCGGTCCATTCCGAACCCGACGCCACGGGAATGTGGGCCCGGCTGGCGGACGAGAGCGTCTGTATCGGACCGGCCTCGGCGGCAAAGAGCTATCTGAACATTCCCTCGATCATCGCTGCGGCCGAGATCACGGGGGCCCAGGCCATTCACCCCGGCTATGGCTTCCTGTCGGAAAATGCCCGGTTTGCCGAGATCGTCGGAGCCCATGGCTTCACCTTCATCGGTCCCAAGCCGGAGCATATCCGGATGATGGGCGACAAGATCACCGCCAAACAGGCGGTCAAGGATGCCGGTATTCCGGTGGTTCCCGGGTCTGACGGGGCCGTCACCACCGAGGAAGAGGCGATTGCCGCCGCGATGGAGATCGGATTTCCGGTGCTGATCAAGGCCGCGGCCGGCGGCGGCGGCCGGGGCATGAAGGTGGCCGAGACAGAGGCTGACCTGCACGAGGCCGTGTCGACCGCCCGTGCCGAGGCGCGCGCCGCCTTCGGCGACGATGCTGTCTATATGGAGCGGTACCTCCAGAAACCCCGCCATATCGAACTTCAGGTCATTGCCGACAGCCATGGCAATGTCGTGCATCTGGGCGAGCGCGACTGTTCACTGCAGCGCCGGCACCAGAAGGTCATGGAGGAAGCGCCCTCCCCCGCCCTGGACGCGGCCGGCCGCGCCAGGATCGGCGAGGTTGTGGTCGAGGCGATCCGCGCCATCGGTTATCTGGGCGTGGGAACCATTGAGTTCCTTTGGGAAAACGATGAGTTCTTCTTCATCGAGATGAATACCAGGCTGCAGGTCGAGCATCCCGTGACCGAAGCGATCACCGGTATCGACCTGGTGCGCGAGCAGATTCGCATCGCGGCCGGCCTGCCCCTGAGCTTCACCCAGAAGGACGTGACCTTCGAGGGGCATGCCATCGAATGCCGGATCAATGCCGAAAACCCCCGCACCTTCACGCCGTCTCCTGGGAAGGTGACAGACTTTCACGCGCCGGGCGGACTGGGTGTGCGGCTCGATAGCGGCCTCTACGCCGGCTATTCGATCCCGCCCTACTATGACAGTCTGGTCGGCAAGCTGATCGTCCACGGCCGGGATCGGGCGGAATGCATCGCCCGCACCCAGCGGTGCCTGGGCGAAATGGTCGTGTCGGGTATCGAGACCACCATCCCGCTGTTCCAGGACCTGCTGCAGAACAGCGACATCCGGGCCGGCGACTATGACATCCACTGGCTGGAGCGGTGGATCAAGGCGCAGGGGTAAGCCACTGGTTCCGGAGTTTACTGCCGACGATCTTTTGGGGTGCTATCGGCGCGGCGTTTTTCCCATGGCCGACTCCCGGGAAGACGCCGGACTTTTTCTGATTGACCCGCCAAGACGGGGAACCCTGCCCCTTGGTCGATTTCATGTGGCGCGTCGCCTGGCCCGGACGGTTCGTCAGGATCTGTATGAGGTCAGAACCGACACGGCCTTCATGGCCGTTGTATCCCTTTGCGCCCAGACCGGGCCCCGCCGCCTTGAGACCTGGATCAACCACGGGATCGAAAGCCTCTACGGACAACTCTTTCAGCGTGGCCAGGCGCACAGCGTCGAGTGCTGGAAGGATGGCGCCCTGGTGGGCGGGCTGTACGGGGTTTCTCTCGGCGGGGCCTTCTTTGGCGAAAGCATGGTCTCAAGGGCGAGAGACGCCAGCAAGATCGCGCTCGTGCATCTTGTGGCCAGGCTGATTGTCGGCGGATACAGCCTGCTGGACACCCAGTTTATCACCGACCACCTTGAACAGTTCGGCGTGGAGGAGATTCCCCGGGCGGAATATCATCGTCGGCTGGCAAAGGCGCTGGAACAGACCGCCGACTTCAACCAGTTCCAGGGTCGCGGTCAGCTGGCCTTGCAGGCAATCAACCAAGCGTCATAGACCGGGTGCTGCAGGGGATTCAAGGCAGGAGAAGAGGCGAACATCCAGCCCTTGAAAACCTGCCGGGTCGGCGGAGAGGGGCGCCCGGGCTGCGGCTTGGGCTGGGAATCCACCTGGACATAGGCTGCAGATTCCGGGGCCATCTCATCGGGCGCCGCGCTCTCGCAGGCCCGAACCGTGAAAACCAGAGACTTGTAGCGCACAGGCTGACCGACCGGCGCCTGGAAGCGAAGGGTTTCGGCCGTAACCTTGTCCAGGGCCTGGATAATCGCCGAGGCCGCTCTCACCCGCTTGACCGGTTCGACCGGCTTTGTGGCGCCTGACGAAGGCTTGACCGCTGGTTTCTCATCCGGCAACGGCTGGATTTCGACCGGACTGGCGGGCGCCAATAGAGGCGGCGGCGGAGCGACTTGCGCTGGCGGCGCTTCCTCGGGCGGGGCTTCGATCTCAGGCGGCTGGGCAGATGGGCCCGTCTGCGCCTGTGCGACGCCAGCCAGGGTGAGGCTGCAAACCAAAAGTATTCTCGCCGGCGATTTCATGCCGCGGCTATTCCGGGGTCCAGGGCAGATAGTCGCCCGTGGCCGCATCTCGCTGGCCAGGACCGGAAATGGACCCCTTGGGACGCCACGCATAGACCGTGCCGGTCAGGTTGGGGCGGTGGTCCTTTTCCCAGGACCGCCTGGGAAGGGGCTCGATGGTGGGCGGATTGTCAAAGGTATAACGGAGCCAGCCGTGCCAGTCGGGCGGGACCTTGGAAGCCTCGGCATAGCCATTGTAGATCACCCAACGCCGTTTGCGTTCATCATAGCTGTCAGACGCGTCTCGCGCCTCGTAGTAGGTGTTACCAAACTCGTCCTGACCGATCTTCACACCGCGACGATTGATGTGGAAACGCTGGCCGATGGTTACGCCGTTCCACCAGGTGAAGATCGCTTTCAGCACAAGAAAATCCAACAACTGCAAGGGGCTTCAGTTCCGTCGGACCATAGGCCCGGCTGACCCATTCGCCAAGTCTGAAAGCCGCCTGGAATTGGACAAGGCGGGCAGACGGCGAGTTGCGAGAAGTGCGCCTCGTTTCCCATATCTTGTGGATGGCGGTCCGATGACCCCCATCATCTATTGCTAGGCTCCGGACTGGCCCTTAGGCTCGTCATCAGTTTGGGAGCGGTGGACCGATGCGTTTCGAGAGGCGACTGGCCAAGCGTCCGGGGCAGGACCTGGAACTGCGCACCCTTGAGGCCGCCGGAGACCTGATCGGCGTGCTGGCGCCCCGGTCCATGCCTTCAGCCCAGGTCCAGGCCTGGCTGGACTGGGCGGACAGCCAGCCCGCTTCGACCACAGCCGAGACAGCCGCCCTCGCCCCCCTTCCCAATGTCCTGAGATCGGCCTCACAGCCCGCTGGCCTGCTGGGCGGGGGGCCATTGCGACTGGCGCAGAGCCTTGCGGAAGCCGGTTGGCGCAGCGGCATGTTCGACCGCCCGGCCGATGCGGGCGCCTTCCGCGATGAACTCTACGCCCTCCAGGCAGCCGGGATCGTCGCCCTCGCATCTCCGAAGGAACCTCGGCCTGTACCCGTTATCGATCTGTCCGTTCCGGATGGCGGGAATGCGCTTGCCGGTTTTATGGCGGAGGTCGAGGCAGCGGAGCTGGCTCGGCTTGCTCAGGGCGGACTGCGCCGTCGGCTTCAGTCAATCAGTAGCGCCGTGCAACGCTGCCAGGGCGACCCGTCTGCCTGTTCCACACCGTCGGGCAACCCTGCCCTCGCCCGCGCGGCCAGGGCAGCACGCATGGCAGGCGCCTCTGACGCTGCGATAATGGACGCCATCCAGATCGGCCTGACCCTTCGGGACCCGACCCGCACGGATATCCATGAGACAAAGGCCCCCACCGCCATCATCCGCGCCGATGCCGCAGAGCGCAGTCGCCATTCGGATGACCTCGCCTTCCTGACCTGGAAGACCGCTGGCGCGATCCTGGCAAGTGATGCCGAAGATGCAGCCTGGCTTTCCGCCTGTCCCACCGGACCGGTCGGCGGCGTCGATCTGCTGGCGTTTCACAGCCCGGAAGGGTTCGATGTCGACGGTTTCGAACAGACGGTCCGGCTGCTGGCGTTGGCCCTGAAACTGGATTCGGACGGCGCCGGGCCTGCGACGGTCACCCTCGCGAACACCGCAGGACTGATGGTTTCCCGGGGACTGGCCCATGGATCGGAAGCCTTCTGCCGACAGGCTTCCGACCTCTGGCGCCGGGCCAGAACGGCAGCCGGAGATCTGGCGAGGTTGGCGCCGGTGGCGGATTCCGAACTGGCCCTGCGGCTGGGCGGCGCGGGCATGGGCTCCGCGCCCTGGCAGGGCGCTGTGGCTCTGGCGGAAACCGAAGACGGGGAAATCATCAGGACCGTTTCGAAGACCGCCAGCCAGGCCCTGGCCAGTCTGGGCGAGGACACCGATGGATTGCGCCATAGGCTGCTGGGCTTCCAAAGCCTGGCCAGCGCACCGCACATCAATCGGGAATCCCTTACGGCTGCGGGGTTCACCGCTCATGAAATTGCCCGCATTGAGGGCTTCCTGGCAAAGGCGACGAGGCTGGAGGAGGCCTTTTCGCCGGAGGTGATTGGGACGGGATTTTTGCGGGACGTCATGGGCGCCAGCCCGGAGTCCCTGGCCGCTTCGACCTTCAACACCCTGTCCTGGATGGGCTTTTCCGAGGGCCAGATCCGCGACGCCGCCATTCATTGCCTGGGAACCGACGACCTTTCCACGGGCACAGCGTTATCGGAACAGGCCCTGGCGGTTCTGGACAGCGATCCGACATGGCCGCATCGCCTTGCCTTCCACAAGGCCCTCGAGGAGGCTTGCGGCCTGCCCGGCGTTCTGGCCCTGCCGCTCGAATTTTCTGAGGGCGTAGCCCAGGCAGTGGCCTGGATCGACAGGGCCGACAAGTCGGGGCTTCGCGCATTTCGAATCGCGCGCAAGGGCCCTCCGGCGCACCTTGCCCTGGACCTGCCCGAAGAGGCTGCGATGCCTCCGGTCTCGGCGCCCGCGCCGCCCCCTGTTCAGGAGCGCATTGTCGAGCGCGTGGTCGAACGGGACAGAACCCGGCGAAAGCTGCCCGACCGGCGAAAAGGATACATCCAGAAGGCCGCCGTCGGCGGTCACAAGGTCTATCTGCATACCGGCGAATATGACGATGGCGAGTTGGGCGAAATCTTCATCGACATGCACAAGGAAGGGGCCGCCTTTCGAAGTGTGATGAACAATTTCGCCATCGCGATATCCATCGGGCTTCAGTACGGGGTGCCGCTGGAGGAGTTCGTCGACGCCTTTGTCTTCACCCGCTTCGAGCCAGCCGGCCCCGTTACCGGCAACGACACCATCCGGTCTGCCACCTCCATCCTGGACTATGTGTTTCGCGAGCTGGGGGTCAGCTATCTGGGCCGGGACGATCTGGCCAATGCGACGGGCGAGCCCCTCAATGCCGACGGGCTCGGTCGGGGCAAGGCTGATGATGCCCTGGCCTACGAGTCCGAACCCCAGCCCGCCAGCCGGTTCATTTCAAAGGGGTTTTCGAGGGGTGCGGCGCCCGACAATCTGGTGTTCCTGCCCTTTGGTGGCAGGAGATCGGGCGAGACACATCAGGAGAGTATTCGGGCCGCGAGCGTTTGCCCGTCCTGTGGCGATCAGGCTGTGCTTTCTGGACAGTGCGAAACCTGCGGCGCGGTGGCTGACCAGGGCCTTGGAGCCGGCCTTTGACAATGGCCCGGGGATTGCAGCGTTAACGGGCCAGAGACCCATCCCAGTCAGGGTGACCCGTGATGAAACGCCTATTCATGATCGCCGCTGTCGCCAGCCTGGCCTCCGGTCCTGCCCTTGCGCAGAACGCCAGCCAGATCGCCCGGGTGAGAGCGGGCGCCAGCTGCGCTGGTTGTAATCTTTTCCAGGCTGACTTGACCGGCCTGGAACTGAAGGGTCTGAACCTGTCGAAGTCGCGACTGCGACAAGCGACGCTGACGGCCTCGGTGATGAACCGGGTGAGGTTCGACAGAGCCGATATGCGCGATGCTGATGCGGCCGCCGCAGTGTTCAGCGGGTCCAGCTTTGTCTCCGCCGACCTGACCAACGCCAATTTTGTCGGCAGCTACCTTGAGGGTGCAAACTTCACCGGCGCCCGATTGAACGGCGCAGTCTTCTCCGGAGCCGAGATGGACAGAGCCATCGGCCTGACCCAGACCCAGCTGAACCAGGCCTGCGGCGATGAGTCCACCAGACTGCCCCGGGGACTGAACCTCCCGTCCTGCTAACGAAGCCGCCATTCAAGCTTGGTCGAAAAGCTCAATCCTTACCGAGAATTAAGTGGCAAACTCGGGCGGGAAGCGCCAGTTGATGTGTGTCATGAAGCGTCTGCTCCTCACCACGTCGACCCTGGTCCTCCTGTCTTGCTCGGGAGCGGCCTTTGCCGCGACCCTTTACGAAGACCGGGATATTCCTCGTCAGGTTTCCTTCGGCGGCGCCTGTCAGAAATGCGAGCTCTCCGGGAAGAAGCTGACCAATGCCCGTTTCATGGGCGCCAATTTCAATGGTGCGGTCCTGATCGGGGCCGACCTGCGCGGCGCCAGTTTCATGGGCTCGACCTTCCAGGGCGCAAATCTCTCACGGGCTGACCTGCGTGGGGCCGGATTCACCGGAAGCAATTTCAATTTTGCGGATTTCAGTGGCGCAGCACTGGACGGCATCGAAGGGCCGGCCTCCTCATTTCAGCGGTCAAACCTGAGCCGGGCAAGTCTGGCCGGCGCAGAGCTTCCCGGCTCGAATTTCGGGTCCGCCAATCTCAGCTTCGCGCGTTTCCGCGGGGCTGAAATGCCGCACGTCAATCTGACCAAGGTTCTGGCCATCAAGGCAGATTTCCGGGACGCAGAACTGGTCGGGGCCAATCTGACTTCAGGCCAGTTTACCGACGCCTCCTTTCGGGGGACCGATCTGAGCCATGCCCGACTGAACCAGGCAACATTCGGTGAAGCGGACTTTCGGGGCGCGGACCTGTCTGGCGCCTCCCTCGCCGGGGCTGACCTGTCCCGGGCGAGCGGTCTGACCCAGAGCCAGATCAACCAGGCCTGCGCCAATGATGAAACCAGACTGCCGGCTGGGCTGACCCCTCGGCTGTGTCGGGGACCGCGGTTGCTGATCGCCTCTCCCCATGCCCCGCCCAGGCCGCCCGTCCCCCCGGCAGCGCCCAAGCCACCGGCCGGAAACCGTTAGAGCCGTTTCCGTTCCGATCGAAGCCGCCGGAACGGAAACCGCGATTTCAGGCCTTAAGCGGCAGGGCTGTGCGGATATGAAGTTCCTTCAACTGCTTTTCCGACGCCTCTGAAGGCGCACTCATCAACAGGTCCTGGCCCTGCTGGTTCAGCGGGAAGGCGATGACCTCGCGGATCGCCGTCTGACCGGCCAGCAGCATGACAATCCGGTCAATGCCCGGCGCCAGGCCGCCGTGCGGCGGCGCGCCATAGCGGAAGGCGTTCAACATGCCGCCAAACTGGTCCTCGACAACCTCGGCGCCGTAACCTGCAACCTCGAAGGCCTTGAGCATGATTTCGGGCCGATGGTTCCGGATCGCGCCGGAGCAGAGTTCATAGCCGTTACAGACGATGTCGTACTGATAGGCCAGGATATCGAGCGGGTCCTTGGTCTCCAGAGCCTCCAGCTCCCCCTGCGGCATGGAGAAGGGGTTGTGGCTGAAGTCGACCTTCTTGTCCTCTTCGGACCACTCGAACATTGGGAAATCGACGATCCAGCAGAAGTCGAACCGACCCTCGGCGACCAGGCCGAGATCCGTGCCGACCTTGGTGCGGGCGGCCCCGGCGAACTTGTAGAAGACCTTGGGGTCGCCGCCGACAAAGAAGGCGCTGTCGCCAACCTTGAGTCCAAGCTGCTGGCGAATGGCTTCGGTGCGTTCCGGACCCAGGTTCTTTGCGATCGGGCCAGCGCCTTCCAGCACCCCGGCCTCTTCCCGCCAGAAGATATAGCCAAGGCCGGGCTGGCCTTCAGACTGGGCCCAGCTGTTCATCTTGTCGCAGAAGGCGCGCTGACCACCGCCAGGACCCGGCACGGCCCATACCGCGTTGCTGGCGTTCTCGAGCATCCGCGCAAAGACGCCAAAGCCGCCACCCCGGAAATGCTCGGAAACGTCCTGCATCTCGATCGGGTTGCGCAGATCAGGCTTGTCGGTGCCATACTTGGCGATCGACTGGCGATAGGGGATGCGCGGGAAGGGATAGGGCGTCACCGCCTTGCCGTCTGCAAACTCTTCGAACACCCCGTGCATGACCGGCTCGATGGCGGCGAAGACGTCTTCCTGGGTGACAAAGCTCATCTCGACATCGAGCTGGTAGAATTCCAGGCTCCGGTCCGCTCGCAGGTCTTCATCGCGGAAACAGGGTGCGATCTGGAAATATCGGTCGAAGCCGGACACCATCAACAGCTGCTTGAACTGCTGGGGCGCCTGGGGGAGCGCATAGAATTTCGAGGGATGCATTCGCGAAGGCACGAGGAAATCCCGGGCGCCTTCCGGCGAGGACGCCGTGAGGATCGGGGTCTGGTATTCCAGGAAGCCCTGGCCGACCATGCGCTTGCGGATGCTGTCGATGACCCTGGACCGCAGCACGATATTGCGATGCAGGGTCTCCCGGCGCAGGTCGAGATAGCGGTGCTTGAGGCGAATTTCCTCGGGATAGTCCGGCTCTCCGAAAACCGGCAGCGGCAGTTCAGCGGCCTCGGACAGAACCTCAACGGCCGTCACCCGCACCTCGACCTCCCCGGTCGGCAGGTTGGGATTGATGGTTTCGGGGGTCCGGGCCACCACCTCGGCATCGACGCGGATGACGCTTTCGGCGCGCAGGCGCTCGACGACATCAAAGCCAGGCGTGCCCGGATGAAGCACCAGCTGGGTCAGGCCGTAATGGTCCCGCAAATCGATGAACATCAGCCCGCCATGGTCTCGCTTGCGGTGGATCCAGCCAGACAGTCGGACCGTGGAACCGGTATCGGAAGCGCGCAGGGCGCCGCAGGTATGGGTGCGATAGGCGTGCATTTTTTTGGACTTGAAGCCGCAATTTCGGAGGCGCGGAAAGGCGCATGCGGCCCCCGGAAAGTCAAGGTTCGGTTGCCCTGCAAGGCCTGGCAAGCTTATGTGCCGAATGCCCAATTCGGCCGACATCTACGACCCTGGGTTCGTCAAGCAGGTCTTTGACCGCTGCTCGGACCGATACATCGCATTCAGCAGTCTCTGCTCGTTCGGATTCACCGAGCGCTGGCGAAAGCAGTGTGTGGACGCCATGCCTGCTCCGCAGGCCACAGCCATTGTCGGCTACGATCTGATGGCTGGAACCGGCGAGGTCTGGCCGCACTTGACGGCGCGCTTTCCCGGAATTGACGCCATCGTCGCTGTCGATATCTCTTCCGGAATGCACAGACGGGCTATGGAGCGCCTCCATAGTCTTCGCGTCGATCGGATCAGGTTTGTCGAGGATGACGTCCTGGCAAGCCAGCTGCCGGACCAAAGTGCAGACTTCATCGTATCCACATTCGGCCTCAAGACCTTCAACGCTTCACAGCACGCCGCTTTGGCCTGCCTCATTGCGCGGACCCTGAAACCCGGCGGCGTCTTTTCCTTGATAGAGGCCTCCGATCCAAAGGGCTGGTGGCTACGTCCGCTCTACCGTTTGCATCTCACCTGGCTCCTGCCGCTGATCGAACGGCTATTCCTGAAGGGCACCCAGGATTTTTCGATGATCGGTGTCTATGCGACCAATTTTGGAGATGCCTCTGCCTTTGCCGAGATGCTCAGCCGCGAAGGCCTTGAGGTGGACTACAGGCGGTACTTCTTTGGATGCGCCACAGGCGTTTCAGGACGCAAGCCGGAAGTAGAATGACCGGGGAGACAGACATCGCTTGTCCACAGCCCTGCTCCGGCTATCCCCGACCATCTCATCCTCCGTCCTCGACCGGACGACGCCGGGTTGGTAGGAAGACCGGTGATTTTTGCCACACAGTTCCGCCTGCCCTTCGAACCCGCTGCTTCCTGGTCGCGAGAGCACTTTTTCCTGTCGCCCAGCAACAGGACCGCCGTCGACATCCTCGACGGCTGGATAAGCCGGTGTTCGGGCGCTCTTGCTCTGATAGGCCCTGCAGGGTCCGGCAAGACCCATCTGGCCCAAGCCTGGGCTGACGAAGCGGAAGCCATGGTCGTCATTCCGGGCAAGCCGGCTCCTCTGGATCAGAAAGGGCCCTTGCTGATCGAGGATATCGATCTGGGAATCGATCCAGCCGATCTCTTTCACCTTCTGAACCAGGCGGCGGAGGGACGAGCGATCCTGATGACGGCTCGGAAGCGACCCCTGGCCTGGGAAGCGGGGCTGGCCGACCTTCGCTCACGGTTGAACGCCTTGCCGGTGGCAGAGATCGCGCCGCCAGATGACGCCCTGCTCGAGACGGTGTTGCATCGCCTGTTCATGGAGCGGCATATCAGGCCGGAAGCCGAACTGTATCCCTACCTGCTGGCCCGTATCGAACGGTCCGTGAAAGCCGCAAGACAACTCGTCGCCCGGATGGATGAAGCCGCCGCCGCCCGGGGGCGGGCGATCAACAGGGCGCTGGCCAGAGAACTTCTGGAAGAAAGCGCGGACCTGTTTGACCGCGACACCCCTCACAATTGAACGGCCTCATGGCCGCGCCAGCCAGAGGCCATCGTTGAAACTGTCACAACCATGCGTCAAATGAAGCCAAACGCCAGACTCCGAGGATCGATGTCCAGTTCCGAACCTGCAGGCGTTTCGCCCACAACCTCCGTAGAAATCCCGCCAATCGCCCCGGCGTCTGTTCAATCTGGCCTGACCCTGGACGACACCCTGATGTCCTCAGTAGACCGCTTCTTCAATCGGGAACTGTCCTGGCTGGCCTTCAATAAACGGGTCCTGGAAGAGGCGGAGAACCACCGGCACCCGCTTCTGGAGCGTCTGCGGTTTCTTTCCATTTCGGCGAACAATCTGGACGAATTCTACATGGTTCGGGTCGCCGGGCTGAAAGGTCAGGTTCGCGAAGGGGTGCGCAAGGTCAGTCAGGACGGCCTGACACCGGCTGAACAGCTGGAACGGGTCAATGCCGGAGCAGCCGAACTGATGGCTGATCAACAGAGGATCTGGCGGTCCCTGCGGGCGGAACTGGCCAGCGAAGGGATGAAGCTGCTGGATGCACGGGATGTTTCGGCCGCAGACCAGCCGGCGGCAGAGAGCATTTTCATCAACCACCTTTTTCCGGTTCTTACCCCCCTGGCGATCGACCCGGCTCACCCGTTCCCGTTCATTCCCAACCTTGGCTTCTGCCTTGGTCTAAAGCTGCGCAGGGCCGGCGATGGCAAGCTGCTCTATGCGCTGGTTCCCGTGCCCCAGCAGGTCAGGAGGTTCTGGGAACTTCCGGGTCCGGCAAGGCGAAAGGAACGCCGGTTCATCGCTCTGGAATCGCTGATCATCCTCTGTCTTGACCAGCTTTTCCCCGGCTACGAGGTCGAGGGCCGTGGCCTGTTCCGCATCGTGCGCGACAGCGACATCGAGATCGAGGAGGAGGCCGAGGACCTGGTCCTGGAATTCGAAACCCAGCTGAAGCGTCGCCGGATGGGGGATGTGGTCCGGGTCAAGGTCCAGACAACCATGCCCCAGGACCTGCGAGACTTCATTCTTGACGGCCTGGATGCTGCGCCGGACGATGTGGTCAATGTGGACGGCAAGCTGGGCCTGTCGGCCATGTCGGAACTGATCCCAAGGGACCGCGCCGACCTGAAATTTCCGCCTTTCGTGGCCCGGTTTCCCGAGCGGATTCGAGACCATGCCGGCGATTGCTTCGCCGCCATCCGCGAAAAGGACATCCTGGTCCACCACCCGTTCGAAAGCTTTGACGTGGTCGTGCAGTTCCTTCGCCTGGCGGCGAGGGATCCGCAGGTGATCGCCATCAAGCAGACCCTGTATCGGACCAGCCAGGACAGTCCGGTCATCGCGGCCCTCATCGAGGCTGCGGAAAATGGCAAGAACGTCACGGCGCTGGTCGAGATCAAGGCGCGCTTCGACGAGGAAAACAACCTGCGCTGGGCCAAGGACCTGGAAAAGGTCGGAGTTCATGTGGTGTTCGGCTTTGTCGAGTACAAGACCCACGCCAAGCTCAGCCTTGTCGTGCGCCGCGAAGGCGAGACCCTGCGCACCTACTGTCACTTCGGAACGGGCAACTACCACCCGGTCACGGCCAAGATCTACACCGACCTGTCGTTGTTCACGACCGACCCGGCCCTGGGTCGCGACAGCGCCCGGCTGTTCAACTACATCACCGGATATGCCCAGCCAAACCGCCTGGAGAAACTGTCGTTTTCGCCCCAGACCTTGAAGCCGGACCTGCTGGCCATGATCGAAGGCGAAGGGGCCAATGCCCGGGCGGGGAAGACGGCCGGAATCTGGGCCAAGATGAACGCCCTGGTCGACCCCGAAATCATCGACGCCCTCTACCGCGCCAGCCAGGACGGGGTGGCCATCGAACTGGTGATCCGCGGCATCTGCTGTCTGAGGCCGGGCATTCCCGGTCTGTCGGAGAATATCCGGGTCAAGAGCATTGTCGGACGGTTTCTCGAACATGCTCGAATTGTCGCCTTCGCCAACGGAGCATCGCTACCCAGCAAAAAGGCCCGGGTCTTCATCTCTTCGGCGGACTGGATGCCGCGCAATCTCGATCGACGGGTCGAGGCCCTGACTCCGATCAACAACCCGACCGTGCATGAGCAGGTCCTGTCCCAGATCATGGTCGCCAACCTGAATGATGAGGCGCAAAGCTGGGTGCTTGATTCGTCAGGCGGTTACAGTCGCGATCCGGCCTGGAACCGCAAGGACGCCTTTTCGGCCCATGACTATTTCATGACCAATCCGAGCCTGTCAGGCCGAGGCCAAAAGGTCAGCGACCTTCCCGGCGCCCTGGACCTGGATCCCGACCATGTCATTCTCAAGCGCTAGTCTTGTCCACGACGCGGCCGTCATCGATGTCGGGTCAAATTCGGTCAGGCTGGTGCTGTATCGTATCGAGGGCCGGTCTATCTGGACGGTCTTCAACGAGAAGGTCCTGGCCGGGCTGGGCAGGGATCTGAACAGCACCGGACGCCTGTCTCCCGACGGTGCGGCGTCCGCCATGGCGGCGCTAAGGCGCTTCCAGATGGTTGTCGGGCGCATTTCCCCGGACAGGATCTTCACGGCCGCCACAGCCGCAATCCGCGAAGCTTCCGACGGCGCCGCCTTTATCGAGCAGGTGGCCTCCGAGACCGGACTAAGCCTTCGCGTCCTGTCAGGACTGGAAGAGGCCCGCTATGCGGCCCTCGGCGTCCTGGCCGGCGCACCTGCAGAAACCGGCCTGGTGGGCGATCTGGGCGGCGCCAGCCTGGAACTGACTCCGATCGGATCGGACGGCGCCGGCGACGGTGCAAGCCTGCCGCTTGGTCCATTTGCCTTCCGGGCGACGGGAGACAGCGATCTTGAAGGTCTCAGGAAAGAGATCGACGAGCGACTGGCCGGAACCGACCGGTTCCGAACCCGTCACTTTCATGCGGTCGGCGGAGCCTGGCGGAACCTCGCCCTGATCCACATGCACATGACAGGCTATCCGCTCAGGGTGGTTCATCAGTATGAGATGAGCCGAACCGACGCCCTCAACGCCTGCCGCTTTGTCGCCAGCCAATCGAAAAAATCACTGGAAGCGGTCGAAGGTGTTTCCCGGAAGCGGGCGGAGACGCTGCCGCATTCGGCCCTCGTTCTGGAACGGCTGATTCTGCGCCTGGACATCCAGACGGTCTATCTTTCTGCCTATGGCGTGCGTGAAGGACTGTTGTTCGAGGCCATGGACCAGGGGACCCGTCGACTTGATCCCCTGATTGAAGGCTGCAGCGCTCTGGCCGCCAAAAATGGCGCTGACGCCGGACTGGGGCCGGCGCTCAGTGAATGGCTGAAGCCGGTCTTTCAGACGCTTGATCCGATTTTCGGGGCGCGCGACGCCATTCTCCGCGCCGCTGCCTGCCGGCTGGCCGATCTGGGCGCGCGGCTGCATCCGGACCATCGCGCCCACCTGGTGTTTGAACAGGTTCTGAGGGCGCCGATCGCCGGGCAAAGTCATGCCGAACGGGCATTCCTGGCCGTGGCCGCGTTTTCGCGGCATTCCAGTTCATCCTCGATGCCGGAGCAGGCCGCGATCAGCCGCCTCCTTCCAGAATCGGCCCGGAGACGGGCCCGTGCGCTGGGGGCCGCCATCCGGCTGGGGTGCGACCTGACGGGCCGGGACCCCGCCCTCTTGTCACGGACCCAACTCTGTCTGGACGGCGAACGGTTGCTGCTGACGGCGGAGACGGGCCTGACCGACCTCCTGCTCGGCGAACAGACCACGCGAAGGCTCTCCGCCCTGGCCGGACACCTTGGCGTCCGGCCCGACCTTGCCAGCAGCTAGAGCATTTTCCGACAAGCATGACGCGATTATCGGGTCGAAAAACGCTCTAGCACTTTGATTTTAAGCCCGTTTTTCCGTTCCAATTGGTTCAATCAGAATGGAACAGTTTCCAGAAAGCTCAGGCAGCAACCGGTTGGGACGGCGTGAAGGCCTGCCGCCAGGCCTCGAGCACTGCGCGGTTGTCGTGGTCCCAGGGATGGAAATTCGGACGGAACCAGTCGAAATAGGCGCCCCAGCTCTTGCGGAAAAGTCCTGGCTTACCAAACAGATAACCGAGAACTCTTGCATAGGCCGTCAGGGGCTTCATGCCGTCGGCAATGAGAAGCTTGGCCGCAAAGCGGGTGATGTTTCGCGTGAACATGAGGGTGACCAGCAGCATCACCCGCGCGCGGACCCGGTAGCGGGTCAGCGGACTCCAGTCCTTCGAGATCTCCCGGAACACATCAAAGGCGACGCCCTTGTGTTCAGTCTCTTCCATGGCATGCCACTGCCAGAGCCGGACCATGTCTTCCGGCGCACCGGCGAAGATTGCGGAGTCTTCGAGGAAGCGATCGGCCATCATGGCCGTAAAATGCTCCAGAGCGATGGTGATGCTGAGCATGGCGATCGGACCACGGCCCCGGGCCATAACCATCCGCCGCTTCAGTTCGTCCTCGATCTCGGCGACCGGATAGCGGTTGCGATCCAGGGAACCATTCAGGCCGACATGCTCACGAGAGTGAATGGCTTCCTGGGTGATGAAGGCATTGGCGTCGGCCAGAAGCTTGCCGGACAACTTCGGGCGATAGTTGCGAACCGCGTCCATGAACAGCCGCTCGCCGTCGGGAAAGGTCAGGGACAGGGCGTTGAAGACGGCTGTTCCCACCGGATCTCCGCCCAGCCAGGCGCGGTCGCTGGCGCCCTCCATGCTGAAATGCAGGTCCCGTGGCGTGACGGCGACATCCTGGGGCGTGGTGACAGCCATTGTCTTGGTCCTCGGCTCAGGGTCTCATCAGCGAGACCGCTTCGATTTTCAGATAATGGCTACTGACAAAAATGTCAATATCAACCTCGGGAACTGCCCCGCGCACCCGCCGCTCGCCGGAAGCAGCCCGCGAGAACATCCTTGCAGCGGCCGAGGCGATCCTTGTTGCAAGCGGCCCGCAACATCTGAAGCTGGCGGAAGTCGCCCGCGGCGCCGGCGTCGTGCACGCCAGCGTGCTGCATCATTTCGGTTCTATCGACGGGGTCCAGAACGCCCTGATGGCCAGGATGGTTCAGCAACTGGTCGCCAGGGTCCTGGCAACCACCGCCGAGGCGCGAAACCCGGCCCAGGTGGCCGGGATCGGCATCGAGGCCCTGTTCGACGCCTTTGAAGCCCGGGGCGCCGCCCGACTGGCCGCCTGGCTCGAACTGACCGGCGAGTCGCGACGCCTGACCCTTGTCCGCGAGGCGGTTCGAGAAGTCATTGCCGTCCGCGCTCCCCTCGACAATGGCGTGTCAGCCGACGCCATGGAGGATTTCATGCTGGCGAGCATCAGCATTGCGCTGGGGGTCGGCCTGTTCGGCGCCACCTTGAGCGCCTTGCTGGGCAAGCCGGAATCCCGGGCGCGGGACGTAGCCCTGGCTCTGTTGAAAGATCGACTGGCAGCGGCCGGGGCGAACCGGGCGACCTGATCTAGTCGCCCGTCCAGCGCCGTTGCTGCGGGCCGCCGGCCATGGGCAGCTCCGCTTCATCCACCAGCACACCGTTCTTCATGACCCAGGTGATGGCCTTTGCATGGGCGATGTCCAGGGTCGGGTCCCTGTCCAGCAGCACCATATCGGCCAGCTTTCCAACGGTGATGCTGCCCATGTCCTGTTCCCGGCCCAGGAAGACGGCGCCGTTGAGGGTCGCGATCTTCAGGATCTGCAGCGGCGGTATGCCGGCCCTGGCCAGTAGCTCCATTTCGCGATGCACCGCTGGGCCGTTGGACTGGTCGGTTCCCAGAACAGCGACACCGCCCGCCGCGACGATTTTTGCGATGTTGTCCTGACAGACGGGAGTCATGACCTTCATCCACCAGGTCCAGGTCTGGGTCTGCCAGGCAGTCCGGGTCTCCGTTTTGAGGGACTGGCGCTCGGCCGGGCTGAAAGACGCCACATAGAGGGGTTCATCGAGATATTCCGGATGCTCGACCAGTCGACTGTAGTTCTCGCCAATCGTCAGGGTCGTCACAAAGGGAGTCTTGCGGGCGGCCATCAGCCGGACAAAGGACTCACTGACCGGCCCCTGTATGACGGGATGGGCCAGGGTGTCAGCTCCCGCCGCCACAGCCTCGAGGGCTCGCCGTTCACTGGATACATGCACGGTCGTCCGGATGCCGTAAAGATTGTAGTACTGCAGAGTCCTGGCCATCAGGTCTGGCGGCAACAGCGTAATCATCGGCCGGGCGCCCCAGCCTCTTTCTTCATAGGTAAGCTTGACGATGTCCGGCGCCTGGTCGGCGATATGGCGGTCCAAGAGGGCCCGATCCCGCTCGAAATCGGTGATCCTGATGGCCATGCCATCGCCATGGCTACCCGGATAGGTGATCAGGTTGCCCGTCGCGAAAATCCTTGGCGACAGAATGCGCCCTGCCCGCTCTTCGGCCCGGGCCTTGAGGACAAGTTCCGGCTGGTTGCCAAGATCGACGACGCTGGTCACGCCCGCATAGAGATAGCTGGCCAGGGCCTGGTGCGCCGCGACGTGATCGATCACAAAGCCTTCGGCTGGCGATTTAGCAGGCGTCGCCCCGCGCAGGTGGATGTGGGCGTCGATCAGGCCGGGAATCAGAAAGCGGCCGCGGCCATCCAGCCGGCGCCCCCGAACCGGGCCAGCGGCCTTGCTGGGCGTCAGTCTGACAATCCGGCCGCCCGAAACAACCACGGTCATGTCGGGTTGGGGCGCCGCGCCCGTCCCGTCGATCACGGTGACATGCTCGATGGTGAAGTCAGGCCCGGACCAGGTCACGTCCGTTGCGGCCTGGGAGGGGGCCGCAGGAGCACCGGCTGCAATCAACCCGAGGACGGCGCCGGCAAGGAGGGCGATGTATCGGCGCATGGTCATTCCTTGAAGCAGGGTCAATTGTCAGCCGGTCCGGGCAGCGAAACCTGAAGAAGCGCGAGGTCCGAAGAGGCCTGCTCCAGGGCCCAATCCTGACCGGCCGGAATCACGAAGGCGTCGCAGGCGCGAAGGTCGTGCTGGCCTGCATGGTCCAGCCTGGCCGAACCCTCCAGAAGGGTCATGAAGAGCAGTTCGCCCTGGTGGGCTGCGACGTCCAGGCGCGGGGCGCCGCCGGATTTCAGAACCATGACTTCGGCCAGGCCGCCCGTGGCCTGACGCATGGCCGTGTCCTGGCGCAGGAAGCCGGAATCGCCATGGGCGACCCACGGCGTCTCGGCCGCCCGGTGGCGCATGAAGCGCTGGCCGCCGAAATCACGGTCAGGCGCCAGGATGCCCGTAGGAAGCAGCAGATCGTGGTCCGCGATCGTTTCGTGGAGGGCGGGACACCCCACCTCGATCACTTCCAGTCCGTCCGAACTTTCCAGGACACGATGACGAATCTGCGGGGGTTGCAGCACGCAATCGCCCGCCTGCATCACAAACGGCTCGCCCTGATCTTCATAGACGACCCGAACCCAGCCCTTGCGGACAAAGATCATCTGAAACCGGATGCGGTGATAGTGCACCCAGTCAGCAACCGGTCCGCCCTTGGGAATGGCGATGTGAGAGGCGATGAATCGTCCGCCGAGACGTCCCGGAATGAGATCGCGATAGAGCATTCCGGCCCGGCCTTCGCCATGTTCGGGGCCGTCCTGCTGGCGCGTGAGCACAAAACCCGGCTCAAGCGGCGGCATGTCCATCGGCGCAACCAGGGGCGCCAGGTCCACCAAGGTCCCGTTGGGGGCGACGAGGCGCTCAGGATGGGAACTGTGGCCTGCCATTCGCAGGCGAAGATGACCAGGGGCCCCCTCCCCCGGCGCCAGCCGCAGACGCAGGCCGTGCCCGGACAGCAGGGCGACGGCGGGTTCCTCGGCGGGAAAGATGGTCTCCACCCGGAAACCCAACCGGCCGACATAGAACTCCAGCGCCGGCGAAAGCTCGGCGCAGGGCAGGCAGACTTCCGCCAGAACTGTTTCGCCCGGCGCGATCACATCGGACATGGCTCCCCCTTCGTGCGGCACAGCCGCGGGCCCGCTAGTCGGCGGCCTTCGGCGCCCGACGAACCTCGACCACCCGCACGCGCGCTCCGTCCAGCACCAGGGCCAGCTCGCCGCGCTTCAGCTTCAACGCGTCGGCCCCGAACGCATCCTTGCGCCAGCCTGTAAGGGCGCCGACATCGGCATGGTCATCATTGGCGATCTTTTCGAGATCGGAGACCGTGGCGATCAGCTTGGACGCCACACCGGCGTCCTCCGACCTTGCCTTGAGCAGGACCTTCAACAGCTCGACCACGGCGCCCGCCGCAGGGTTGCTGGCCGTACGGTCCCGTTCGATCGTGGGCGCATAGGCTTCCGGATTCTTCAGGGCTTCGCGAATAGCTTCCAGCAGGTCGGGACCAAACCGCGAACCGGAAAATCCCTTGGGCACCCCCCGCAGCCGGTCCAGCCCTGCCGTGTCCGTGGGCGCCTGGCTGGCCAGTTCGTCGATCGCGTCGTCCTTGAGAATCCGCCCCCTCGGCTGGTCCCGTGTCTGGGCCGTGCGTTCACGCCAGGCGGCGACAGCCTTGAACACGGCAAGGTATTTCGCCGCGTGCTTGCGGGGGCGGAGGCGCTTCCAGGCATTTTCCGGATTGACGTCATAGAGGTCAGGCGAAACCAGCGCCTCCATCTCTTCCTCGACCCAGGCCAGGCGACCAGCCTTTTCCAGGCTGGCCCGGAGGACCGGATAGAGCCTCGCCAGATGAGTGACATCGGCAATGGCATAGGTCAGCTGGTTTTCGCTCAGAGGGCGTCTGGCCCAGTCGGTGAAGCGGCTGGACTTGTCCAGTTCGATCTTCAGCATCTGGCGGACCAGGGCGTCATACGCGATCTGCTCGCCAAACCCTGCGGCCATGCCGGCGATCTGGGTGTCGAACAGGGGCTTTGGCATGGCGCCGAGATTATTGAAGATCTCGACGTCCTGCCGGGCTGCATGAAAGACCTTCTGGATGGATTCATCCCGCAGGACGTCCAGGAAGGGCGAAAGGTCCATGCCATCGGCCATCGGATCGATACAGGCTTCAGCCCCGTTGGGAGCAGCGGCCTGGATCAGGCACAGCATCGGCCAGTAGGTCGTCTCCCGCATGAACTCGGTGTCCACGGCGACGAAAGGCTGGCCTTTGAGCTGATTGCAGAACGCCGCCAGTTCGGCGGTAGTTGAAATAGGCGTCATCGGGTAGCTATAGCCCCGCGCGCGGGCGAGTCTGCAAGTCTTGAGACGCGCGCGCCGTTCAATTCCTGCCCCTACGTTGCCCGGAAAGCGCCATGACAGACAGCCGAAACGGCCTCACCTACGCCGGGGCCGGCGTGGACATCGATGCCGGCAATGCCCTGGTGGAGGCCATCAAGCCCCTGGCCAGGGCCACGCGGCGGCCCGGCGCAGAGGCCGGTCTCGGCGGGTTTGGCGCCCTGTTCGACCTGAAGGCGGCTGGCTATGAAGACCCCCTGCTGGTCAGCACCACCGATGGCGTCGGCACCAAGCTGAAGATTGCGATCGAGACCGGACTGCATGGCACGGTCGGAATCGACCTGGTGGCGATGTGCGTCAATGACCTGCTGGCCCAGGGCGCTGAACCGCTGCTGTTTCTCGACTATTACGCCACCGGCAAACTGGATGTGACCACGGCGACCAGCGTCGTCTCCGGGATCGCGGAGGGCTGCAAGCTGGCCGGCTGCGCCCTGGTCGGCGGCGAAACCGCGGAAATGCCGGGCATGTACAGCCAGGGGGACTATGACCTGGCAGGCTTTACGGTGGGGGCGGTCAATCGCGACGGGGTGTTGCCTAAACTGGACCTTCAAAGACCCGGCGACGTCCTGATCGGTCTCGGGTCAAGCGGCCCGCACTCCAACGGCTATTCTCTGGTTCGAAAGGTTGTCGAACGCTCGGGCCTTGCCTGGGACGCGCCCTGCCCCTTCTCCGACGGCACGCTGGCCGAGGCTCTGATGGCCCCGACCCGGATCTACGTCAAAAGCCTGCTGCCTCTGATCAAGGCCGGTCTGATCAAGGGCGGCGCCCATATCACCGGCGGTGGGCTGATCGAAAACCCGCCCCGTGCCATTGCCAAGGGGCTCGCGCCCCGCTTCGACTGGAACGCCTGGCCGCTTCCTCCAGTCTTTGATTGGCTGCAGAGGGAAGGCGGGCTGGACGAACACGAGCTGCGCCGGACGTTCAATTGCGGGATCGGTTTCCTGGTGATCGTCGGCCGCGATCAGGCTCCGGAAGTCCTGATGGCCCTGCTGGACGCCGGCGAAGACGCCTTTGTCTGCGGCGAACTCGAACGGGCATGACCGGGCGGCCGGCTCGCATCCGGGTCGGGGTCCTGATTTCCGGTCAGGGCTCCAACATGGAGGCCCTGGTCCGCAGGTCCCGCGAGGCGGACTGTCCCTATGATGTCTCCCTGGTGATTTCCAACCGGCCGGGGGCCGCAGGCTTGGCGGTCGCCGAAGCCCTGGGGTTGAAGGTCTCGATCATCGACCATGCCGACTTCGGAATGGATCGCAAAGACCATGAACGGGCCATGGATGCAGCCCTTCGATCCGCAGGCTGCCAGGCCATCGCCCTGGCAGGCTATATGAGGATTCTGACGCCATTCCTGGTCGAGGCCTGGAGCGGCAGGATGATCAACATTCATCCATCTCTATTGCCGAACTATCCGGGTCTGGAGACCCATCGCAGAGCCATTGAGGCGGGAGACCGTGAGGCCGGCTGTTCGGTGCATCTGGTGACGACCGGCCTCGACGCCGGGCCGGTCCTGGGTCAATCCCGGGTCGCGATCTTGCCGAATGATACCGTGGCCTCTCTGGCAGCCCGGGTGCTGGCGGCGGAACACCAGCTCTATCCGCAGTGCCTTGCGGACTTCGTTCGCTCGATCCCGGACTGAATCTCACAAAAAAGCCGGCGGACCCCGCAGGATCCGCCGGCCTGATCGATCGCCCTGAAGGCGGGTTCCTTAGCCTACGATTTCGGCCTCGGTGAAGAACTGCACGATCTCGATCGCGGCGTTCTCCAGGCTGTCGGAGCCGTGGACGGAGTTTTCGCCAACGGAGTCAGCATAGAGCTTGCGGATGGTGCCTTCCGCAGCCTGGGCCGGGTTGGTAGCGCCCATGACTTCACGGTAGCGGGCGACGGCATTTTCGCCTTCCAGCACCTGAACCACAACCGGCGCACGGGTCATGAACTCCACCAGTTCGCCAAAGAACGGGCGTTGGTTGTGGATCTCGTAGAACTTTTCAGCCTGGGCCTGGCTCAGCTTGATGCGCTTCTGGGCGACGATCCGCAGGCCGGCCGCTTCGATGACGGCATTGACGGCGCCGGTCAGGTTCTTTTCGGTGGCGTCCGGCTTGATGATGGAAAAGGTGCGTTCGGTCATGGAAAGTCTTTCAGTCTTGCGATTGAAGCGCGTTTTGGGGAGGTCGCGGGCTTATAGCGGCGGCCCATCGCCCCGCCAAGCCGTGTTCAACGACCTTTGGCAAGGCTGAGCCGCAAGACTGGGTCGAGACGGTGGAGATCGGCTGCCGGGACCGTCGTCGGCCTCGGGCCTTCGCGATCGCAACGCTGCACTCCCGGCCTTGATTTGACCTTGGCCAACGGGTCCAGACCCTTGGCCTCGAACCCGGTCGCCGCTATGACGAGCCCTGCCCGGCCGCGACATGGTCCCGTTTCATGCCTGGTCATGTTCCTATGGCCAGTTGCAAAGTCATTTACCCTCCATGCTCCAGATCAATGACCTGACCTTCAATGCCTGGGGACGTCGCTTCTTCGACAAGGCCAGCGTTTCGCTGCCCATCGGAGCCAAGGTCGGACTGGTTGGTCGGAACGGAGTCGGCAAGTCGACACTCTTCAAGCTGATACTGGGCGAACTTGGCGCCGGCGACGGCGAGATCAAGCTGCCGAAATCGGCCCGGATCGGCTCGGTCGACCAGGAACATCCAGCCACGCCGGTGACCCTTCTCGATACCGTTCTCGAGGCCGACGAAGAGCGCCACAGGCTGCTGTCCGGCCTGGAGACGGCCGACCCCGAGGATATGGGCGATATCTGGGCCCGACTGATCGAGATCGACGCCGACTCCGCCCCGTCGCGGGCGTCTGAAATCCTGTCCGGCCTCGGTTTTTCAAATGAAGACCTTTCGCGGCCCATGTCGGAGTTTTCGGGTGGCTGGCGAATGAGGGTCGCTCTGGCGGCGGCGCTGTTTTCCGAGCCCGACCTGCTGCTGCTGGATGAGCCGACCAACTATCTCGACCTGGAAGGCGCGCTGTGGCTCGAAGCCCGCCTGAAGAAGTATCCCCATACGGCGCTGATCATCAGCCACGACCGGGAACTTCTCAATAATTCCGTGGGTTACATCCTGCATGTTCGCGACGGCAAGCTGGACCTCTATACAGGCGGCTATGACAGTTTCGAGGACCAGCGCGCCGAAAAGGCCAGACTGGCCGAGGCCATGCGCGGCAAGATCGAAGCCAAGCGCGCCCATATGCAGGCCTTTGTCGATCGGTTCCGGGCGACAGCCTCGAAGGCGACCCAGGCCCAGTCCCGATTGAAGATGCTGGCCAAGCTGCCGCCGGTGACCATGACCCTGGAAGAGCGCACAGCGCCCTTCACGATCCCGTCCCCGGCTCGCCCCCTGGCGCCCCCGCTGGTTCGCCTGGAACAGGCGACGGTGGGTTATGGCGGCGCACCTATCCTCCGAAACCTGAACCTGCGGCTGGATATCGATGACCGTATCGGCCTTCTTGGGGTCAACGGGGCCGGCAAGTCGACCTTCGCCAAGATGATCGCCGGGGCGCTGGATATCCAGGGTGGCCACCTGCATCGCGACCGCCGGATCAAGGTCGGCTGGTTTCATCAGCATCAGATCGAGGCCCTGGATCCCGACGACACGCCGCTGGAGATCATCCGGCGCGGCATGCCCGACTCCAGCGAGGCCCAGCGCCGATCGAAGCTGGCGCAGTTTGGTCTGGGCTATGAAAAGGCGGAAACCACCGTCGCCAAGCTGTCGGGGGGAGAACGGGCAAGGTTGCTGCTCAATCTCGTGGCCATGGAGGCCCCTCACCTGCTCATCCTCGACGAACCAACCAACCACCTGGATATCGACAGCCGCCGCGCCCTGCTGGACGCCCTGAATGACTATGAAGGCGCCGTCATCCTGATCACCCACGACCGGTCGTTGATGGAACTGGTCGCCGACCAGCTCTGGCTGGCGGCCGATGGCGGGGTAAAGCCCTTCGACGGCGATATGGACGACTACGCCAAATTTGTTCTGGATCGCGCAAGGGTCGCCGCCCGGGCGCCCACCCAGGTGCGCGAAGCCGACAAGCCCGCAGTCAACAACAAGGCGCCCATCGCGACCGGCCGTGATCCGGTAGCGGCCGCGGGACCGCTGCGGCGCAAACTGTCTGCCGCCGAAGACACGCTCGCCCGGGCGACCAGAACCCTGGCAGAGATCGACGCCAAACTGGCGGATCCGAACATCTATGTCCGGGAACCGACGGCCGCCTCAGACCTGGCCAAGCGCCGCGAACGGGCCCAGTCGCAGGTCGATGACGCCGAGGCTGCATGGATGGCTGCGGCAGAGGCGCTCGAAGCCGTGGCAGGCTGACCGCTCCTAGGCTCAACCACACTTCACCTCGAGCACCGTTCCGGTATCGGCGTCGAATACGATATTCAGCCGGTCTTCCCGGTAGTCCAGCGTCACGGGACAGGTCGAGCAAGTCACCCGTCGCTTCGAGGGATCCACCGGAACGGGGATCTGGCTCTTGGGTCGACCGACAAGATATTGCAAAGGCGCAGCGCCACAGGCGTCCGGTGCAGCAACCGGCTCCGGCGCGGGCTGGACGGGAGGCTGAGCAGCGGGAGGAGTCGCCTGCGGAACCTCAGGCGGCGGGGTCGGCGCGCAGGATGCCGAGATCACTCCCAGGGCCAGAACCACGACCGTCGATCGTTTCACGCTTGCTTCTCCCATCCCCGCTCGTCCTTCTGGCGCCAATAGGAGGCCGGAAGTCCCTGAGCCTTGACTGATTTCCACAGTTGCCGCGCGCCAGCCAGTCTGACCTCGTCGCGACCGTCAAACAACACGATACAGCGGACGAAATCCGAAATCAGGCCGGGGTCCGCCCCGTCCAGAAGAAACAGAGCCTGGGCTCCGTTCGGATTCTCCATGGCGGCGGTCAGGACAATCGGCTGATGCCCGGCCAGAGGTTCGCCGGCGACGCCATGCGGCAGAAAGCTGTCTTCGCGATAGGTCCAGAGCCAGGCGTCCAGGGCCTCGATCCGTTCGGCCTCTGTCGTTCGGACGATCGCCTTCCAGCCCTTCTGGAGCGTCTTCTCGAGAAGCTCGGGCAGCACCTGGTCAAGCGTTGACCGCTCCAGATGGTAGAACCAGACCTCGCAGGGTGGTTGGGCCAGTGGGGCCTCCCATTTGTCCCAGGGTCCCGACACCGCCATTCCGGTGAATTCGGAATGGCGGCCGACCGGGGGGAAGCTGACCTAGCCCTCGTAGGCGTCGGCGACCATACGGTTCAACAGTCGGACCCCGTAACCCGTGGCGCCTTCGGGAAGGGTCGGCACGGAGGACGGCTTCTTCCAGGCGGTCGAAGCGATGTCCAGATGGGCCCAGGGCAGGCCGTTGACGAAGCGCTGCAGGAACAGGGCGGCGGTGATCGACCCGCCCGGCCGTCCGCCAGTGTTCTTGACGTCGGCGGCCATGCTGTCGATCTGTTTTTCATAGGCGGCCGGGATGGGCATGCGCCAGAGCGGCTCACCTTCAGCCTTGGCGGCTTTCAGCAGGTTGTCGGAGAGGGCGTCATTGTTGCTGAACAGGCCGGCATAGTCGTTGCCCAGGGCGATGATGATGGCCCCGGTCAGGGTCGCCAGATCGACCATGAACTGCGGCTTGAAGCGCTCCTGACAGTACCAGAGGGCATCAGCCAGAACCAGGCGGCCTTCGGCGTCGGTATTGATCACCTCGATGGTCTGACCCGACATGCTGGTGACGATGTCGCCAGGCCGCTGGGCGTTTCCATCGGGCATGTTCTCGACCAGACCCAGAATGCCCACCACATTGGCCTTTGCCTTGCGGCTGGCCAGGACATGCATCAGGCCAGCGACGGCGCCGGCCCCGCCCATGTCCCACTTCATGTCTTCCATGCCGTCTGCGGGCTTGATGGAGATGCCGCCGGTGTCAAAGCAGACGCCCTTGCCGACAAAGGCGATAGGCTGGGCGTCTCCGCCGCCTTTCCACTGGATGACGGCCAACTGGCTTTCGCGGACACTGCCCTGTCCGACGCCGAGCAGCGAGCCCATGCCCAGCTTGGCCATTTCGGCCTCGCCGAGGATTTCGACCTCGAGCCCGAGGGATTCCAGGGCCTTGACCCGGCGGGCGAACTCTTCCGGGTGGAGGATATTGGCCGGCTCCGAGACGAGATCGCGGGTGAAGAAGATGCCGTCGCCCAGGGCAGCCAGGGGCGCATAGGCCGCCGCGGCGGCGTCAGGGTCGTCGACGGCGACCCGAACAGCGGCCACGGAGGGTTTCTTGTCGGCCTTTTCGGTGGTCCGGTAGCGATCGAACCGATAGCTGGCCAGGCGGCTGCCGAAGGCGGCGCGGGCGGCCTCCTCGGCGCTGGCGCCTGGCATGGGAAGCGTCAGGGTGGCAGCGCCGCTGACCTTGACCGCCTGATAGGCATAGGCCCCGAAGAGCTCTGCAGCCTCGGGCCCAAACTCGGCCCTGGCTCCTAGCCCGATGATTGCGACTCGCGCGTTTTCGAGGCCTGCAGGCGCCAACAGTTCCAGGGACTGTCCGCGACCGCCAGAGAAGCGTCCAGACGCGACGGCGCGGGTCAGGGCGCCCGAGGTGGCCTTGTCCAAATCTTCCGCGGCCGGGGAAAGGCCGCCGCCTTCAAAGGCGATCACCGCAACGGCGCCGTCGGCCGGTGGCGCGGTCCGGTCAACCTGAACAAATTCAATACGCATCCTGCGCTCCTGCAAAAGTCATGTGGCGGAATAGTCCAATGCAGAGCGCTGGGGAAGGCGCACCGCAGTTGTGCCAGCGGCCTGTCCGCCCTAGTAACGGACCGAAGCGCCTCCGAATGACCGGAGTTGCTCCTCCTGTGCCGCTTCATGCCCCTGATCGAACGCTACATCTTCCGGCAACTGCTATGGCCGACGCTGATGGCGACTGCGGCCCTGGCAGCGGTCGGGCTGCTCAGCCAGAGCCTCGGTCAACTCGATATCATCATCGAACAACGCCAGAGCGCCTGGACCTATCTGCGGATCATCATCCTGGCCATGCCTCAATTGGCCAATCTGATCATTCCCATCGGCGTGCTGGTGGCCGCCCTCGTGGCGCTCAACAAGCTGCAAGGGGACCAAGAGCTGGTGGTTTGCTACGCCAGCGGGATGAGTCGCTGGCGTGTGATTTCTCCCGCCGTAAAGCTGGCCATTCTGGCCACCCTCACCTGCCTTGCAATAAACCTCTGGGTACAGCCAGCCGCCTATCGGGAATATCGAAAGCTGATTTTCCAGGCCAAGACAGATCTGGCCGCCATGCTAGTGGTCGAGGGACAGTTCACCGATCCTGCGCCGCGCTTGACGGTCTATGGCCAGACGGTTGATCCGGATGGCGCCATCCACAATCTGTTCATCCATCAAACGACCGAAGCAGGGCAGTCGACGACCTATACGGCGAGGACCGGAAGGGTGGTCTGGAAGAACGACTCTCCGATCCTGGTGATGAACAAGGGCTCGACCCAGGAGTTTTCGGATCGAGGCGTTCTCAACTACCTGTCATTCGAAGAATACACGCTGGATCTGCGACCCTACCTCAACACCCGGGAAAGCATCCGTTACAAGGCGTCGGACCGCTATCTTCACGAGCTGTTTTTTCCCGACCTGACCCTGGACTACGAGCGAAAGAACCAAAAGCGGATGGTCGCCGAAGGCCATTCCCGCCTTGCTTCCCCGCTCTACGCCATCGGCTTCATGGCCATGGCCTTGGCGGCCGTCATCGGGGCGGGCTTCAGCAGGATGGGCTACGGTCGCAGGATCGCCCTGGTCGGCGCATCGGCCGCGCTGGTCCGGATCATCGGGTTTGCCGTGCAGGCCGCCTGTGACGACAGCATGGCCCTGAATGTCTTCCAGTATCTGATACCGCTTGCAGCCGCTGTCTGGGGCTTTGAGCAGATCTTCCGGTCTGTCGAAGCCCGAACGGGGTGGCGCAGTCTGGTTCCCTTTCTGCCGGCCGCGAGACAGCCCATGGGGATCGCAGCATGAGACTCTGGCCTGGCCGACTGGAGCTTTACGTTCTCAACCGGACCCTGGTCTCGGTTGCGGGTGCGCTGGCCGTGATTGCCGCCGTGATCCTCCTGATCGACTTTGTGGACGTCTCGAGAACGGTCGGGGGACGGGCGGACACAGGATTTGTAAGCCTGCTTTGGCTGACGCTTCTCAAGGCGCCGTCGACGATCCTGACACTGCTGCCATTTGCCTTCCTGTTCGGCACCCTGGCTGCCTTTGTGGCCCTCAACCGCCGCAGCGAACTGATCGCCATGCGCGCGGCAGGCGTGTCGGCCTGGCGATTCATTCTGCCGGCCGCCGCCGCCGCCTTCGTGGTGGGCGCGCTTACCGTCGCCGTCATGAACCCTGTCGCAGCCTGGCTGAATGTCCGCTTTGAACAGTCCCGCACGGCGGTGATGGACGACTACCTGGCGTCGGCTCCAAAGGAAACCTGGCTGAGGCAGACCGATGAGCGATCCCAGGTCGTCATCCGCGCCAGGTCGCATGACGAGGTTGACGGGGTCGTCCGCCTCAAGGTGGTGTCGATGTTCATCTATCGACTGGCGGCAGATGGCAGCCTGGACTTTTCGCGGCGGGTCGAGGCCTCAGAAGCCCGGCTGATGCCGGGATACTGGCGCCTGACCGGGGTTCGCGAGGCGACGCCTGGCGCCGGGTCGGTTCGGTCCGACAGCTTGACCATCCCCTCGACCCTGGATGATCAGGCGGCCATCGAGCGGTTCACGACCCCGGAGGCAATCGCGTTCTGGCGCCTGCCGGCGACGATTGCCGGCACTGAAAAGGCCGGATTCTCCGCCCTTGGCTACCGATTGAGGCTTCAACAACTGCTGGCGACGCCGCTGCTCTATTCGGCTATGTCCGTGCTGGCGGCCGCGTTTTCGCTTCGACTCATGCGTCTCGGCGGCCTACCTGCGCTGGCCGGCTCCGGCGTGGTCCTTGGCTTTGCCTTCTTCTTCTTCAACCAGATGTGTCTGGCCCTGGGAAAGGCCGAAATCATACCGGTCGTTCTTGCCGCCTGGGCCCCGCCCCTGCTGGCAATGTTATCGGGGCTGACGCTGCTTTGTTATACGGAGGACGGGTGACCCGGATCCGCGTCCCGCCGTCGCTACGGAAACCAGAAATGTCGATGCCCACGACTCGCAGAAACCTTCGCAGCAGGCCCCTCGCCTGGCTCCTTGCGGGCGCGGCACTGTCGGCCTGCGCGTTCGGCGCGGTTGCTGCCCGGGCGGCGGATGAGGCGGAGTCCCGGGCCATAGACCCAAGCGCCGCCATGCAGGCCTCGTCGGACCAAGCTCAACCGATTCCAGCCTCGACAGGCGATGTCGATGGACTGGGTCGCGATGGCTATTACCTTGAGGCAGACGTCCTGATCCAGGACGACAAGGCAAGGACCCTGACCGCCGAAGGCGATGTCGAAATTCGCCATCAAGGCCGCACGGTTCGGGCCAACCGACTGATTTACGATCAGGCCGGCGGAGTTGTGACCGCCAGCGGCTCAGTTGCGATCATCGAAGCGGATGGAACAACGGCCTTTGCCGACACTGTTGTCCTTGATGACCAACTCAGCGCGGGGATCGCCAAGGGCTTTTCGCTTCGCCTGAAGGACAACGTGAAGATCGCAGCCGACACGGCTGTCCGAAGAGACGCGACCACGGCGGAATTGAACCACGCCATCTACACGCCTTGCCTGCTGTGCGAAACCGACCCGACAAGTCCGCCGACCTGGTCGATCCGGGCGGAAAAGGTGGTGCAGGACCAGGACAACCAGACGATCTATTATCAGAACGCCGTGATCGAGATGTTCGGGGCGCCCGTCTTCTACACGCCGGTATTCTGGCACGCCGATCCAAACGCGCCACGGATGTCCGGGCTGTTGCCGCCAAAGGGTGTCGCTTCGCAACGAAGAGGACTGTCCTACGAACAGCCCTATTACTGGGCGATCTCCCCGTCCCGCGACCTTCTGATCAATCCGCAGATCAATACAAAGGTCAACCCCTTCCTGAATCTGCAATATAGACAGCGCTTTTATAGCGGACAGATCAATGCAAGGTTTGGCTACACCTATGAGCGCGATCTGGACGGGGATGGCGAGCGGATAGGCGATCTGACAAGCAGAAGCTATGTTCTGGCAGATGGCGCCTTCGATATTGACAGTAACTGGAAATGGGGATTTTCGACCGAGCTGGCCAGCGACGATCTCGTCTTTGACAAGTACGATGTTGATGATGTTGCGGATCAGCGAGGCCTGATCGCGTCGGACAATCGCCGGTTGACCTCCCAGCTCTTCACCACGCGGCAGGATAACCTGTCCTGGTTCTCCATCAACGCGATCAGCATTCAGGGCCTGCGGCCATCCGACAATGATCGGACGTTCCCGGCAATCGCGCCGCTGGTGGAAGCCCGTTGGGAAGCGCCCTCCCCCGTTCTGGGAGGACGACTGCGACTTTTGGGAACTGCGGTGGCCCTGACCCGGGACCAGTCACCGAAGGTCGCGACCGAACCCGGGGCAGACAGCCGTCGGGTCAGCGCCCAGGCCGACTGGCGAACCGATCTGACCTTCGGGAGCGGCCTTCGCCTGTCGCCGTTCGCCCAGGCCCGCGTCGACTACTACAACGTGGAAGACTATCCAGCTTCCCGCGACGGCGGCAGCTTTGGCCGGCAACTTGGCGTGGTCGGCGTTGATCTGACCTATCCCCTGTTTCGCAGGGATGGTGATCGAACCATCATTCTGGAACCGGTGGCGCAATTGGCCCTGTCGCCTGAAAGCGACTCTGATTCTCGCATTCCGAACGAGGACAGTGTTGTTCTCGAATTTGACGAGACCAATCTTCTGCGGGCGAACAAGTCGCCGGGCTTTGACCTCTACGAAGGCGGCCTGCGCCTCAATACCGGCCTGCGCGGCACCCTGACCTATGACGATGGCCGCGCCCTGAGCCTGCTGGTCGGTCGAAGTTTCCGCGACCAGATCGATAGCTCGCTCCCGGCGCGCAGCGGTCTGCAAGCCAGGGCCTCCGACTGGATTGTCGCTGCTGACGCCAAGGCCGCCAAGGGCCTCGAACTCTATGGCAGGGCCCGGTTTGACGGTGACACGGGAAGCCTGCGACGACTGGAGGTTGGCGCTGATGTCTCGTTCGAGCGGGGCTCGGGCTATCTGAGATACCTGCATGACAACCAGGACATAACCGGGGTGGAGCGTCAGGACATCGACTTCGCCGGCGACCTTTTGTTCACACGCCGGATCGGCGCCACCGTGGCCGGGATCTGGGATATCGAGAACGATGTCTGGCGTCGCCAGGAACTCGGCGTCTTCTATCGCGACGATTGCCTGGATGCGGCGGTGGTCTGGGTGCATGAAGAAACCTTCAACCGAACCCTTGGCCCGTCGGACGCAGTGGTACTGCGCCTAACGCTCGCCACATTGGGCAATAAAGGCTACAGGCGGTAACGCTCAGCGCGATGTTGGACGCGCGGCCGTCAACACAAACTATGGGAATGGCAGATTGCGGTTAGCGGCAGGAACTACAGGCAAGGTGCTGGCGACAGCTTCGGTGCTGGCCATGGTCATGGCCGGGACGGGCCCGGTCGCCTGGGGACAGTCCTCTTCGTCCATCGAGCCTCAGATCGCCGAGAGCGTTTCGGCTGTGGTCAATGACGACATCATTTCCAGCTATGATCTGGTTCAACGGATGAAACTGTTGATCCTGACGTCCGGTCTTCAGCCAAGTCAGGAAAACATTCCGCAGATCCAGCAGGAAGCCCTTCGCTCGCTGGTGGAAGAAAGACTGCAGATCCAGGAATTGAAGCGGGTCGAGAAGGAAAACAAGACCAGCATCATCGCCACCGACAAGGAACTCGACGAGCAGATCGCCGAAATCATTCAGAACGAATACAAGGTCACTCCGGAGCAGTTCTACGCCCAGCTTCAGCAACAGAATGTCGGGCGCCAGACCTATCGCGATCAGGTGCGCGCGGAGATGAGCTGGCAGCAGTACATGCACGGTCGATACGGTTCACGACTGCGGATCGGGGAAGATCAGATCAAGGCGACCATGCAGCGCATGTCCGAGGCCGCTGCCAAGCCGCAGTACGAAGTCAGCGAGATATACATAGATGCCGGCCGGGTCGGCGGACTTCAGATCGCCGTCCAGGGCGCGCAGCAACTTATAGACCAGATGAAACAGGGCGCGCCCTTTCCGGCCGTCGCCCGTCAGTTCTCGGCGTCCGCGACAGCGGCATCCGGCGGCGACGCCGGCTGGATTTCCCCCGGCGAAATGCCGGCCCAGGTGGATGCCGTTCTTGCGGACCTGAGGCCAGGTCAATTGTCGCCGCCGATCCCGACGGACGACGGGGTCTACATCATCTATCTCAGGGACAAGCGGGCGGGCGGCGGAAGCAGTCTTGTCACCTTGAAGCAGGCAGCGGTCATCGTGCCGGCAGAAGCGGATGAGGCGGCCGTTGCGGCTGCCGGCCGGTCCCTCGAACAGGTGCGAGCCCTGTCGCCAACCTGCAGCGATCTGGAAGCCAAGGCCGCGACCGTATCCGGCGTGCTTGCCGGAGACCTGGGCGAAGCCGAGGTTTCAGGTCTGGCCCCGGGTTTTGCAGAAGCGGCGGCGAGCACGCCTGATAACACGCTTTCGGCCAATCCGATCCGGACCCAGGGCGGGGTGCACCTTGTCATGGTCTGTGGACGTCGCAACAGCGGCGGCCCCAACCTGACGTCCAAACAGGTGGAAAACCGTCTCTATGGCCAGCAATTGACGTTGATCGCCAAGCGGGTCATGCGGGATCTGCGCACCACGGCGACCATCGAAGTGCGGTGAGCGGTCGCCCCCTCGCCCTGAGCCTGGGCGATCCGGCGGGAATCGGTCCCGAAATCGTCAGCAAGGCCTGGCGGATGAAGCCCGTCGGCGGGGCAAGGTTCTTTGCAGTCGGAGATATAGACGTCATCCGCTCGGCTCCTGGCGGGGACAGCACCCCGTTGGTCGAGATCGCCAGAGCAGGCGATGCAACGGCGATGTTCGATCAGGCCCTGCCGGTCCTGCACAGGCCTTTGAAGACCCCGGTCGTCTTCGGTCGGGTCGACCCGGCGCATGCATCCGGGACCATTGCCTGGATCGAAGAGGCAACAGCTTTGGCCCTGTCAGGTGAGGCCTGCGGCCTTGTCACAGCGCCGATCAACAAGGCAACCCTGTACGCCGCAGGGTTTCCATACCCCGGCCACACCGAGTTCCTGGCAGCCCTGACAGCCCATGTTGCCGTTCCGGAGCCGCGTGGGCCAGTGATGATGCTGGCGACAGAAGGCCTGCGGGTCTGCCTGGCCACGATTCACAAACCCCTCGCCGAGGTTTCCAGTTCGCTGTCGATCGAAGGGCTGGTAACGGCTGGCCTCGTCATCGGCAGCGCGTTGCGGCGCGACTTTGGTGTCGAAGAGCCCCGCCTGGCCGTTGCGGGATTGAACCCTCATGCCGGCGAAGCCGGCGCCCTGGGTCTTGAGGAAATCGACATCATTACCCCTGCCGTTGCAGCGCTAAGGAAGCATGGACTGGATGCCAGCGGGCCCGCGCCGGCCGATAGCCTGTTTCATCCAGCCGCCCGAGAGCGGTTCGATGCGGTGCTTTGCATGTATCACGATCAGGGCCTTATCCCATTGAAAATGCTTGATTTCTGGGGTGGCGTCAACATTACGCTCGGCCTGCCGATCGTTCGGACCTCGCCTGACCACGGCACCGGGTTTGACATCGCCGGTCAGGGCATCGCCCGAGCCGACAGCCTGATCAAGGCGATCGAGATGGCCGCCCTGATCGCCAAGCGCCGGGGAAGTGATTGATGCCGCCACTGGACCTGGAAAGCCTGCCACCTTTGCGGGAAAGCCTGTCGGAGCATGGACTGCTGGCTCGCAAGAGCTTTGGGCAGCATTTTCTTCTGGACATGAACATCACGCGAAAGATTGCCCGGCTGGCCGGTCCCCTCGAAGGTCAGACCGTGATCGAGGTGGGCCCCGGGCCAGGGGGTCTGACCCGCGCGCTGCTCGAGGCCGGCGCTTCCGTGATCGCCGTGGAGAAGGACCCCAGATTCCTGCCTTTGCTCACCGAACTGGCCCTGGCCGCTGACGGCGCCCTCTCTGTGATCGAAGCGGATGCCTTGAAGATTGACGAGGCGGCTCTTGCTGGGGGATCGGCCCACATCGTGGCAAACCTGCCTTACAATGTGGGTACGCCCTTGCTCATTCACTGGCTAACCGGGTCCTGGCGGCCGATATCCATGACCTTGATGTTTCAAAAAGAGGTGGCGGACCGAATCGCCGCCCCTCCAGGATCGGAAGCCTTTGGCCGGTTGGCCGTCATCAGCCAGGCCTTATGCCGTGCTCAGGTCGTCATGGATCTGCCGGCCCGTGCCTTCACCCCTCCGCCCAAAGTCGCTTCCGCTGTGGTCCGTCTCGATCCCCTTGCGACTCCCCCCGAACCCCAGATCGTGGCCGCCCTGGAAAAGATAACAGCCGCGTCGTTCGGACAGAGGCGGAAGATGCTGAGATCCAGTCTGAAGACCCTGGGCGGCGCTGGGCTTTGTGAAGCGGCCGGGATCAGCCCCGACGTGAGGGCGGAAACTGTCGATATTGCTGGGTTTCTGGCTCTTGCGAGGGTCTTGGCTGACGCCTGAACAATCAGTTCAGTCAAGCGACTCGGCAATCAGTCCATCCAGGAAAGGCGCGAGCCACAGATTTCGGTCCCTGCGCAATCGTTCGGCATGAAAGATATGAGCGAGGTCGGCATAGGCCCGGTCAAAATCCTCATTGAGGATGACATAGTCGAAGGCCTGCCACTGACTGACCTCCTCCTTGGCCCTGGCGATCCGCTGCGCGATCACCGCCTCGCTGTCCTGAGACCGGGCGTGCAGGCGACGGCTCATTTCTGCGAGGGATGGCGGCAGGATGTAGACCAGAACGGAGTCTTTTGGGGCGCGTTGGCGGACGGCCATGGCGCCCTGATAGTCAATGTCGAAAAGCACGCTCTCGCCGCGATCCAGGGCGTCCAGAATAGGTCCTGCCGGGCTGCCATAAAGGTTTCCATAAACCTCGGCCCATTCCAGAAACGCATCGTCCTGGATCATGGACTCGAACGCAGCGCGATCGACAAAGTGATAGTCGCGGCCCTCATGTTCACCCGGGCGTGGCGCACGCGTGGTGGCGCTGATCGACAGATGCAGGTCGGGATGATCTGCCACCAGCCGCCGGGTCAAGGATGTCTTGCCAACGCCAGAGGGCGCAACAATCATCATCAACAGGCCACGGACCGTGCGCCCTTCACTCGACATTCTGCACCTGCTCACGAAACTGCTCGATTGTCGCCTTCAGTTCCAGCCCCGTGGCCGTCAGAGCTGATGTCGCAGATTTCGAGCAAAGGGTATTGGCCTCGCGCATGAACTCCTGAATCAGGAAATCGAGACGACGACCTGACGGTCCGTCCCCGGCCATCAGCAGCCGCGCCGCCGAAACATGCCCTGCCAGTCTGTCCAATTCTTCCTGCACGTCCGCCTTGACGGCAAGGACCGCCGCTTCCTGAAGTATGCGTTCTTCGCTCGCCGCCTCTCCGACAAGGTCTTTCAGGCGACGGGAAAATCTGTCTCTGATCATGGACGGCTGGTCGGCGGCATGCTCCTGCGCCAGGCCAACCAGGGACTGGAGTCGATCGATCAGTCCTGCAAGGATGGACGCCAGCAGTGCCCCTTCCTCCAGCCGCGCCTTCTTCAGCGCCTCCAGAACGCGGTCAAAACTGGCGGCCATGGCCGCTTCCAGCCGGACTCTGAAGACGACATCGTCTTCCGGGTCTGCGGTCTCGATCACGCCCCGCAATTGAAGCATGCCGTCTGCAGAAGGGTTTGCCATTCGCCCCGAGTTCACCAATGGAGCGACCAGATCCAGATAGCTGTCGAGTTGCGCCAGATTGACCCTGATCGCGCTGGCGGACGCTTCGGTGCGCCTGGCCTGGAGGGTCAGCGACACCTGACCCCGCTGGAACCGCGCCTGTCCGCCTTCCCGGGCCAATCGCTCCAGCGAATCAAAACCCGGTGGTCCCTTGAACCGGATTTCAAGATTGCGACCGTTGACCGACCGCGCCTCGACGGCCCAGCTCCAGTCTCCCAATGCATCTTCGATCCTGGCGAAGCCCGTCATGCCGGACATGGCCATCAGCGAGCCGGCCCTCTGGACTTCTGCTGCTCGACCTCGCGCCAGCGCGCGACGTTCCGGTTATGCTCTTCCAGTGTCGAGGCAAACACATGCCCGCCCGTCCCGTCAGCGACGAAGAATATCTCGTCGGTATCGGGCGGGTCGAGGACGGCGGCCAGGGAAGCGCGTCCTGGATTGGCAATCGGGGTCGGCGTCAGACCGTCGATCTGGTAGGTATTGTATGGCGTCGCGGCATCGAGTTCGGACCGGCGGATTCCACGTCCGAGCGGCCGACCCTTTGTTATTCCGTAGATGATGGTCGGATCGCTCTGAAGCCGGATTCCCCTGTTGAGGCGATTTACAAAGGCGGCGGCAACCCTGGGCCTTTCAGAAGCCAGTCCGGTTTCTTTTTCCACGATAGACGCCAGGGTCACAGCCTCCTCGGGGGTTCGGATCGGAAGTCCGGCCTTGCGCTTGTCCCAGAGTGTGGCCAGCAGTTCGTCCTGGGCGTCCATCATGCGCTTCAGCACGGCAGCGCGCTCCTCGCCCCGTTCAAAATCATAGGTTTCCGGCAGCAAGGACCCTTCAGGCGGCGTCGCCACCTCGCCGGTCAAGGCCGCCTCCTTCATCAAAAGCTCGACAGCCATCTCGGAGGTGTAGCCTTCAGGAATGGTGACCTGATGACGGACGACACGCCCCGAGCGGATATCCTCAAGAACCTGCGACATCGGAGCGCCGGACGGAAACTCATACTCGCCGGCCTTGAGCTCCCTGGCCGCCTGCGTAATCTGGGCGGCGGCCAGGAAGACAGGCGCTGAACTCACAACGCCTGCCTTTTCCAGCGCGGCTGCGATCTCGTTGAGGCCCGCCCCGCGGCGCAGCACAACGCTGTGAACGCCGGTCTTCGCCGTTGGTCCGGGCCCCTGATAGGTCCAGACCGCCCAGGCTGCAATCAAACCGAGCACGACCAACAAGGTGATCATCGCGCTGGACGCCATGATCACCAGACGGCGAATGAGCGGAAGTCCGGCCGAACGCCGAGGCCGGGTCACGAGGCCCGTCGAAAAATCACGGCGGCGTTGGTGCCGCCAAAGCCGAAGCTGTTGGACATGGCCACCTCGATCGCCTTTGGCTTGGCGATATTGGGCACCAGATCAATCGGGGTTTCGAATTCCTGATCCTGAAGGTTGATCGTTGGCGGCGCAATCTGGTCCCGGATGGCCAGGATGGAGAAGATCGCCTCGATCGCGCCCGCTGCCCCGAGCAGATGACCGGTCATGGATTTGGTCGAACTCATGGTGGCCCCGGCGGCCGCTTCCCCGAGCAGCCGCTCGACAGCCCGCAGTTCCAGTCCGTCGGCCATGGTCGATGTGCCATGAGAATTGACGTAATCGATCTGCGAAGGGTCGATGCCGGCATCCTTGACTGCTGACCGCATGGCCCGATAGCCACCATCGCCGTCGTCGGCCGGAGCGGTCACATGGTAGGCGTCGCCGGACAGGCCATAGCCGATAACCTCGGCATAGATCTTCGCGCCGCGCGCCTTGGCGTGTTCGTACTCTTCCAGGACCACGATGCCGGCGCCTTCGCCCATGACGAAGCCGTCGCGGTCGCGGTCATAGGGCCTGGAGGCCTCGGTGGGGCGGTCGTTGAAGGTCGTCGCCATCGCGCGGCAGGCGACAAATCCGGCGATGCCGATCGGACAGATGGAGGCCTCCGCGCCGCCGGCAATCATCACGTCGGCGTCGCCGTACTTGATCAGCCGGGTTGCGTCGCCAATGGCATGGGCGCCGCTGGCGCAGGCCGTGACCACCGCGTGGTTGGGCCCCTTGAACCCATGGCGGATAGACACCTGACCGGAGGCCAGATTCACCAGGGCCGAGGTGATGAAGAAGGGGCTGATCCGGCGGGGGCCCTTGTCGCGCAGCTCGAGAGCCGTCTCCGCTATGGTCGCCAAACCACCGATGCCCGAGCCGATAATGACACCGGACCGTTCCTTGTCCTCATCGGTCTGCGGAACCCAGCCCGAATCGCGGACGGCCTCGTCGGCGGCTGCCATTGCGTAAAGGATGAAGTCGTCGACCTTGCGCTGGTCCTTGGGCGCCATGGTCAGGTTGGGGTCGAAACTGCCCGGAACGTCCGGACCGCCGCCGCCGCGTCCGTCGACGCGCGGCACCTCGAAGGCGATCTGGCAACCATAATCCGCCGGATCAAAGGTGGTGATGCGGCCAGCGCCCGACTTGCCGGCCTTGATGGCCTGCCAGGTTTGCTCCACTCCTTGGCCGAGCGGGGTCAGCAGACCGAGACCGGTAACGACGACACGACGCATTCCCTCAAACTCCCTTTGCCGCCAGCGCTTGAACTGAAACGAAGACCGCCGCGCGCATCAGGTTGGATCCCATGCGGCGCGGCGGCCAAACGTCTGGAGATGCAGGAACGGGATCAGCCGCCCGTTTTCTCCGAAATGAACTTCACGGCATCGCCAACGGTCTGGATATGCTCAGCCGCATCGTCAGGAATTTCAATATCGAACTCTTCTTCAAACGCCATGACCAGCTCGACGTTGTCGAGACTGTCGGCGCCCAGGTCGTCGATGAAGCTCGCCTTTTCGGTGACCTTCTCGGGGTCGGCATCGAGATGCTCAATGACGATCTTACGCACACGCTCGAGAATGTCGGACATTCGCTATGGTCCCTCTTAGGTCATTGCAGGCCACGCCAAAGGTCTGGCGTGGAAATCGGGCTCTGGCTAGCACCTTTCTTTCGGGCTTGCCAGCAGGAGAAATCGTCGGCTCGATCGGCGGAAATCGCCGGGTCAGATCATCGCCATGCCGCCGTTGACATGGAGGGTCTGTCCCGTGACGTAGGACGCCTCGAGACTGGCCAGATAGAGGCAGGCTGCCGCGACATCGGCTCCGCCTCCCAGCCTTCCGGCCGGGATGCGGCCAAGCAGCGCAGTTTTCTGGGCATCGCCCAGACCATCCGTCATCGGGCTCTGAATAAAGCCTGGCGCCACACAGTTGACCGTGACATTGCGGCTGGCGACTTCCTGGGCCAAGGCCTTGGAGAAGCCGATCATGCCAGCCTTTGAAGCGGCATAGTTGGCCTGACCCGGGTTTCCTGTCACGCCGACAACCGAGGTGATTCCAATGATCCGCCCCCAGCGTCGCTTCATCATGCCCTTCAGGGCGGCCCGGGACAGACGGAAATAGGATTCGAGATTCACCCGAATCACCTGTTCCCAGTCCTCGTCCTTCATGCGCAACATGAGGCCATCCCGGGTGATGCCGGCATTAGCCACCAGGATGTCAAGGTCGCGACCTGACGCCGCCTCCGCCGCCGACACCAGGCCGTCGACACTGGCCGCATCGGACAGATTGGCGGCAACCGCAGAGGTTCGCTCGCCAAGATCCGCGGAAAGGGCTTCCAGGGCCTCCTGGCGGGTCCCGGAAAGAATGACATGCGCGCCTGCGGCATGAAGGGCCCGGGCGATTTCGCCGCCGATGCCGCCGGTGGCGCCAGTGACCAAGGCGGTTTTGCCGGTCAGATCAAACATGGGGTCCAGTCCTCTTGTCGCCGGGCCGGATTGTCAACCGTCCGGCTTGGTTGGTTGAGCAGGCTAGATCGACTTTGAGAAGGCTTCCAGATCAGCGGGTGTGTTCAGCGGCGTTGCGGTTGCGTCCGGAACCGCGCGCTTGATCATGCCGGAGAGCACCTTGCCCGAACCGGCTTCAACGAAGCGGGTCACCCCCCCCTCACCAGCCATCCAGTCCATGGTTTCGCGCCAGCGCACCCGGCCAGTAACCTGTTCGATAAGTTGCTGGCGGATCAATTCGGGATCATGGACGGGTCTGGCCGTCACATTGGCCACCAGCGGCGCCTTGGGGGCGATCAGGGTGGTTTGCGACAGGGCTGCCGCCATCTCGTCCGCTGCCTTCTGCATCAGCGGGCAGTGGAAGGGAGCGGAAACGTTCAGGCGGATCGCCCGGGCGCCCAGCGATTCCGCCTTTACGATGGCCCGGTCAACGGCCGCCTTGCCGCCGGAAATCACAACATTGCCCATGTTGTTGTCATTGGCGACCACACAGACACCGATCTCGGCGCCAGCCGCCGCTGCAGCTTCAGCCAGAGCCACATCGGTGTTCTTTCCGATGAGCGAGGCCATGGACCCCTCCCCGACCGGCACAGCCCGCTGCATGGCCTGGCCACGCAGCTTCAAGAGACGGGCGGCATCCGACAAGGTCAAGGCGCCGGCGGCGGCCAGGGCGGAGTATTCGCCGAGGCTGTGACCGGCCACAAAAGCCGCCCGTTCGATCGGCACTCCGAACTCCCGTTCGAGGGTCCGGGTGACCGCGAGACTCACCGCCATCAGGGCGGGTTGCGCGTTTTCGGTCAAGGTCAGGACATCTTCCGGCCCCTCCTGCATGATCCGAAAGAGGCTCTGGCCCAAGGCGTCATCGACCTCCTGAAAGACCTCTCTGGCGCTTGCAAAAGCGGTGGCGAGGTCACCGCCCATGCCGGTCGACTGGCTGCCCTGGCCAGGGAAAACAAAGGCGAGAGTCATGCAAAACTACTCCGGGACCCAACATATTCCGGACCGAGCGATAGGGGAAAGGCCTGGTTCCGGCAAGGCCGCCCCCCATTCGGGCGGTGCCAGAGGCTGACAACAGGACTAACCCTCTGCCATCAAACCTGGAAACACCATGACCCGCGCGCCTCTTCTCACCCTTGTTGCGATTGCTCTCGCTCCCACCGCTGCACTTGCGGCGCCCCCGCCGGCCATGGTCGAACAGGTCAAGGCCAGGATCGTCGCGGCCGTCACCGAGGGTATGACGCCTGAAGAGATCGCCGATCCCGAGTTTTCGTCGCCCTCCATGCTGGCCGCCCCCGACAAGATGTTCAGACGCGTCGATGTCAACGGCGACAGTCTGGCGGACTGGATGGTCGACTTCGGCAAGGCGCCGGCCGGATCCTATTTCTGCGGCACCGGCGGCTGCCATACCGAGCTGTATCTGGGCGCCGCCGACGGGTCGGTCACCAAGGTCTTCGACACCATGGTCAGGGAAATCCGGCTTTCGGGCCCGAAGTCCGGCAGGATTGTCGATGTCGATTTCCATGGATCCGTCTGCGGCGGGTACGGCGTTGATGAATGCTCCCGTCGCTACAGCTGGGACCTGGCCTCCCGGAGGTTCCTGGAGCGGCCAAACAAGAAGGGCCAGACCTTGATGCGCTATGGACCGACGCCGGTTTTGCGCACGCCCCTCTGAGCCGCCCCGGCGGAGGTCCAGGCCGAGGTGGCGCGGCGCGGCCGGGTCTGCGCAGCGGCCGGCGGACCGTTCGATGTCGATGACTCGAACTTCGTCGACGTCCCGGACCTGAATGGCGATGGCCTCCGTGATTGGGTGGTCGGAACCTGGGATAGTTGCAGCTTCGAGGGCGAGGGTCCCGAAAATCCGCCGTTGTTGCCGCTGACAGTCCTCGTCACCCGGCGGGGAGCGGCCCTGATCCCAGCGCTGGAGCGCACGCAGATCAGCTGGGAACTGGATATCGCGACCCAACCGGCCCGCTTCAATGTCGTGCTGGACAATGATGAGTGCGGGCTGGAGGCCAATGCCTGCCCACGGGAGCCACAGGTCTGGAACCCGGCCACGGCCAGGCTTGAAACCCGGCCATGAACGACGGGGCGGCGCCGGGCGGAGAAGGCTTGTCCAGGCCCCGCAAGGCCCTAGGTTGAGACTGAGTTTCGCAAGGAGTCCGCGCCATGAACCGCCGCACCATTGTCGCCAGCGCCTTGGCCCTGGCCGTCAGTCTTGCCGCTGCACCGGCCTTCAGCGCCCTGGCGGTCGGCGCCCGCGCCCCGGACTTCACGCTTTCGGGCTTCAAAGCTGGGGCGCCGATCACCTACAGCCTGGCCGAGGCCCGTCGAAAGGGACCGGTTGTGGTCTATTTCTTCCCGGCGGCCTTCACCGGCGGCTGCGACCTGGAGGCCCATCTGTTCGCCGAGGCGGCCGACGACTACGCCAAGGCCGGTGCGTCCATCATTGGCGTCACGGCCGGCTCTCTGGACCGGCTGGCCGAGTTTTCTGCGGACAATGAACGCTGCTCTGGCAAGTTTCCGGTCGCCGCAGACCCCGGCGCGAAGATCGCCAAGGTGTGGAAGAGCACCCTCCCGACCGGCATTTCCAACCGAACGTCTTTTGTCGTCGCCCCGAACGGTCAGGTGCTGTTCGTGCACAGCGATCTCAACCCGCGGGAACATGTCGCCTTGACCCTTGCTGCCGTTCGCAAGTTCAAGGGCGGCTAGGGTGGAGCCCGAATTGTAGCGGCAAGCACCCGGAAGTCCCGCATCCGCTTGCGTTTTTGACAGCCGCCGTGTATCAGCGCCGGCTCTCTAGGAAGGCGGTCCTGCGCGGCTTCCCAAACTGGCGCGAGCTTCTCTCTCGCCGACGCGCATGATCCATCGGGCTCGACGGGCTTCCGTCGTCGAACTCGCCGCCTTCCCCCTCGGAAGAAGGAAAACATGGCGCTTTACGAGCACGTGGTCATTGCGCGGCAGGATATTTCCCCGCAACAGGCCGAACAGATGAACGAGGACATGAAGGCCCTCATCGAAGGTCAGGGCGGCCACATCGCCAAGATCGAGTACTGGGGCCTTCGCAACCTCACCTTCCGCATCAAGAAGAACCGCAAGGGTCACTATTCCCTGCTTGCCATCGACGCCCCGGCGCCGGCCGTCAAGGAAATGGAACGCCAGCTGTCCCTGAACGAGGACGTGCTTCGGTTCATGACGATCCGCATGGAAGAGCTTGACCTTGAACTGTCGCCGGTCCTGGCGCGGCGAGACCGCGATCGCGATCGTCGCGACGACTTCGGCGGCGACCGTCCGGAACGGGGCGACCGCCCCGAGCGTGGCGACCGTCCGGAACGGGGCGAGCGCCCCGAGCGCATGGCTGCGGGAGATGAAGCATGACCGACGCTGCTGAAACTGGCGCCCCCTCGGCGGGTGGCGGCGCGCGCCGCCCCTTCTTCCGTCGCCGGAAGGTCTGCCCGTTCTCCGGCGCCAATGCGCCGAAGATCGACTACAAGGATGTGAAGCTGCTGCAGCGTTACATCTCCGAACGGGGCAAGATTGTCCCCAGCCGCATTACCGCCGTCTCGGCCAAGAAGCAGCGTGAGCTGGCCCGCGCGATCAAGCGCGCCCGCTTCCTCGCCCTGCTCCCCTATGTCGTGAAATAAGGGGAACAGGTCCGATGAAAGTCATTCTGCTCGAACGTGTCGAAGGCTGGGGCGCCCTCGGCGATGTGGTCCAGGTCAAGGATGGGTTCGCCCGCAACTACCTGCTTCCCCGTTCCAAGGCCCTGCGCGCCACCTCTTCCAACATCAAGGTGTTCGAAGGCCAGCGCGCCGACATCGAAGCCCGCAACGCCAAGGCCCGTGAAGCCGCTGGCCAGGCTGGCGAAAAGCTGGACGGAACCTCCTACATCCTGATCCGTCAGGCCGGGGAAAGCGGTCAGCTTTACGGTTCGGTTTCCGGTCGCGACGTGGCCGATATGGTCAATGCCGAAGGCGGCAAGATCGACCGCGCCATGGTCATTCTGGACAAGCCGATCAAGACCCTCGGTCTTCATCCTGTGAAGGTGAAGCTGCATGCTGAAGTCACCATCACGGTGAACATCAACATCGCCCGCAGCCAGGATGAAGCCGAGCGTCAGGCGCGCGGCGAAGACGTCATCGCGTCCCGCTTCGAGGAAGAAGCCCGTGCTGACGCCGAAGCTGCGGCCGACCTGCTCGAAGGCGGCGCTGGCCAACAGGACCGGTTTAGCGACGAGGACTGATCTGATCCGGGCCAGTTCCGGGTTCGGTTGAATGAATGGCGCGGAGAGCGATCTCCGCGCCATTTTTCTTGCCTGCCCCCGGTGAAAGTGGCGGTGACGAGGACATCCACAGACAGGAGCAGTTTGTCCCCGGCCATGACGCGACCAATCGCCGACAGGCCGTGCAGGTTAAGCTATCGATAACCGATGTCCGCTGTCCCCGCCCCCAACCTCGGGCCGGCTCCTCAGGAGCCAGCCCTGCAGTCCATCCCCTCGAACATCGAAGCCGAGCAAGCCCTGCTGGGCTGTCTGCTCTACGACAACGCCGCCTATGAGCGCCTCAGCGACCGACTGGGTTCCAGCCACTTCTACGAGCCGTTCCATCAGCGGCTGTTCGAGGCCATGGAAATCCACATCCGCAAGGGCCAGTTGGCGGAACCGATCCTGCTGGCGGACGAATTTCGGGGAGATCCGGCCTTCCAGGAGCTGGGAGGGCTGCGCTATCTGGCGGACCTGGTCGATCGGGCGCCGCCGGCCGCCAATGCGCCAGAGTATGCCCGGGTCGTCTACGAACTGGCGGTGCGACGGGAACTGATCCGGATCGGCGGTGAGATTTCCGCTGTCGCCCAGGCGCATGACTCGGGGCGGGATTCCCGCGATCAGATCGAAAACGCCGAGCAGAAGCTCTACAATCTGGCGGAAAGCGGTACGGCGTCGACCGGCTTCATCGGCTTCGCGGACGCCCTTCACGGTGCTCTGGAAATGGCCGCTGCCGCCTATGGCCGAGATGGCGGACTGGCCGGCATCTCGACGGGGCTGGTGGACCTTGACCAGAAGATGGGCGGCCTGCACCCTTCCGACCTGTTGATCCTGGCGGGTCGCCCTTCCATGGGAAAGACGGCGCTGGCCACCAACATCGCCTATAATGTCGCCAAGACCTATGCTTGGGAACCTCAACCTGACGGCTCTCGCAAGACCGTCAGCGGCGGGGTGGTGGCCTTCTTCTCGTTGGAAATGAGCGCAGAGCAGCTGGCGCTGCGCCTGCTGGCCGACGCCTCCGGAGTCTCGGGCGACCGACTTCGCAAGGGAGAGATCGACGCATCCGAGTTTGGTCGCGTGCGCGACGCCGCGATGGAGATCCAGGGGGCTCCCCTCTATATCGACGCCACCGGCGGCCTGACCATTGCCAAGCTGGTGGCGCGCGCCAGGCGGCTCAAGCGGTCCGTCGGCCTCGACCTGATTGTGGTCGACTACCTCCAGCTCGTCACGGGCGGCGAGGGAAAGAGCGACAACCGGGTGCAGGAAGTCAGCATGATCACCCAGGGCCTCAAGGCGCTGGCCAAGGAACTGTCCGTGCCGGTCATGGCGCTGTCCCAGCTTTCCCGTCAGGTCGAGAACCGGGAGGACAAGCGCCCCCAACTGTCCGATCTGCGGGAGTCAGGGTCCATCGAACAGGACGCCGACATGGTCATGTTCGTCTATCGCGAAAGCTATTACCTGAGCCGAAGCGAGCCCGACACGGCCGACAGCGCCAAGCATATGGACTGGCAAGAGAAAATGGACCGGGTCGCCGGACAGGCCGAGGTGATCATCGGAAAGCAGCGCCACGGCCCGATCGGCACGGTCAGATTGCATTTCAACGAGGACCTGACAAAGTTCGGCAATCTGGCGCGCGAAGGTCGGTTCGATGTGCGATAAAGGCGTTGCAGGCTTCACGCGTCGCGGCAGGACCTGATCGAATAGCGGCGCCGATCTGAAGCGGAACACCTCATGGGACGGGACCTTTGACGTTTGCGCCTGGAATTGCTCGATGGTTTTGTCCCTTGACGTCCCTGTTCCTGCAGGCCGGGCGGTTCGGGATCAGGAAGTGATCGGCAGAAACCCGGCCGATCCAGGCCGGCCGGCGCCTGCAGGATCGTCGAGTCGAGCCGGACCCAGCGTTCGCAGCCGTCTGGTGCTGATGGCTATCAGTCTGGTCGCGCCAGCCGCCATTTTCATGGTGTTGCTGGCGGGCGGCGCATACCGCGAAAGCCAGCAGCAATATGAACAGCAATTGATCGCGACAACCCGTGCCCTGGCAGTCGCCACGGACCGGCAGATCTCCCAGGGACAGGCGACGCTTCAGGCCCTGTCGATCTCGCCCGCCTTACGGGCAGGCGATTTCAAGTCGTTCGAACAACAAGCCCGGGAAGCCGTGCCGGATGGGCGGGCCTGGATCGTGCTGAGCGATCAAGAGCGGCAGATCGTCAACACCCTCGCGGCGCCAGGCGCCCGATTGCCTGCCGTGAGTCTGCCGGCGAGCGCCTGGACCCGATTGCAACAGGGCTACCCGAGGGTCTCGAACCTGACGACCGGCACGCTTCTGGGCGGCTACATCATTGCCATCGACGTACCTGTCGTGATTGGAGGGCGGTTGCATGTCCTGTCCTATATTCAGGAACCGAATGCCTTCGAGAGCATATTCCGCGCGCAGGACCTGCCCGTCAGTTGGACCGGCGCGATCATAGACGGCAACTACGCCCTCGTATCCAGGTCCCGAAGCGCCGACCAGATGCGGGGTAAACTGGCTACGCAGGACATGCGCGAAGCGATCAGGAAATCGGAAGAAGGCGTGGTCCAGACCTTCAACCTTGAAGGCACGCCAACGCTGTCGGCCTTCAGCCGCTCCCCGATTAACGGCTGGACCTTCATCGTGGGCGTTCCCCGGGTGGAACTGAACAGTTCGATCCTGCGGTCCATGCTGGGCCTGAGTCTGGCGACCCTTGCCTTGCTGGCCATCGGGATCGCCCTGGCTGTCGCCTTCTCCCTGCAGATTTCCCGACAGGTCCGAAGTCTTGCCATGGACGCAAGGGCGATCACTGACAACCAGATCGTGGAACGTCGTGATGACGACCTTGAAGAAACCGCCCAGGTGAGGGAAGCCCTTCACCGGGCCTCGCTCGCCCTCCGCGCAAGGGAAGCCGAGAGGACCTTGGCGGCCGACCGGCAGGAAGTCATGATTCATGAGCTGAACCACCGGGTAAAGAATACCTTGGCCATGGTTCAAAGCCTGGCACGACAAAGCTTTATCAGCGAGGTCGAAACAGGCGGCCTGGCGTCGTTCAGTGATCGACTTCTGGCCCTTTCCCGCGCCCATGATCTGTTGACCGAGCGAACCTGGCTGGATGCTGACCTGGTCGACGTCGTCGCACGGACACTGGAGCCCTATGGGGACCAGGCCAGACGATCCGGTCCATCGGTGCTGCTGGCCCCCAATGCCGCCGTGACCCTCAGTATGGTGCTGCACGAACTGGCCACCAATGCGGTCAAGTATGGCGCGCTGTCGGCGCCAAGCGGACGGATTGAGGTGATCTGGAACGTGCATAGTGACGGACGGTTGACGGTGGTCTGGCGCGAACGGGGCGGACCTTCGGTGGCGCCGCCCGCCAAGTCAGGCTTCGGCGCAAGATTGATCGACGCCAGCATCCGGCATGAGTTCGGCGGCACCATTCAGACCGACTATCTTGCCAGCGGCCTTGTTTGCAGCATGACCCTTCCTCTGAGCGAAAGACTGACCGGGCCGCTTCCCGAAAACCCCGCTCCCTCGACCGATCCACCTCAATCGTCGCCGGCGGATCGCAAGAACTGAGGCCGTTCCTGTTCGGCCTGATAGGCTGGGGCGCTGTCGCAGATAGCCTCAGCGACTGCAGCCATGAGCGCCTGACGCTCGGAAAGCGGCCGCTGGGTCCGCGCGATCAAAACAGCCACGGAATAGACCCGGCCGTCCGGTGCCAGGAGCAGGCCGACATCATTGTACCCGGTCGCAAGCGCCCCCATCACCTGACCGGTGCCGGTCTTGTGGGCCAATCGCCACACCGGCGCCAGGCGACTGCGCAAGCGCCCTTGCCCCGTCACGCTCTGCTCCATCTGGGCAAGCATGAATTCGGTCGAGGACTCTGACAGCAATTGACCCTGCTTGAGGCGGACAAGCGCCTCTGCGACGCCTCTGGGCGTCGCACCGTCAGGCGGATCGGCAAGATAGGCTTCGAGCGCAGTTCGGCGTACCTGAAGAGGCAGGGCTTCACGCTCTTCCCAGAAGGTTCGGTCGAACGAATAGCCCGGCTTCCAGGTGAGGCCGGCGGCCCTGGTCTGAAGGTCGCGCTCCCCGGGGCCAAACCTGACACCCTCAAGATTTCGGCCCACCAAAGCAACCTGAACAGCGAAGGGACCGCCCAGGCGACGGACAAGCGCGTCATTGGCCGCATTGTCACTCTGCTGCAGCGCCCCTGAGATCAGTCTCCGGATCGAAACGGTGTATCCTGCCTCCCACACAAAGGCTCTTATGGGCTGGTGAAAGACGCTGAGGTCCTCCCGGCGAACCGTGACGGTCTCGTCCAGGGAAATCTCGCCACGGTCGACCAAGGAGAGGACTGCCATGACCACCCAGAGCTTGCTGACACTCTGCTGGGGCATGACGACATCGCCGTTGATGCTCACCGACCAGGGCTGATCCAGCCGGCGAACGAACAGGCCGACCTGCCCATCAAACCCTTGTACGATGGCATCAAGACGAGATTTCAGTCGATCCTGCTCGGACGGAGCCAACTTCGGCAGAGCGGTCAACCGAGGAAAATGCTTTGGCTCCGGCGTCTGACGGTTTGCGATCGGGGCCAGGATTGCCCCAAGCGCCACGAACAGGCCCAGCCCCAGTTTCAAACCAAAGGATGCGCCCGTCCGACCCATGGGCCATAAAACCATCCAAACTGACCCTGCACCATACTGCCTGTGGTCCAGGTCGCCAGATTGCCACTGCCTTAAGCTCTTCAGCCGGGCGGGCGCCGACAATGAGGACGGGACATTCCATGCGCGCCAGCGCTCCCCTGACCCGAGACCTGCTGCTGATCGGAGGGGGACATGCCCATGCCATCCTGCTGAGGATGTGGGGCATGAATCCGCTACCCGGCGTTCGCCTGACCCTGGTCAATCCCGGGCCGACAGCGCCCTACACCGGGATGTTACCTGGCTTTGTCGCAGGACATTATGAGCGAAGCGACCTGGAAATCGATCTGGTCCGTCTGGCCCGCTTCGCCGGCGCAAGGCTTGTGCTCGATCAGGTTACAGGACTCGACCTCTCCCGCTCCCGAGCACAGCTGAGCGCTCGCCCGGACATCGCCTTCGATCTGGTGTCACTGGATATCGGCGTCACCTCCAGCGTCACGCCTCCGATACCGGGCCAGTCTCAGCTCTTTCCGGTCAAACCCCTGGGGGCCTTCACGGAAGCTTGGGATCGCTTTCTGGCTGCGGTGCATGACGGAGAGAAGGCGCCCAGGGTGGCGGTGGTTGGCGCAGGCCTGGGTGGCGTGGAACTGGCCATGGCCATGGCCTGGCGGCTGCGAGGCGTTGCACCCGATCGGTCGCAGATCCGTGTGACCCTGATCGAATCGGCCGGGGATATCCTTCCCGGCAGCCCGCCGGCCTTGCGCCGGTCCCTGCGAACAAGCCTGCTTGCTAAAGGCATAGTGTTCGAGGCCGGGGCAAAGGTCACCCATCTGGACGAAGAGGGGGTTCACCTGTCCGACGGCGGAGTGGTCAACGCGGCGCTGTCTGTAGCCGCCGCCGGCGCACGGCCAGCGGGCTGGCTGTCGCAGACCGGCCTTGCCTTACAGTCCGGATTTGTGCGGGTAGACGCGAATCTGCGGAGCGTCAGCCACCCGCAGGTCTTTGCGGTTGGCGATATTGCCCATCTGGACACCAGCCCGCGGAGCAAGGCCGGGGTCTATGCTGTTCGCCAGGGGCCGACCTTGCACCACAACCTGAAAGCCGCTCTCTCAGGGTCGGCTCTTAAGCGCTTCAAGCCCCAGGCGGACCACCTGAAACTTGTTAGCCTGGGAGGACGATCGGCCGTTGCCGAAAAATGGGGCCTGGCCCTGACCGGCGAATGGCTCTGGAGATGGAAGGACCGGATCGACCAGCGCTTCATGGAGAGGCTGAACTGGTTGCCTTTGATGCCGGCGCCGCAACCGATCAGGGGCCCGCAGGCCTTGGGCGCTCGCGAACTGGCCCTGGGCCAGCCCCTGTGCGGCGGATGCGGTTCCAAGGCCCCCGCGTCAGTGCTTGGCCCGGTGTTGGAGGCTCTGGACGCGCCGCGGCGCCCGGACGTCCTTCGGGGCGCAGGGGACGACGCGGCGGTCATAAGGTTCGGGGGATCTTCCCAGCAGGTTCTGACCACGGATCATTTTCGCGCCTTCACCCTGGACCCCTATGTGCTTGCGCAGATCGTCGCCCACCACGCCCTGGGGGATGTCTGGGCCATGGGGGCCGATCCGCAGGCTGCTCTGGCCAGCGTCATCCTTCCTGAGATGTCGCATGACCTGCAGATACGCACAGCGAAGGAAATCATCAGCGCCTTTGGAGCCGTTCTTCGGCAAGCTGGCGCCGATCTGGTTGGCGGACATACCAGTCTTGGCGCCGAACTGACCCTGGGCCTGACCGTCACCGGCCTGACATCCGGGCGCCCCGCCATAGGCCTGGACGGAGGCCGACCAGGGGATCTGCTGGTCCTGACCAAGCCGATCGGTGTCGGCGTCGTTCTTGCGGCTGAAATGCAGGGACGCGCAAAGGGACATTGGGTGCAGGCCGCCCTTCAGCAGATGCTGCAGTCCAATGGACCCTCAAGCCGGTTGTTGCGGACATTCAGTCTAGCCATGACCGACGTCACCGGCTTTGGGCTGGCGGGCCACCTGCAGACGATCCTGAACCGATCCGGCCTCTCGGCCTCTCTCGATCTGGACGCGATAGACTGGTCCGATGGCGCCATCGAATTGACCCGGGCCGGCGTCTTCAGTTCCCTCTACCCCGAAGCGGTACGCATGGCGCCAACCTTGCGCGCATCGGGTTCCACGCGGCTGGACCCCAGGTTTGCGCTGCTGTTTGACCCGCAGACCTCCGGCGGCCTGCTGGCAGCCATCCCTGCCTCGCGCATCGACGAGATGCATGACGCGGCTGGCCGGCTGGGCCTCATAGTTCCTGTGATCGGCGTTCTGTCCGCGGCCGGCCCAGAAGGCCCGAAGATTACGGTTGGGCCATGATCTGTTGTTGCTGATGAACCAGGCGGACGATCTGATCTGCCGCTGACTTCTGCGCCTCTTCGTCCAGCGCAGCCAAATCGATCTCTCCCAGGCAGGCGCGGGAGTCCCGGCGATTTGAACGCTCATAGGCGGGATCATAGTGGATTTCGATCAGCGAGGCCGCGAGGTCGGCAAAGGCCCCGTCATGGGCCATGCGGGCCCAGTCAGCCTGTCTTTGGCGGCCGTAAAGGGGCGGCAGGCGATCCAGGGCCAAAGCCAGGGCGGCGGGGTCAGACGTGATCTCGGAATAGGCGCTCAAGAGGTAGTCGACCCTGTCCCGAGCTCTCGCCCTGAGATTGATCCGGGACGCCGTCTGCATGGCCTTCCACAGTACGGGCGGGACCATTCGGTCGCCAACCCGGCTCGACTCGGCCTCGACGATGACGGGACGGGTTGGATCAAGCCCGGCCAGGGCTTCGATCAGCCGGCTTTCAAAGGCCTTCTGACTGGGTTGCGGGACGCCGGTCAGGCCTCCAAAGACAGAGCCCCGATGTCCGGCCAGACCTTCGAGATCCAGGACCTGCAGACCGAGTTCCGGCAATCGTCCCAGGATCTCGGTCTTGGCGCAGCCGGTATTGCCATCCAGCAGAACGATCTGCAGCGACGGTTCGCTGTCATAAAGTGAAGCGGTGACGTATCGCCTCCATGTCCGATATCCGCCGCTGACCAGAACGGCGCGCCAGCCGACCTGACGCAAGACCGTCGCCATGGCGTTGGAGCGCTGGCCTCCACGCCAGCAATAGACCAGAGGGCGATAGCGCCCGGTCCGGTCCGCAAGCGTGTTTTCCAGGTGCCTGGCTATGTTTCGGGCGACGTAGGTGGCGCCAATCCGCCGGGCAAGAAACGGCGACTGCTGGACATAGATGGTTCCGACCTCGGCGCGTTCCTGATCGCCGAGGACCGGCAGATTTATCGCGCCGGGCATATGGTCTTCGGCGAACTCGCCCGGGCTGCGGACATCGATAATGTCATCGAAGGACCTGAGGGCGTCGAGATCCAGATGATCCAGAGTATCTGACATATCCGCCCCTAGAGCATTTTCAGTCCGAAGGACAATCAACAAGCGCGCCCATTCCAAAGCTTCGACAATCGCCAGGCGGACCCTCCGGCATGCCGCAGCGGCATGCAAAATTGGCGTCAAGAACGCCTTGCCGACCCGGTTTTGATGACCCAGAGTTGGCCATTGCCGCCGCTTGTACGACGACCAGAACCAAGGCCCCTTCCATGACAGACACCACCGCCGACAGCCCTTCGATCGACAAGGCCGCCCTGCTGGCCAGGTATCTTGAAGAACGCGACAAACGTCTCAGACCGGATGGCAACGACCAGTATCTGCAGATTGCCGGGCGGCTGGCCCATTATCTCGAGGACCCTTACACCCCTCGGACGGAACGGGAGGCCAAGACCGATCACGTCACTTTCGCCTTTGTTGGCGGGGGCTTTGCCGGACTGGTCACGGGCGCCAGACTGGTCGAGGAAGGCGTGACGGACGTCAGGATCATCGAGAAAGGCGGCGATTTCGGCGGCACCTGGTACTGGAACCGCTATCCCGGCGCCCAATGTGACACCGCGTCGATGATCTACATGCCGCTGCTGGAAGAAACCGGTCACATGCCGACCGAGAAGTACGCCCATGCGCCAGAAATCCTGGAACAATGTCAGCGTATCGGCCGCCAGTACGGGCTCTATGAAAATGCCCTGTTTCACACCCAGATCCAGGAACTTTCCTGGCAGGAGTCCCAGTCACGTTGGCTGATCCGCACAGATCGCGGCGATGCCTTTACCGCCGACTTCATTGGCCTGGGCACCGGCCCGCTGCATGTGCCGAAACTGCCGGGCATTCCCGGGATCGAGCAGTTCAAGGGCCACTCGTTCCACACAAGCCGGTGGGACTATGGCTACACTGGCGGAGACCCCAAGGGCGGTCTCATGGAAAAGCTGGCCGACAAGCGGGTCGCCATCATCGGCACCGGGGCCACGGCGGTGCAATGCGTCCCCCACCTCGCCCGGGCCTGCAAGGAACTGCTGGTCTTCCAGCGGACCCCGTCGTCCATCGATGTTCGCGCCAATGTTCCGATCGACCCGGAATGGTTTGCCTCCATAGCAACACCTGGATGGCAACAAAGATGGCTGGAGAATTTCACCGCCAACCAGGCCGGGAGCCCGGTCGAGGAGGATCTGGTCCAGGACGGATGGACCGATCTGTCCCGCCGGATCCGCACCAGGATCATGACCCTGCCGCCGCAGGACATGACGCCAGAGAACATGCTGGCCGCCTATGAGGATTCCGACTTTGAAAAGATGGAGGAAATCCGCTCGCGGGTCGACACCATCGTTCAGGACCCGGAAACCGCCGCCCGGCTGAAGGCCTGGTATCGGCAGCTATGCAAGCGCCCCTGCTTTCATGACAGCTATCTTCAGGCCTTCAACACCCCAGGAACCCGTCTCATCGACACCGACGGCAAGGGGGTCGAGCGGATCACCGAAAAGGGTCTGGTCGTGGCCGGGGTCGAGTATGAGGTCGACTGCATCATCTATGCATCCGGGTTCGAGGTCGGCACCGACTACACCCGGCGAACCGGCTTTGATCTGACGGGACGGGACGGCCTGACACTTTCGCAGGCCTGGGCTGATGGCATGCGAAGCAAGCACGGAATCCACGTCCACGGCTTTCCCAATGCCTTTTTCGTGCAGCCGACACAGGGGGCGAACCTGATTTCAAACGTGCCCCATAACCTGACCGAAGCCGGCAAGACCATCGCCATGATGGTCCGGCATGCGATCGACAACGGCTACAAGCAGATTGAGGTCAAGCAGGAGGCGCAACAAGCCTGGATCGAGCTGTTGCTGACAGGCTTTGGCCGCATGCTGGGCTCACAGGACTGTACGCCCGGCTATTACAACAATGAGGGCCAGGATCCCGGTGAGGCCTCCAAATACTATGTCGGATATCCGGCCGGGGCCCTGGCCTATTTCAAGTACATCGACGCCTGGCGGAGTTCGGGCCAGTTTGAAGGTCTGGAGTTCCGCCCTTGACGACAGTGCGGCTCTTCGGCGCGAGATCGCCCGCTGAGCCGCACGCTCGCATCGACTATTGAGTGACCGCCGTGATGGTCGCGGTGCCTGCGCCGCCATTGTTGTCAGTATAGGTCGTCTTGAAACCAGGAGCGGCGCCCATTTCAGCGAAGGTCACGCAGACCGTCTGGGATTCGTAGACTGAGCAGATTTTCTTGGCGGCCTGATCAACGGTATAGGGAACAGGCGGGCCGCCGTTGGCGACAGCCGTGCCGTCGGAATTGAACACCACCACAACTTTCTGGCCGTTGCTGCCGGCGAATTCGACTGTCGTGGAAGCAGCCAGGGCCGGTGATGCGACAAGCGCCAAGCCGGCCAGGGCGATCAGCAGTTTCATCTTCATGGTCATTCCCCCGAATGAACGCCCCCAAGCGGGGCGTGCTGTTGGTCCGGAAAGGTTAACCGACCGAGGCGCCGAGGGCAACAAATCTGGAGCGGCCGGGGGGAATCGAACCCCGACATTCAGCTTGGGAAGCTGACAGGACGTCAACAAAATCAATGGTTTCTGCTCCCAACTGTACGTCGTCAGAACATTCGAGACATTCGGGGCGTCTCTTTAGCGGAGAATGGGCCTCATCTGGGGTTGTTATCTAGGCGGCGATTTTGCGGTGTTGCAAGCGCCGATGTTCGATGGTTTGGCGTTTGATGCGTTCCCGTTC